>QMRH01000019.1 GCA_003650675.1 Thermoprotei archaeon | reverse complement strand
GGTTGGTTATTGATAGGCAGAAGAATGCCTGCATAAACATCTACCTCAGGATGCGGGGCTTCCCCCACAGTTATGAGTGCTGGGAGAGGTTTGTGAAGCCTCTCCTGAACCACGAGCTGTGGGACGGGGTTGCCCTGAGGGGGCGGATGCCGATGATATGGTCTCCGATGAAAGGAGACCTGAGGGTGGTGAAGCCCAAGGGTTTGGTAGACCAAAGACTATTAACGTCTATGAAGGTCTATCAAACCTGAACCCCTGAAGCGGCAATATGTACACCGTTTAAGTTGGAGATACAGCAAGAATAGCCTTCTCTAATTATATGCTTCAGGAAACAATCCTCTATAGGAGACCATTAGAGGACTTCAGGGTTTGTTAAAAGCTTTAGATAACTATATACTAAAACTACCTATAGAAATACGTGCTAACCTATATTAGCCTGCTATCATTCTTTTAAGAAAAGCTACTGGTATTATAATAAGGGAAACACGGGAACTCTATGACCAAGAAGATCGAAGGTGAACCGGCGGACGAGAAGAGGGAAAAAGAACTCATTAAAATATATTCTATACTGGCTCATCCAGTCAAGAGGAAAATTATCCAATATTTAGGTAGAAAGAAAAGTGCCACTGCCACCGAACTACGCAACGAACTCAAGGTAAGCACTGGTGCACTTTACTATAGTTTAGATGATTTAGCTGGCTACGTTGGACAAAATGAAGATAGAAGATACTTTCTCACCCCCAAAGGATACAAACTTTACGAACTGATGATAAGCGAAAGAGAAAGACTTAGAGAGATACTTCCTGAAAGGGAAAGAACCTTCAACAGTGTCATAGAAGCACTGGAAAATGTTCTTATTCCATATATTCCCTTCCGAAAGCTACGGGAAAACAATAGGCTTCTACTGTTTTTATCTACTGTGCTTTTCCTGGTTTCTCTTACGGGAGTAATGACCACAGACATGGATGTCACGTTTCTATCGGTTTCCGATTCACGTATCTTCAACCCCTTCCACGCTAATCTAGGTCCCCTTGGAATAGCAGTAAAATTTATCCTCAACTGGGTCGGCGTCTTCCTACTTCTAGAAGTATTCAGTCGAATTAGCGGATCCAGAAACATGGATTCCGATTTCTTCTTAGCAACCTTTGTATCTCTAGCCCCCTCCTACCTTTACCCGTATGTAAGCCTAGCTGTAAACATGTTGCTTTTAAGCGCTTTCTGGAAGTCTATTATATTAACATTACTTCTTAGAATCCTTCAAATAACTTCTCTATGTTTTCTCACGGCCTCCTTAACTGTATTTAAACATTTAAGAAAAGACTTGGCCTTTATACTCTCCTCCATACTCTTCTACATTAGCCTCTTTCTGGAAATACAGCCGTTTTCGTTTCCCTAATGTAACGCTTCAGGAGGTAAAAATGAGGTCCGAATACAGGTTAGCCACCCTTATAATAGAGGAAATTGAGCGAAAAAGAATATCGTTTGATAAGGGTTTTTTAAAGGCTCTCGAGAAGTTTAGTTGGCGGGTAAATAAACCGCTGGCATATAAAATAGCTTGGAAAAGCCTTACAAGCTTTATGCTAGCTGACCATCTTCTAGTCATCAATAATTTAGGTGAGACCCCGCTTCGCCGTAAGTGTGCTTTCAGGGTTGCATTCTACTTAATTTTCCGGGAGAGAAGGCGGCTTGAAGAGATAAGGAGATTCTTCGGTGGATTACTGACAGGAAGGATGTTTTCTATCCTAAAAAACGTTGAAAAAGCAGAGAAAGCGGAGGAACTTATAGATATAGAAGACAAAGCCACATTCCTAGCTTTAAAGTATTCGCATCCCATTTGGCTTGTAGAGGAACTGCTTAAAGTAATGTCTCCACAGGAAGTTGAAAAAATGTTAAAGTCTAATGAAAGGCCTGTTAAGTGGCTTAGACTAAATAAATTCAAGAAGATTAAGTATGGTCAAGTAATTAAAAGGTTGAGGAAAAGCGGTTTAACGTTTCAAGCTGATAGCCATCTAGATGGAGTCTTCGAAGTGAGGGATATAAAGAGTTCCATAGGAGCGTTACCCTTGGTAGAGAAGGGGATATTAATACCTCAAGATAAAGGGAGCGTCCTCGCTGTACACGCCTTAGGGCCGGAGAGGGGGGATGAAATATACGATGCGTGTGCCGCTCCGGGGCTTAAAACCGAGTATATCTACGAACTTACAGAAGGCCGCGTCCATATTATTGCAGGCGACCTCTCCATCAACCGTGCATTCGAGATGAAGAAAATCCTACATAAACTCATTGAGAAGCCTGTAAACATCGATATTATTATTTTAGATGCCTCCAAGATGATTATTAAAAGGGATCTAGATAAAATTCTAATAGATGCTCCTTGCACCAATAGCGGCGCCATTGCCCAGGATCCAGCGTTAAGGATAATTCTCCAGGATAAAAAATTCCTGTATGAGGTGGTGCGTGTTCAATGGAATATTCTCTCACATATTGTAGATGCAATTGACTTTAACTCACTAGTGTATTCAGTATGTTCCCTTTTACCCCACGAAGGCGAAGCACATGTACTTAAACTAGTTAAGGAAAAAGGTTTAGAGGTGGAGGATGTCAGAATCCCTGGAGAAGGTGGATATACTGTTTATGGAGAAAAATATGGAAAAGTTAGGCGATTGTTTCCACATAGACATAGAAGCACCGGTTTCTTTATAGCACGACTTGTAAAAACTAGGGGAAAGCTTTCTCGCTTATCCAAATATTCTCCCTAATATAGCTTGAAGTTTTTCTTTCATCATAGCCTATTCTTGTCGGAGAGGAAAGTTTATGGAAAATTATCTGGACTATTCGCATTCCAGGATAAAGTTTTACCGGAGAATTGTTCTGGGAAAATATTTCCAATACAAGGGGTTTAGGATAAATTTCTCCGGAGCCTGGACTAACAAGCCCAGCCGCATGAACCACTACACCCAACCTGGCAACACTACTGCGTCCCTCAAGGGTAGCCGCCAAGTTTCTACTCAAAGATATCTTTTCAAGGGTCGTCGCGAGAATAAACTGTTTGGGCTTTAACAGAAAAGGCTTCCCGTTTGTTTTAACGGTTTTTAGAGACCTTTTTATACTTTCGGGATCAAGGGGATCAATTAAACTGTTAGAGGAGAATACCCCAAACTCGTCTGCAAGTCTTAAATCCACGGAACATGGCCCAACGTTTTCGGGGGAAAACGGCTCTATCTTCAGCTCTCTCTCCTTTATAGCCTTTAGGATCTCTTCTCTTGATAGAATCATATCTCCACTACCTCTCATGATATCTTACGTACATTGGAATAAAAGTTTCCAGCTGGCAGAAAGCTTATTATGACATTGTGCATAAATAATTTGTGATCTTCCGATGAAGCCGATATGTGAGATAATTGTTAAGAAGGTAATGCCCCTTCTTAGGGCACGTGTAGTTTATAAACTGTATAATCAATACGGGAGAAACCAGATGAAGATTGCGGAGAAAATGGGTATTAGCCAATCAGCTGTAAGCCGTTACATTTCAGGGGAGCGGGGGGTGTGTAAAGAGCTTTTAGATAAGATACCGGTAATTGAAGAAGCAGCTGACAAGATGGCGGAGATGATGGTTAGAGGTGCATCGGAAGAAGAAATTCTAGAAGTGGTGTGCGAAACCTGTGAAAAAATAAGGAGTAACCCGGTCTTTAAAAAATGTCTTTTTGAAGCTAAAGACTAGGGATAGATTTTACCTCAACTCGTTCAGCGTATCCTACAATGATCTTCGAAGGTTTTTTAATGGCAAATACGCCGTTTTCGATGACTCCGGGAACGTTGTTCAGCAATGTTTCAAGTTCGGTTGGTTTTAATGGTGGAGTATCCGATGGATAATAATCTAATATGATGTTCCCATTATCTGTTATTATCGGACCGTTCTTTTTGACCGCCTCGCGTAGAACGATCTTCCCGCCCAGTTTCTTCTCAATACGTTTTTTCACTTGCCGCCATGCAATAGGGATTACTTCAACCGGTATTGGATGAGACGTACAGAGCTTCTCTACCAGTTTGCTATCATCAACTATGATTACATATTCCCTAGAATAATAGTCGATAATTTTTTCCCTTGTAAGTGCGGCCCCACCACCCTTAATTAGGTTTCCTGCTGGGTCAACTTCATCCGCCCCATCTATGGCTAAGTCTATCTCATCCACGGAGTATAAAGGTAGAGGATTAAAGCCCCTTAAGAGTAAATGTATTTCACTATCCAACGAAGCTGCCACAACCTTTAGGTCTCTATGTGTGAATTTTCGAGCCAACTCATCTATGAATACTTTAACTGTGCTTCCGGAGCCCACACCCAGGGTCATCCCTGGTTTTACCAGCTTTAGGGCCTCCCTTGCAGCATTAAGCTTTTTTAGGCGCGTCGACATTTAGACACCTAGAGACAACTTATCTGCCAACTCTCTGGTGTCAACTTTAAACGTGTAATGAACCTCTTGGAAGTTTTTGCGGAATTCTACGACCTCTTTTCTAACTTCAGCAGGATCCTCTTTCTTGATGAGTACTTTCTCGAAGAATTGTGCTACCTGTATCATTTCATCCTCCCTCATACCTATTCTTGTCAGCTCCTGCACCCCTATCCTCAGCCCCGATGGATTCTTTATCATGTCTGGGGTATCCCATGGAAGCATGTTCTTGTTAACTATTATGTTTGCTTCTTCCAGCCTCTCGGCTGAATACGCTCCACCTCCTTGTTCCCTGACATCTACCAGCACCTGATGGGTTTCGGTGAAACCGTATCCTTCACCAAGCACTTTAAATCCTCTTGCATGCAGCTCTTCGGCGAGTTTTTTAGCATTACGAACCACCTGTCTTGCATATTCTTCTCCAAAGTACATCATTTCGACTGCTGTCATGGCAGTAGCCGCCAGCCTATGGAGGTGATGGTTTGAAACGAAGACTGGAAAGACTTTTCTCTTTACCTTCTTGTAGATATCCTCTCTGTTCGTCATTATGACGCCTCCCTGCGGCCCTGGAAAAGTTTTATGTGTTGAGGATGTTACTACATCAGCTCCATCTTTAAAGGGATCTGGGTAAACTTTGCCAGCAATTAATCCGAGCACATGGGCTGCATCGAAAATTACTGGTGCATCAACCTCTTGGGCTATCTCCTTAATTTCCTTGACTGGGTGTGGAAATATTATCACTGACGCTCCTAGAACTATGAATTTAGGTTTAACTTCGTTTATAATTTTCCTAGAAAGATCGACGTCTATGTTAAATGCCTCTTCGTCGAAGGCGAGCGGGACAGGTTTTATACCTAGAGCCCCCATTATACCGTATTCGGAGTGGCTTACATGCCCTCCTCCTGGTAGAGGTACTATACATGAAGTATCGCCATTTTTACCTAATACATGGAACACCGTTGCGTTAGCTAGGGTTCCGGAGGTGGGGCGACAGTCAACATATTTTGCGCCAAAAAGTTTGCTCATAAGTTCATTACAGTAAACCTCAAGTTCATCTATGTACTTTGTTCCTTGATAATATCTTTTGAATGGCATACCCTCAGCATATCTATGCATCGCATCAGAAAGGTAGACCAACTCTACAATAGGGGAAGTTACGTTCTCGGAGGCGATCATGTTCAAGGTTTCCTTCTTCCTCCATTTATTGTGTTTCGCTGTTAGATCTACAATCCTTTGAACCTCAGGGGGCATCTTTGATGCCATTTTCTCACAATCATATTATTATCCCTTTAAGTTAATTAATCTTAGTCGAGTACTATGGTACAGAAAAATGGTGGAGGATGGAAAGTAGGATTTATCGTAAACCCTATAGCTGGAATGGGCGGGAGAGTAGGATTAAAGGGTACGGATGGTGAAGCCGTTTTAAGGCGTGCCATCGAATTAGGGGCTAGGCCTGTGGCCTGGAGAAGAGGGCTACGGTTCCTCAGGAAGCTAAAAAAACTACTCAACCATGATGGGGAGATATTATTTCTCACGGTATCAGGAAAGATGGGAGAAAGACTGCTCCAAAAAACATTCTTTGGGAACTATAGAGTCGTCCTGAAAGCTCCTAGAAAAACCACTGCATGTGATACCAAAAATGCATGCAGACTTTTCTTGGAGAAGAAGGTGGATATCATAGTATTTGTTGGCGGAGATGGAACGGCCCGTGACGTACTCACTGTGGTTGGTCAAAGAGTCCCAGTTCTCGGCGTGCCTTCAGGCGTGAAAGTATACAGCTCCGTCTTCGGCGTAAGTCCAGAAGCCTCAGCACGTCTCTTAGTCTTATATTTGAGGGGGAAATGTATCTTGCGTTTAGCTGAGGTGGTTGACGTAGATGAAGAAGCCTTCCGAAAAGGGCTACTCTCGGTAAAAGTTTTCGGTTATATGAAGGTCCCCTACGAGCCACTGTACCTACAGAGCTCGAAAAACTCTATTCCGCTAACTAGCGAAGAAGAGGAAAATAAAGACTCTATTGCAAAGTACGTTGTAGAAAACTTGATCGAGAAAAACGTGATCTATATTCTTGGTCCAGGAACCACCGTTGAAACCATAGCAAAAAGAATGAATCTAAAGAAAACGGTCCTCGGGGTGGATGTATTGTTAAACGGCAAACTGATAGCAAGGGACGTCAATGAACGGGAAATATTGGATATACTTTCTAGATTAAGGCTACCTACAAAAATTATAGTGAGCCCGTTGGGTCGTGAAGGCTTTCTCTTTGGTAGAGGAAACCAGCAGATAAGCCCCCGGGTGCTAAGAAAGGTGGGTTTGGAAAATATAATAGTAGTCGCCACACGCATTAAGCTCAGGGAAACACCAGTCTTCTTCGTCGATACAGGGGACAAAGGGGTGGATAGGCTTTTTGCTCAAAGAAAATTTGTTAAGGTGCTAGTTGATTACAATGAGTATACTATGGTTAAGGTTAAATCAATGGCCTGACTCTTCTTTTTCCAATATTTTGATGTACCCATCCACATTCAATAGCTCCTTTAATTCATTTTCATCCTCCATCTCTATTACTACTATCCATCCCTTTCCGTAAGGATCCACCGTTATGATGCTGGGATCTACACCCAACTCCTCATTCCATGCCACTATTGTTCCCGATACAGGTGAATAGACTTCTCCTACGGCTTTAACTGATTCAACTGTTGTCACTACCTCGCCTTTCTTTACCCTTCGGCCTATTTCGGGCTCCTCCACATATACTATGTCCCTGAGTTTTTTCTGAGCGTAGTCAGTTATCCCCACATATACTTTATTGCCCTCCCTTCGAGCCCATTCATGGGTTTTTGTATAAAAAAGATCCTTCCTCAACCTATAGTTTTTGTATAGGATTTCTTCCGCCATTTAACCACCAGTCTGTATATATTAATTCTACTTATTTTTCTTTTCACTTAGAGAACCGTTCCAGGAACTTTAATATCTTTTCAGCATCGTCTTTCCTGCCTAGAACATTACGGTATTCTGCTTCATTTCTAAGCTCCTTCAGCAATTCTTTTTCAATGTTCTTTGGAGCCTCGTTAACAACGTTGACGGCATGCTCTTCTTTTCCATCCAGAATTAGTTGAACAATATATTCTAGAAGCGGGATTGTAGTTATTTTTCCTTCGACTAGTTTAAGTACGAAGCCAGCTTCATAATCTATCTCCATTCTTTCTTCCTGCTCCTTAGCGCCCTTTTTAGCCTCCTCCAACATCCTAATAGCACCACTTGAAAGGATTTTTTCCATCCCATAGGCTTCGATAAGTCGCTCCAACTTATTGTAATAGTCTCCTTTCAAAGCTAATATTTTCCTTAGGTTATCTTCATCTATTGGAAGAGGTATTCTTAGTCCTCCAATGTACACAACTCCTTTTAAGCCTCTGACGTTCTCAGAAGGTATTTTAGCATCTAGAAAACCGTCGCATAACAGCACCGGTAGCGTTTCGACATCACCGTCAGGGTAGCATATTCGTACGGCCTCATACCAAAGTTTAGCGCTGACCTCCCCTAAAATAGTATGCTCCCCCCATTCAAAAACCGTTGTTTTTAACTGTTTAGAGAGGATGTTTGCCAAACCTTCTACAAAACCGTAGATTTCTATTCTGATAAAAGTTTTCCATCCTCTTTTTGTCTTAATTTCGATCTCGTCTACTTTACCTAGCCTTAAACCTAGTTTATCTAAAAGCTTTCTTACTTCCTCTCTCCATACACTATCTTCTTTCTCTATACCAATGTAAGCCAAGATTAATCCCTGCTTCTATAGTTCATTTCCACACATGAACATTATATAATAAATGATGTCAATATAAAAGGTGGTATATTATATATTGTGAGGATACGGTATGAGGGGCACCGTTCATGCCGTAGCAGGATTGACGCTAGGTTTTATGTTCTATTTGATGTCGGATGTTAGTTTAAATATGAATTTAAGCCAGCTAGCATTATATGTAGTTTTCCTCCCTTACTTCTACCTAAAGATAGCAGATATACTCTCCCTAGTGGAAACTAGAAGGCTGGGTGAAAGCTTCGTTGAAGGATTGAAAGTTACGACCCTCTATTTACTGCTTTTCATAGCCCCTCGCTACCTGCTTCAAGAAAAATACCCGTTAATAGCGGAATTTGAAGTTGTTTTCCTGAATTTTTTAGACTACCTTTTCTCGAACATTGTTTCCCTAGGTCTTGTTTTAACTCTAGAATATTCAATAATATTCTCCATGTTTCAGGATAGAAAAAATGGTCGAAACAGGTTCCTCCATTCACTATTTTTCCCGGTACTTTTCTTTGTATTCAATGTTTACCTATTAGGGTATTTTCTAAACCCTCTCCTAACTATGTTGATATCAAATATTTTCTTAACATGTAGTTTAATCCACTTAGGGTTAGATGCTATAAGTGTCGAGGGATTCTATCCGCTTTACCCATTATCACGTAAAGCTGTGATAAAGGATTATATTAAAGAGAAATCCATCATCAGGAAATCAGAGAAAGTATTAAGCGCCCTTTTCTATTTCATCAATATCCTTATTCTAATACCTATGCTAGGAGCTATATTCGGTATTAGGGAGGCGAGCATATTATACAGGCTTCCTAGTCCCCAAGAAATCCTTTCAATATATGTTTTAACAATTCTCCTACCACTACCTTTAATATTCTATTATGGATCGAAAGTCGACAAAAGAGGCGTAGTGCTGGTTCCTCGGCGATGCCCTAACTGCAATCGAATAGTACCACGATCTTCAATTAAGTGTCCCTACTGTGGATTCATTGTTAGAAGGGGGGAGAAATAATATGAAAATAGAGGCTTTTACACCTGAAGAGCTGGCAGACGCCATGGTCATCGACAGCGAAGGCTACATCTACGGTTATTTCGAAGGAATAGAGGTAGCTGAGGATGATGTATTCATAAAAGTATATGAGAAAAAGATGCAGAAAAAGAGAGAAGTTGATAGGGATAAATTGTTGGAAAAAATATTGGAGAAAAATGCTAAGGGATTTTTAGGTAGGAAAAAACCGGAAAAAATTATAGATGAAATACGTAAGGTTCTTGGTTTAACGGAGAAAAAGGAACTTTCCGTAGAAGACCTTTTAGAATACATTAAGGTAAAAGGATACAGACTGGAGATACCGTTAAAGGAAAAAATTTCGGAGAAAAAATACACTAAGGGTAAGGTTAGTATAAAAGAAATTAAAGGCGTCTGGATAGGGGAAGCTCCTCTTCCCGACGGACAAAAAACTGTTAAAATTAAGATAATACTGCTGAATACCCCCCGTGAAGCAAAGTATAGGAGCATGCCGGATGGCGCCAGACCCACCTACAGGCCTCTTGAAGCACTTAAAGAAAAAATGGTTATAGGCCCGCATGGACGTTTACTCGGCTATGTGAAAAACTTTGTTATAGGCGCTGGAATAGTCGGACTTCGCCTCTCCCTTCCCTCTGTCTCGAAGAAAGGTGTGAATGTCCGTGCATTTGCAAATGATCTTAAAGAATATCCTGAATATTCGGAATATGCGGATAAACTTCTCTCATGGCTAAAAGAAAATCATTCCATTCACAGTGAAGACCATGTAGAATACACCGCTCTCAACTATTTATCAGAATGGATGACGAGAGAAGGTTTTCCAAAGGAGATTGTGAAATCAATATATAACTATGTGGAAGAAATAGCGGTTTTTCCAGGCGTGGATACTATCGTTACCTGGGATAAAATAGAAAAAATCGGGGATGTTATTCTGCTTGGAAATTAACTCTTCCAATAGCTTTTGCTAACTGTGTACTCCTTTTTCCATATGGGGGCTTCCCTTTTTATACGGTCAACTATTTCTATTAACCCCCTATACCCTTCCTCCCTATGTTTGGAAGCTACGATCACTACAAAAACCGTTTCACCTACCTTTGCCTCACCGATTTTGTGTTCAACAATGACATCTTTTAAACCGTATTTTTTTACAGCGTCCTCCACTATCTTTTCGATGGTTTTCTCAGCTAGGGTTGGATGAGCTTCATAGAACAACTTGACTACTTTATCTCCTTCCTCTGAGAATTCTCTGACGATTCCTATGAAAGCCAGTACTGCTCCTATATTTCCTTTTAGGGATAAATTTTCCAGTAATTTATTTGGTTTCTCTATATTTTCGCTTATTATAATTTTCATTTCGTCCACCCATTTATGGTTGTCGACAAGTGTTATTTAGTTTTCCAAAATATTATCCTCCTGAGGGTGGAGGCATTATATCCACCTGGCTTCCATCCTCTATGACTATTGGCGAACTTTTATCCGGGTTTACTAATACATTGTTGACTGCGATAAAAATAGTTGCCCCGATTTTTCCACATCTAAGCTCGTCTTCAAGTTGTGGGATAAAATTAGATATTTTTTCCATCAATTTTTCTAAGGATAAATTTTTTCCATCAATTTTTATCTCATTTATCCCGGCGATTTCCCGAAACCTACCGTAAAAACGAACTTTTACCGCCACTTCTTTACCTCCTCTATTCCCAGATACTTTCTCCCTTAATATTTAATCCTTCCCGGAATCGGCATTAATGTGAAGACATTTTACCGAGAAATCGAATATATTATGAGAACCATCAAATAACATCGTCTTTAAGCACAGTAATTTCGTTTAAAATCCCTGGAGAGAAAGTGAAGATATCATATATGGAATGCAATGGATGCAACCCTACAGATACTTTGGCATCACAATTAAAATATGATGGTTGATTTAATATACGTGCGATGATGAACGCGTTGATAGGTGAAAAATGAACGTAGACGGGCGTCCTGAGCCCTTTATTTTGAGAGGTGTTGGAGGAACCCTACCATCGAAGTTCCCTGTGCTGTTTAAGGCCTAGTCTTCGCAGGATCTCTCGTTTTCTTTTACTTTCTATGTCAAGTGCGGAAACTATGTTCGCCATGAAATTGATGGCCTCGTCCATCGACTTTTTATCCACGGGAAAAGGTACCCCATCCTTACCCCCGAAAGCGAAAGAATACTTTACTGGATCGCTCCAGTCAGCGGGGGTACCATAAATGAGTTCCGCTATAAGTGTTAACGCCCGTAGGGTTCTTGCACCTAGCCCCTTAATGAGAAGGAGTTCGCGGAAGCTTTTTGGTTTAAATTCATAGATCATTTTGATCTTCTCCCAGTCGATGGTTCTAGGCATGTAAAGCTCCTTGTATGAGAAATATTTTTCTGGATTTATATGGAACGATTCACCCGATTCAATTTTCATGTAATCTGTTAATGGTCTACTTTTTTCTCGCATCATCTTGATCAACGCCAAAGCCTTATTGAACTCCCTTTTCACCTTAATGGGGTTTTCTAGAGATATATCTCTCAAAGTTTTCTGTAGATCTATACTTCTCCTTGACACCATGTTTAGCACGTATCGCTCCTTCCTCTCTGAAATGATTCCTTTATGGGGTTCCTTAATAAACTCGCTTAATGGAAGTGAAAACCAGTGGTATCTTCGAGCATACTTTAAGATGGGGTTCATGCCCTGTTGTATGATCACCCAGTTCCCCTTTTCATCGAAGAATATTGCATGGTGATATAGTATGTAGCCGTCCTGTACAGCCGAGTTATCGACTTTTGCAGCTAGTCTGCTGGCTAGCTTCAACTCCCTTATAAGGTTTTCAGGTAGACCTAGTTCATCGCCCTTCTCTTCGATTTCATTCGGGGTTCCTGTAGACTTTTTCCCTTTCCCACCGCATACACGTATACCTAAATTCTGTCTATTAATAGCCTGCCTTAGGACCGCTGTTAAAACCGTGGTTACACCGGAGGAGTGCCAATCGTATCCTAACGCGCATCCGAGGGCTTGGAACCAGAACGGGTCGGAGAGACGTTCTAAAAGCACCTTTGTACCATATTCCTCCGAGATCAATCGAACAATGGGTTTAGCCAGTGCTATCATACGTGAGACAAGCCAGGGAGGGGCTTTACCCCCATGGAGAGGAAGGTGGGCTATTCTCACTGGCCAGTACCCTTTATGATTCTTATATAGTCTATTTGACCAGCGTTCAGAACCATGTGGTCTCCTTTAGTATTTATAAACACAAGCCTTCCCTGATTATCTACGTCAATAACTTTACCTATAATGCTTTCACCGTTAATTCCTATGACTGCATCTGAACCCAACATCAAGGTCTTCTTCTTCCATATTGAAAGGATTTTTTCATAGTTCTTTCTAATAAATAGTTTGTAGTATTCCTCAAGCCTCTCTAAAATGGAGGATAATAGTACTAGTGGCGGTATTGGATAGCCTGTTTCCTCCATCAAACTTGTAGCCTCGTTTCTAATGTTTTCTGGAAAAACCTCGTGAGGGATGTTGTTATTAACCCCTATGCCGATGATTACCGAGGAGATTTCACCTAGCTCATATATAGCCTCCGTCAATACACCACAGACTTTTCGGCCATTTATTTGGATGTCGTTCGGCCATTTAAGACTCGGGGTCAAATCCGTTATGTTTTCTATCGCCTCGGCCGTAGCTAGCGCAGAGAAAAGGGGTATTAGAGAAGTATATTGTGGTGGATTATAGGGGCGAAGCACAACGGAAAACCATAGGCCGCCTCCAGGCGACACCCATTCCCTCCCCCTTCTTCCCCTACCGTTTCGCTGTCTCTCCGCCAGCACTACAAGTCCTTCGTGGCCGTGCATGGCACGTGCAATATCCATTGTGGATCCGACCTCCTTGTAAAACATCATCCTTCTCCCGATAACCCTTGTTTTAAGTTTGGCACCAAGCTCGTGGAAATTTATTTTGTCAAGTCTTAGAATAAACTTGCCATTAACCTCCTCCAAGTAAAAGCCCTCGTCACGTAGGGAAAACATTATCCTTTTTGTAAGGGTCCTATTTATGTTCATTTTCTCTGAGAGCTCCTCCTCGGTTAACGCGTTTGCTGAAAGTAGTTTTGCCGCTACTCTCTTTAATTCTTGTAGTCGTTCCTCGGAGACCACCTTACCACCTAAAAATAAAAAACCTTCCTCTATTAAAATACTAACCCTTGTTTTCCACGACTACAAATCAAGAAAATTATTTAATGTAGAGGATAGATTACATATGTTCAGTAAAGCTTTATCAAAAACGGTTCTTATAGTTTTCCTTTTTTAAGCTTTAAAATTGGCTTGTTAAAGTCAACGAAATCTCCTTCTTTTACAAAGACCTCTTCAACTATTCCCTCTTTATCTGATTTCACCTCTACAAGTGTTTTCATGGATTCTAGTACAGCAACAGTTTCTCCTAATGCAACAGGATCCCCTATCTTCTTTTTTAGCGAAGTAACTTTACCCGCCATCGGAGATAAAATATATTGGCCTTTTGCCATGGGAAGGAGGAGTGATCGTTGCTCTACGAGGCTTTTTGCTTGTTTTCCCTCGCGGACTTTTACGGCTTTTTCTAGTTCCTCTTCTAAAACCTCTACTTCGAAAACCTCCCCTTCAATCGTTATTCTAAACTTTTTTCTACCAGATACCATTCAGTTCACCTATAGTGTATCATCCTTCCTACAAGCTTCCAATATGAAATAGGGGTATCGATATTTCTTAGTCTTTTAGTAGACTTCGGCCTACTGGTAGTCTCCTTCCCTGAAAGCATGTAGGTTAAGGCGGCTATCACAGCCACCTTTTTTAGGAAAATTTTTTCGTCGCTCATGATCGCTTCATCCTAAACCGGCATTATACCATGTTTTTTGGGGATTCTCGGCTTTAAATCCCTTTTCATAAGCAGAAGTTTTAGGAGGTTTATTAGCGTCGGCCGAGTCTCCCTCGGTATTAAAACTTTATCCACGTAGCCTCTGCTTGCCGCAAAGTAGGGGTTAGCAAACTTTTCACGATAATCCTTTACTACCTTATTGATGAATTCATCGGGATTCTCGGCTTTGGCTATTTCACGTTTATATATTATTTCCACGGCACCTTGAGGGCCCATAACGGCTATCTCTGCGCTGGGCCATGCTAGGACGAAGTCTGCTCCAAGATGCTTGCTACCCATGGCTATGTAGCCTCCACCATACGCCTTCCTAAGAATTATCGTTATTTTTGGAACAGTAGCTTCAGAATATGCGTAAATTATTTTAGCTCCGTGACGTATGACGCCTCCATGTTCTTGGGCTGTACCTGGAATAAAGCCCGGTACGTCGACAAAGGTTATTACTGGAATATTGAATGCGTCACAAAACCTCACGAAACGTGAAATCTTGTCGGACGAGTTTATGTCTAAACTCCCCCCGTAAACCAAAGGCTGGTTGGCTACCACGCCTACCGGGATTCCGTCGAGCCTTGCGAACCCAACTACCGCATTAGGTGCATAGAGTTTTTGTACCTCGAAGAAGGATCCTTCGTCGAAGACTAACTCTAATATTTCTTTGACATCGTAGGGTTTAAGGGGGTCTTCGGGGATTATGGAATCCAGTTTTTCCTCCATTCTATCTGGCTCATCTTCCGGTTCAACGATAGGCGGATCATCCATATTGTTTAAAGGAAGGTAACTTAACAGCCTTCTTATATCCCTAAAGGCCTCCTCCTCGTTATCATGTATAAAGTGAACTACCCCACTAAGCTTTGCATGGACGTCAGCGCCGCCAAGCTCTTCGAATGTTACTTCTTGACCCAGCGCCGCCTTAACGACCTTGGGTCCTGTTATAAACATATAGCTAATTTTCTTGACCATGAAAATGAAATCAGCTAACGCGGGGGAATAGACGGCACCTCCAGCGCATGGTCCAAGTATTGCAACTATTTGGGGGATAACGCCTGAAGCCATGACGTTTCTATAAAATATGTCTCCGTATCCCTTCAGCGAGTCAACACCCTCCTGGATCCGGGCTCCACCGGAGTCATTTAATCCTATTACTGGAACCCCTATTTTTAAAGCAGCCTCGTAGAGCCTGGCTATTTTAAGTGCGTGCATTTCACCGACGCTCCCCCCTATAAAAGTGAAGTCCTGGGAGTATACGGCAACTGGTCTTCCATCTATTTTCCCGAAACCTACAACCACACCGTCTCCCGGCGCCCTACGTTTATCTAGACCGAAGTCGATGCAACGGTGTTGGATGAATTCATCAAACTCTATAAAAGTGTCGGGATCTAGAAGCAACTCTAATCTTTCTCTTGCGGTAAGTTTTCCCTTGGAATGTTGTCTTTCAATGTATTCTTTTCCACCACCTAACTTGCATTCTTCGCGTAGTTTAATTAACCGGTTTATTTTATCATTCATATCCACACCTAGGCCGATTTTGACTTTCCGCTAGAATACTAAAGGTTTTCCTTTTATTCGAGCTCTTCTATCCAGGCATCAAAAATCTTTCCATTGATTTTTAGTTTCAGCAATTTTGCTCCTCTTTGCGCTGCCTCTTTAGCGGCTTTAATTATCTTCTGTAGCTTCATTATCTTTTTAATATAATTGTATACCTCCCATTCTTCGGCCTGTGTTCCAGTGAACATTATACTTATTCTATCTCTTTCAGGTACACGGGCTAAAAGATCTAGGCTCGGTGGAGAAAGTCTTCCAAGGAGAGGCATTTCTTCGTTTACATGTACCAGTGGTACGGAGAGATGCCCCTTATCCTTTATTAGAAGGGAACCGGCACCTCCCTGGGAATATTCTGTTGGCGTTATTTCCTCGAGTAGACTTTCTCTCTTTAGAATGTATTCCCTCTCGAAAGCTTTGCCCACCACAGTAGCTTCTCCACTTATCCTTACATTTTCTTCTGAAATGACTTTAACCAGCTTTCTATCCCCATTTAGATCAGGGATGTAGCTTTCCGGTATCGTTAACGCTCTTTTAACCCTATCTGTCTCCTCAAAACTGTATTTAGAGGAAGGTAGGATCTCACATTCTCCTCTAATTTTCCCGCTGGACTTAACGTCGCTTAGCTTCATGCCGCCGACCAGATTAAGGTACAAGATACTGTAGGGTTTAGCTACTAGCTCTATTTCATGACCGCGGGTTAAATGAAATACCTTCCAGACCTTTTTTTGAACCCCATTTATTACAATATTTCCCCAGCCAGTTATAGCGACATGTACGTCGTCTGTCGCCCTCAGTTTCATCTTTCCTCCTCTTATTTCGATGCAGGGAGAAAAAATATTAACAGCAGAAAGGATGTTAACAGCAGAATAAGAGTAAAAGTCAAGGACAGAAGCCCTCTCGACGAAACTTCGTGCCTTAACAACAAAAGCGCTGTAGGCATCGGTTACGAGGAGCCCCATGACACTTTTCCCCTTCTTCGACAATTGCTTTAGTTCTTTTAGATAAATGTCGAATATAAACTTTTTCATAGATAGAGTGGAGTGGAGACAACAACCGCCTTGAAAAGCTTATTAATACAACTTCCTTCAATACAATAGCTATAGCTTGTGGTCGATGACGATGGATATAGCAGAATTTCTTAAAGTTTTGGTGCAACAATGGGGTTATCTAGGGGCCTTCATAGTATCCGTTATAGGAAATGCTATACCATTCTTTCCGGTACCCTACCTGATAGCCATAGTGCTATTGGCTACAAGCAAGTCCATAAACCCCATTTTTCTGGGGATAGCCGGGGGCCTAGGAGGCGGTGTAGGTAAACTTGTAACCTACTATATAGGTAAATTTACCGGAACTTTAGTCTACAAGGGCGACGAGAGACAATTAATTGCCTTAAAAAGGCTTCTAGGAAACTATGGCGCCTTGGCAGCATTTATCATGGCTGCCACCCCTTCACCCGATGATGCTGTACTCGTGGTGCTAGGCGCTATAGAATACAATTTAAAAAAGTTCTTTATTGCAGTGACACTGGGAAAAATAGCCCTAACAACGGGCATAACGGTTGTAGTCCAGATATTTGCCGAAGGAATTGAAGGCCTTTTCGGCGAGGGTTCCTCGCTAGAGATCATAGTAATATCCTTAATATTAACAGTGGTGATAATGTTATTGATAGATAAAGTGGATTGGATATCGATTATGGAAGAAGTCGAGAAAATGGGGTGGAAGGGTTACATTTCGTTTCAACTTAAAAAGTTCCTGGAAAAACGGAAACCCAGTAGCTAGTTTTTCCATGCCTTAAATTCCACACATACTTTCATTATCCTAGGCGCGTAGGGTAACACCTTTCTTCTATTCAACAGATGAACCCGATAGCCTAAACGTTTCGCCTCCTTGAGTATTATCCCTTCTATTTCAGAAAAAAGGTCGTCCTCGGGGGCCCAATGATATACGTGTATTATTCCTCCCTCAGGCTTCAAACAGGAAAAGGCTTCTTCGAGGAAAAGGTAAGCACCCTTAGGTAAAGGCATTATGACCCTATCACAAATATTATAAAAGTCCTGTGCCTTGTAGCGTACATCCCCTAGTATAGGCACTATTTTATCCTCCGCCTTGTTCAGTTTAATGTTCTCGAGGAGATAATAGAAGGCATATGGATTTATCTCTATAGCAACTATTTTCTCCACTAACGGTTGCCATTTTAAAATAGCAAAAGCGTAGGGTCCTACGCCAGCGAACATCAACATAATGAATTCGCCTGGCTTCACCTGTTTCGCGACCCTCTGTCTTTCGGTTGCCTCGCGTGGTGAAAAGTAAACTTTACGTGGATCAAGCTTTAAAAGGTATCCATGCTCCTTATGCAGAACCTCTGTGTTCGGATCCCCGAGAACAAGCTCTAGTTCACGTATCCTATAGGGTCCTTTACGTGCAGACTTTTTAGCTAAAACTGTTTTAACATTCTTATGGATTTTCATTATAGCCTTTGCTATCTCGTTTTTCCTGTGTTCAAGCTCTGTGGGAACCTCCACTATGGCCACAGCTTTTTCCCTTGAACCTATTATATCGAAGCTCGAGGGAACGTACCTAAGCTCCTCTTCGCTTAGGGTACCTTTCAGGAGGTCTTTAATTCGCACCCCTATACACCACTACGATATCCATCCTTCTTTCAATTGATTTAATACACTCCCTTATAATATTCAGTGGATGCTTTGCGTCACCATTATATGACGGAAGAACGATGATCGTGGCTTTAGCCTTTTCTAATTCAAGTAAAATTATTGCAAACAGCCTTTCCTTATAAATCAAAATATATTCATAGGCATGCATGCGGACACCAAACCCTCTAGACTGTAGGCAGTAGAGTAGGTTAAGCCTAGATTCCGGGAGCTCAAAGGGTCTCATAGAACACACCATGTTCTTTAATTTCCCTATATATGGACCATATAGGCTAGAAAAGGAAAAATACTTTATTGATATATTAAGGTATTATAAGGGTTGCTGAAGAGCAGTGAATGGGGTTAGGGTCGATGAAGTATGTAGAAGTGGTTTCTGTAGGCGATCTAGGATTAATGTCTATCATGAAAGTTGATAAACTTACTTTTGCGATCGAAAGACAAAACGTGAAAGACTTTGTTATGGAAGGAGGATGGGGAGCCGTTAACGTGGCAGTCGGTCTAACACGACTCGAAACTCCAGCTGGCTTAATTGGATGCATAGGCAGAGATCTCATAGGCCAAGGTTTTCTGAGTCTAATGAAGGAGGAAGGAGTAGACGTATCACGTATAAAAATTGTAGACAAAGGTACCACGGGAAACCGTATAGTGGTCGTGGATTTGAAAGGGAGAAGCCTCGAGCTAATATATAAGGGTACGAACGAAAAGTGGGATGAAAGCATAGTTGACGAGGAATATATCTCCAATTCCAGAGCCCTTTACCTCGTAGGCAACGTGTTTACGGATGGAAGAAGAAGCCTCGCATTCAAGCTTTTAAGGGAAGCAAAGAAACTAGGTAAAACAGTGTTCTTCAACATAGGATCAACATTTCTGTCGACTGGTAGTAGCGCCTTATCCAACCTTAGATCCCTAATAGATTATTGGCTTATGACCGAAGACCAGGCTATAGAACTTCTAGGTACACTCTCCCAATCAGCTCTACGCTTCTTCTTAAAGAAAATGGAGGGCAAAGCAATCTTCATAAAACTAAACACCGAAGGAACATATGTCTTCGCAAAAAACATAAGCCAAAAATTACCCCTACAAAAAGTCTCTATAAAAGATACCATAGGTCTCGACGAAGCATACGACACAGGCTTTATATACGGTATTTTAAACGGATACGACCTAGAAGGTGCCGCTAAAATAGCTAACCTAGTAGCATCCTACAAACTGGAAAAGGGAGGAGCATGGAGCCTACCTAGATACGAGGAAATATCGCAAAAACTCTAATTCAAAGTTTTTCGAGATAACGTTCTTTATTTTGGCATAATGTTTCTTGAATGCAGATTTTATGTCACCGGTAATAGTGCATGATAAGTGGGTGGTTCATCCTTTGACGTGAGCACCTTATTGGAAAGCCAGCGTTCCTAGCTGTGGCGAACACGTCTATGCCACAAGCCTCCATTGACGGTCTAGCCATGCGGGGCAGGAACTTTTAATTTTTGTGTCTTTTGTGTTGGGGAGTGGCCCTGTGAGGTATAACTTAGATGGAAGCCTTGTGCCGTCGGCCTCGACAGCCGCCCACGACCACATGGGGGTAGGCAGGTCCCTGTGGGCGAGGCGGAACCCGTGAAGCCACACCACAATGAAACAAAATACATAGAATGATACAGATAGAGGAAACGGGACATGTAAGACAACCACCATAGCCGCCACAACTATATTGACACTTCAGCCGAACCCATTCTCTAACTACTATCATGCTTGTTTTAATGGGCTTGGCTTCATCAGCACCCAGCTTTACAGCCTCATCGCAGAGCCTCTTTAAACTTAAGGTTAGGGCTTCTGGATTAAGTGGACGGATAAAATACCACCGCAAATTTTTAAAGGAGAACATAAATTTCTTCCTCTTTGATTTTCCGTCTCGATAAACACTATGGTTATTTATGCTCCACATAAGGGAATTCTAGTTACATGGGTTACTTTGATAGAGGTATATACTTGCTTTTCCGACTTTAGATTCGCTTTTCGCAGGCTTTTATTTGCCTCTATACCATCTTCTTATTTTCTTGTGTTTACTTCTCCGCCCAGCTGTTAAAAGTTCGATGCAGATGGCTTTATAAACACAGTTCGTACATGAAAACGTTTTTCTATCTTCACATACCTCGTATAACATGCTTGCAAGCATGTACTCCATCTTCCGCAGCTTTTTTAGCTCTTTTTCCACAAGTTTAGCTTCCCTTAAAGCGTTCTCGAACCCCTGTTTATCGTCGAATCCTAGAATCCGGTAGATTCGTTTCTCTATAAGAATGTTCTTCGACCTAGACCTCTGGAGTTGTCTATATCTCCTTAAAATCCTCCTTAAACCCCTTGTTTCCTCAAGCAGTTTCATTCTTTTAAAATGATAGTACTTTAATAGGGCTAGAACGTCGTAGAACGATCTTTTATCGTCCTTTAGGATCATGTTTAGAAGCGACCACTCTCCGGTAGTTTTAGGCCATATAACCTCCACATCGTCTGGGAAAATCTCTTCTTCCCCTGCAACTGTCTCCAGGTCATCCTCGCCTAACGCTTCCTCTTCTTCATCTAAAACCTCTTCTAAGTCTTCGATACGGGTTTTAAACATCAAGCTAAAATTTCATTATTAATTATAATAGGCTTTAGAAGAGTTACATGAAAGTACTACAAAAATATCCAAACACCTGTCCCGCTAAAGCGATTCACCTTGAGCCTAAGATTATGCCCGACGGCACAGGCAGTACGTGGACTACTTGAAATGCGCAGTAGTATTCTCCAGAACACTAGGGTGCGCAGTCTGCATTAAGGATGCCCCTTCTTTAAGGGTGACTACAAAGAGATAAGGAGAACATTCAAGAAGGTGGTAGCGAAAAGGTCTTCGCTTTCCAGAGTTAAGAACCCCGGAGTTAACGTGAAGTAGGCCCTCCTTCCTCCCATTTCCTCTATCTGTATCATTCTATGTATTTTGTTTCATTGTGGTGTGGTTTCACGGGTTCCGCCTCGCCTATAACCCTTTTGTTAGGGTTGTGTGGTCGTGGGTGGCTGTCGAGGCCGACGGCATGGGGCTTCCATCACCCACATACCCATAAAAACATTAACACAACACACTATAAACATAACACCCAGAACAAAATAATACAAAAAGATACAAAAGCCACAGTCTAACGTTTCAGCCCCGGGCTCAAGGATGCATTCAACCACATCGTGGTCGTCTCCTCTCAGTTAACGAAGTACCTACCTATCCTCCGAGTTGTGGGTTATAAAGAGACAAGAGATATCGAACTCCTCTGGATATATAACGATTAAAGATACACTTATTAGAGAAAAGAAAATAGGTTCAATGAGCTTAGGGGGATGTCTGGGCAGTGAACAATAAAAACTATTTAATAGGGCTTGTAATTGCGTTTATTGCCGGATCGCTTACCTTCATAACCATTAACATTCTCTGGCCTAGAGAAACCGTTCAAATCCCTGTTGAAGAAGTCTTAACCAAGACCACGATAACGGGTGTTGATGAAGTTGATGGCGTAAAGGTATTTGTTAAACTACCAGATTACGGTCTTATCGAGGTGACTGGTGGCATAATCTATCCTGAAGACGAAGTATACATCGTTTTTCCTGCAGGCTTAAAGCCGAAAACCATAGTATATGAGAAATCCTTCATCAACAGAACGACTCTTATACCAACATATATTGTTGAGAGCAGCCTCGAGGGAGTTCAGGGCGCTGAAACATTCACTACTTATAGTTTGAAGCCTCCAGCACCCTATACTTTGATAGCCGTGTATTATAGGAATGGAGATGAAACCTTCTATAGAGAGCTGGCACTCACTCTATCAAGGAACATTACCCTCGAGATTATAGGTAGGGTTCTGTCGTCGGACGGTAAACCCCTGAAAAACAGTTTAATTGAGGTCTACTGGACTTTGAATGCCAACGAAACATCCCTCGGGAAAGATAAGCTCGTAGCAACTGCTGTGACCAACAGCCATGGATACTTTTTAATAAGAATATGTAATTTAACTAGCATCCCGTTCACAGATCTTCTACCCAAGGACGCCTCCTTCATTTACGTATATTCTGTAGATTTAGGTAAAGGGATTGTAGTCGATAGAAGTAAAAGCCAGTGGATCATAGAAATAAAGGCTGGTCGTTAAACGATATAGTGGTGGGACGACTGTGGTTGCCCGTGCATGGTATTTAGGTTATTTTTGAAACTATGGGATCTTGCACGGGCTTCCCCCTCAACCACCTCATGTGGTTCGGTGGTTCATTGGGAGCTACATTCCCACACACCACAGGGTGCGGGTTACGGGGAGTGCCGTCATCGGCTAAGCCTGATGGCATCTGAGGTGAGTAGATAAAACACCATATATAAGCTTTGAGCTTCCATAATTTCCAAAACACCCTAAACACTCAAATAAACAAATAGTCCCCGCGGGACATTATCTGTTTTTAGGTTTTTTAACAGCATATCCACAGAGTTTAAGGAAGGGACAGTACTTGCATTCCCATTCCCACCGGGGATGCCTTAAATCCATTACTGTTTCCTCAACTAGTGTTCTTAGATCTATATCGGTCCTTTTGACGCTATATTCGGCCACCCTGCTCGGCGTCACGTATATTAGTATTCCTTCTTCCACCTCTAGGAACATACAGTATAATTGTAGTTGCAGAACATGGTGTAGTCGGGGTATACCCTGATCGCTTCTCGAGGTCTTGATTTCAACAATGAAATTCTCTCCCCTAGCATCAACCCTACCTTTAATAGTGTAGATTGTTCCCTCTAGATCAAACGGTACCTGAAATTCCTCTTCGATCTTTAGGCCCTGTTCTTCAAGGGTTTTTTCTAATCCTATGTGTGCTAGGGTTCCAAGGAAAGGTACTGGCTCGAACTGGAAGTATACTTCGGGGTAGTGTCTCCGTAGAACCCTTTTATGGCTACATGAAACCAGGTCGGATACGTATATTATTTTCTCGTCTTGGAGTTCCAAGAGCCTTTCTTCATGTTCTTTAAGTTTGTTGAGGTAAAGTACCTTAAGTATACGGTTGGAGGTAGAAACTTGAATATCCTCCGGTGAGGCAAACATCTAAGTCTCCGGGTTAATACTTGGAAAACCAGCTTAATATTTTTACAACCAAGCAACTAATTCTTAAAGCATAAAGAAAAATAGTTTATTACCCTATTTCTTTAATTCAAAATACTCCAAGTTTACCGGCATATTTGGCGTTGGCTCCAAGGAATTCCTCTATCCTTATTAGCTGATTATATTTTGCCGTTCTTTCGCCTCGTGCAGGTGCTCCGGTCTTAATTTGACCCGTATTTAGGGCTACGGCAAGGTCCGCGATCGTCACATCTTCTGTTTCTCCCGACCTATGGCTTACAATTACCCTATAACCGTTTCTGAACGCTAGTAGCGCTGCGTCGCAGGCTTCGGTTAACGTTCCAATCTGGTTGACTTTAAGTAGCAGGGCGTTGGCTGCCCCCATTTCTATGCCTTTCTTCAATCTATTAATATTCGTCACAAATAGGTCGTCTCCCACTATTTGAACCCTGTTCTTCAATTCTTTGGTTATTTCGGCGAATGCGTCGAAATCCTCCTCGAAGAAGGGGTCCTCGATTGACTTGATCGGGTATTCATCTACCAGTTTTAAATAGTATTCATGTAGCTGGTCTACGTTAAGCTCCCTTCCATCTATCCAATACAGTTTCTTATTTTTATTGTAGAAGCTCGATGCTGCCGCGTCTAAACCCAACACGATATCGTTTTCAGTGTAGCCAGCCTTCTTGATCGCGTCTATGAGGGAGTTTAATGCCTCTCGAGTCTCCTTCATTGGTGGAGCGAAACCTCCTTCGTCACCTATATTGACAGCTGATACACCGTACTTCTCTTTTAAGGTTGCCTTAAGTTCATAGTAAACCTCACAGGCCATTTGTATCGCCTCTTTAAACGTCGAGGCGCCGACGGGGATTATCATGAACTCCTGTATACTGAGTTCATTCCCGGCGTGTTTACCCCCATTAATTACGTTCATTAAGGGTACCGGAAGCACGTGTGCGTTGAAGCCTCCAAGATACTGGAATAAAGGCATGCCGTAGGTATCTGCAGCTGCTTTTGCCACCGCAAGTGAAACTCCCAGTATAGCATTTGCCCCTAGCTTGGATTTATTGGGGGTGCCGTCCAACTCGATAAGCTTTAAGTCTATCTCCCTCTGAAAACGGGAATCCATACCGACTATTTCGTCAGCTATACTCGTGTTCACGTTTTCGACGGCCTTCTTAACTCCAAAGCCTTTAAACCGCGATCCTCCGTCCCTCACCTCCACAGCCTCGTTTTCGCCTCTCGAAGCCCCCGCGGGTACGGCTGCTCTCCCGAATCCTCCACCGACGGTAATCACGTCTACCTCTACAGTTGGTTTAGCTCTCGAATCGATTATTTCCCTGGCATATACCGCCGCTATTTCGAAATCGTCCATGAACGAACCGAGACGCATTTTATTCACCATTTAAAAAGTGTAGGAGATGTTCTTAAGCTTTCCCAACTAACCTAACTCAAAGTTTTAATGGAGCGTGCTAGCGACACAAAGGCTTAAATAAACTTAGTAATTATTGCTTAAGGGCGATATTTGTGGATAGGACTGAAACCGTTCCTCCGAAGGAGGAACCGTTAGTCAACTACTTGGACCTTCTCGATGCCTCCGAGGAGGAGTTCGAAAAAATAGGTTCGAAGATGATCTTCAAGTTGATGCCTAAACCCGGTGTAGATTATAAGCTTTATCTACTTGAGAAGCCCGAGTTGAGGGAGGGAGAAAAACTAATAGCTTACACTCAATCCGCATGCCCTGAGTGCCTCTCACTTTTAAATGCCGTTATCTTTGAAAGGGATGGTAAAGTTTGGATTCGTAAACGTTGCCCAGAACACGGAGAAATAGAGGAAGTTTATTGGGGTGATGCAGAACTCTTCAGAAAATTTAGTAAATGGCAGTTTGACGGTAAAGGAGTTGAACCCAGCCTAGATATAACCAATGCATGCCCCTATAACTGTGGTCTATGCGCCAGACATAAATCCCACACAGCACTGGTGAACATTGTAGCCACAAATAGATGCGATTTAAGTTGCTGGTATTGTCTACCGGGAGACCAAGAGATCCTTGTTAGACTCAAAGGTTCAGTTAAACCGTTTTCGTTCGAGGATTTAGCCAGCAGATATGAATTCAAGTATCGCATTAAAGTTGGAGGGTTTAAGGGAGAATACGCCGTACCGCGCGATCTAGAGGTACTGGGGTTTGTTAACGGGCGTGCTGAATGGGTTAAAGTCACCAAGATCCTAAGAAGACACCATAAGGGAAAAATAATAGTTATACGGACGAGGCTTGGAAAGGAGATAAAGGTAACCCCCGAACATAAAATAGCAGTTTTCCAAAACGGTAAAATAATTAAACTACGTGCCGATGAATTGAATATAGGTGACAAAATTCTATCCCTCGCCCGCATACCACCTCTAGCCGAAAGCCTTGGGATCCAGAATGCTCTTGGATATGTCTCTAGATCCGGTTTAAAGCTACTTTATGCTCATATGGTCAAACAGCCTCTAACCAGTGGAATAGTTTCAACGGGGCCGAAGAGCCGATTATACGGGGATTTCATAGTAGACGAGATAGCTGAAATAGGATACGAGGACTTCGAAGGCCAGGTCTACGATCTAGAGGTTGAAGCAGAAAGCCACCTCTTTATAGCTGGAGACGGCCTAGTTATAAGCAACTGCTTCTTTTACGCCGGGAAGGCTGGCTACGTCTATGAACCAACCTTAGAGCACATAAAGTACATGATAAAGATGATGATGAAGCAAAGACCCGTCTCCATTAAAGCTGTCCAGATAACGGGCGGAGAGCCGACGTTAAGAGACGATTTAACGGACATTGTTAAACTCTTTAAGGAGGCTGGTGTAAAGCATGTACAGGTCAATACTACGGGAATCAAGTTCGCGTATGACCCGGAGCTGGCAGTACAGCTAAGGAAAGCGGGTACAAACGTCATATACATGAGTTTTGACGGCGTAACACCGTTCACTAATCCTAAAAACCATTGGGAGGTGCCCTATATTCTAGAAAACTTGAGGAAAGCCAAGCTCGGTGTAGTTTTAGTGCCCACGCTTATCAAGGGATACAATATCCACGAACTTGGATTAATGGTAAAGTTCGCCGTAAAACATATGGATATTGTGAGGGGGCTCAACATGCAACCTGTCTCCATAACAGGCAGGGTTCCAAGAAGTCTACGTGAAAAAGAAAGAATTACGATACCAGAAGTCCTCATAGAGATAGAGAAACAAACTAATGGCCAGATTAGTAGAGAAGACTGGTATCCCGTACCCTTTGTGGCCCCGGTTTCCCACTTCGTTGAAGCATTAACAGGCCGACCACAGTTTACACTCACTACACACTTTGCCTGCGGCGCCGCCACCTACGTCTTCAAGGACGGAGATGAAATGATCCCCATCACAAGGTTCATCGACGTAGAGGGATTTATGACGTATCTGGAGAGGAAGGCAGAGGAAATTAGAAGGGGTAAAAGCAAGAAACTTGCCATCCTCGAGCTAGCTACAAAAATCGGAAAGTTCATAGACTTCAAGAAAGCCCCTAGGGATTTAAAGAGAAAACAGATCATAAACCTCCTCTACAATATCTTCATAAAACACGATTATACAGCTTTAGGGGAATTCCACTATAAGACCCTCTTCCTAGGTATGATGCACTTCCAAGACTTATATAACCATGATGTCGCCAGAGTGCAACGTTGTGGCATACACTATATAATGCCGGATGGACGGCTAGTGCCCTTCTGCTCCTTTAACGTTATCCCACAGCTCTATAGGGATAGGGCTCAACGCGCCTACGGTATACCGGTAAAGGAGTGGGAACGGATTAAAGGCATAAGGCTGATGGACTACAAGTACAAGAGAAATATCAGAAAACTGATCTCCGGTGAAACGTACAGGAAAGCATATGAAGGTATCATAGATGTGGACTCAATATCCTACGAGGACCATGTTTTAGCCTCCAAAAGGTTCGGTATACCTGTAGTGGAGGAGTAGAACATGGTTTCCAAGTACTATCGGTTTGAGATTAAAGCGTCATCCAGCTATCCACGGAAGATAGATATCCAGTTAAGGAGCTTGAAGACCGTAGTTAGTAAGGGGAAGAGTAACGAGGTAAAGGAGGGAGAGAAAGAGGAATTCGATCCCCTAGAACATCTAATACCCTTAGAAACACAGCTCTCCCTACTTGGATTAACATATAACGATATTTCCCATGGCTCAATAGATTTGAAGGTGAAGGCCTTCGAGGTTCACGAGGAAAATGCGGAGATCAGGGATGGAATAGTCTTTGAAGACAAGGTTACCGGTAAAAAGAGGTTTATTTTGGTCTGCTATAGGAGGGAGGGAGGCTCCCTTAAAATATCCAGTGTAAAAGAGTTAGACTCCACTGAGGATCTAATAGATGCTTTAAACAGTGATTAGGCAACCAATTTATAAAGTCTAATATTAAGCATCCAAAGGAATAATGCCGAAAACAACGCTAAAAGGGCCAGCGACCGATATAACGGTATTTTAACCTCGATCCTTTCATCCCTCTCAACCTTAAATTTGATCGTGGTCGTGTAGGATATTTCCTTGCCCACTTCCTGAAGTTTTCCAGGAAGCTCGGAGATAGTCTCTGCAGTAAATTGTTTTCCTCCAGTTTCTTTAGCCATGAAAACTGTTTCAGCCTTACCTTTTTCATCGCGGCCTATGAAAATAGTGTATATTTTGATCCCTTTTTTCGAGAATTCCGGTAGTAGCTTCCTATAGACACTTACATCGCTTGAATAGGGTAGCCCGTCTGTTACGAAGACTACGAAAGCTGTGGAGTTGAGTTCAGTATATGGTTTTAGCCAACTATAAGCTAGGCTTAAGGGAACAGAGTAAAGCGTCCCTCCACCCGCCTTAATCCCCTTTATATCCTCCACTACCGTTGACCTATTATCCGTTAACGGCTCCGCCACCAATATTTTATCGCTAAAAGCTATGAACCCGACGATGAATCCAGGTGGAAGGCTTTCAACGAAGCTTATTGAGGCATTTTTAGCCACCAGTATTTTGGCTATTCCCCTGTCTTCCTTAAGCATGCTTCCCGAAGCATCTAATACGAGAACCACTGGTGTTCGAAGCATCTGTCTGACATCTACTGAAAGCTCCTTTTCAACCTGGACTTTAACCACTTTATATTCGGTCACTATAGGTGATATAATCATCAACGAGATGGATAGGGCTAGTAGAAGTTTAGACCCTAAAGCTATTAAACGTAGAAAGCTTCTAGTCTTTGATCCCTTTAAATACTTTAACAATATTTCTGTCATAGAATGTTTAAAGGTGTAGAGTCGCCTCCAAATCCTGACATTCACAAAGTGGGATATAGCTACACAGACTATAAGCAACAAGAAAATATACATCGATTCAATGTCAACAACCTGCATCATCTCACACACCCGTTAAAAACATAACGGCCGCTACCAGAAAAAGGGCCTTAACTATCGCTTTAAACGGGGTTTCATAGTCGCGGTAGAGAACAGTCACTTCGGTTCCAATATTTTTACGTAACGTAAGGTATCTTACCTTCCTGTTTATGGTTTCGGAGAATGTTTCAAGGAATCTTTGATTTAAGTTTGATGCATCGAAGAATGTTCCGTTGGTTTTTCTAGAGAGAGTTAGAAGTAGAAACGGGTTCGAATGTTCGCCACCCCCTGTGAAAACCGTAAATATAGTGACATTATTTCGCATAGCATCCTCCGCTATGCTTATCGGGTCTACGCCACCATTGTTTCCTCCATCAGATACTAGTAGTATTGCGGTGGGTTTCTGTAGAGCCTCTCTTAACGATAAGGCGAAGGACAATGCATTTCCTATAGAAGTATAGTTATATGCTTTATTGAATGATGACAGAAACTCTAAGGTTTCGTTAATCGAAGCCCCTATCCCAGTATAGTTTACTACCGTGTCGGCGAAGAATGCTATGATAGCCGTATCGTTCTTCAACAGGTATTTGAGAAATCTTTGAGCCACATTTTTAGCCAGTTCAAATTTAGTGAAATCCCCTATCGACGATTTTTCCCACATGCTGTTCGAACAATCTATGAGTATTATTACGGCTACACCCTTGTCTGGAAACTTCCCTTCAACCGCCTCCTCCACCGTGATGGTTTGAGGTCTAAGAATATAGGGGTTCATGAACAGGAGGACTAGAAGTGTTATCAAGAGAAACTTGGATGCTAAATTAAGGATGTAGAGTGGAAGAGCCACAAGAAAACGGAGGGAAAACCCTGTAGCCTTATATGATCGATGAAGATTGCGTATAATAACGGTCCCCAGCACGAGTATAGGTATAGAGGAAAGAGAAAACGCTAGTGTAAGAGACCCGTGTTCAAACCTTAGTTCAGCAAGTAGTTCAAATAGTCGGAGAATATCCTGTATAAACTCAATCACCAGAGCCAGGAGGTTCATGTTTAATCCCTCGGTCTGTCCGTCCCTCCTCCCGCCCCCGATCCACTTGATTGAACAAAATAGTTTGAAAACACTTTATTCGATAGAGACGCCAGTGTTTCCTCAAATTCCTTTAACGCTTCCTCCCAGCTATCCCCTTCCTGTAGCCTCTTTCTCAACCTCCTTACTGCTTCGGTAAGCTTCTCTACATCGCCGGAATTCACGGCAGTGGCCTGTAGTATGCTTTCAATGTCTGCAAACGTGGCTGCGGATGGGGGGTCAAGTCTACTGACGTTCTCGTAGTACTCGTCTAGTCTTTTGGAGTTATTTGTAAAATAGTTGAGCACGTTTTCCAGCCTATCCAACAGAACCTTTGTTTCGTTGCTTTGTCGTGGAAGCATCTCTAGAATGGTGCTCAACTCCAATGTTTTACCGGCTATATCACCGTAGTCGAAGAGTATGGCGGACAGCTTCTTCCACTCCTCTAGGAAACCAATAACCGTCGCGATGTTATCGAAACCCTCTTCAAGCTTTCTGGTCAGGTTTCCAGATAAATTGTGTTTTTCTAGTTCATTAGCTAGCTGAAGCATTTTCTGTAGTTTTTCCTTTAAGGTTTCTATGTCCGGTGAAAGGTTTTTGTCTAACGCCCCTTGTTCCACAGCTTTTTCAAGTTCTCTTCTCAATGCGTCTATTTCCTTTGCTATTTGAATTGATTGGATGGAGGAGTAGCTTATATTCTTGTAGAACTCTACGTGCGAAAGCAGGATCTTCCTATCGACTTCTGCTAGGGAGAGAGACTCTATGTAATCCTTAAATCTCCCAAGCTTTGATAGGGCGAGGGATGATGTTTCATAAATAGTTTGGACCCTGCTTTCATTGAATGGACGGATAAATACTGTATACAATTCTTTGGTGGCTTCATTGAACGCTATTGACCCATATGCTGTAGCCTCGAGTAGTGTTTTCATGGACCCGCTTTCCTCGAGAGCGAGATTTTTGGATGGCATTAAAATCCGGGATAAAAGTGGGTAGAGTTGCGTCGCAAGAGAAAAAAGCAGGACGAGAAAGATGACTATGCTTAGGATGAAATAGGTTTTTTCAAGTAGTCTTCGATCGGCCCTTTTATACATATGTTGCCTCCCTTCCCCTCCCATAAATACTAATTATCTTACTCGTTTTATGCAATGTTTCGATTAACCCATTTAATTGAACGTAGGGTATGCTGTGGGATTTAAGGGTTAGGAGAATTGCTCTGAAATGTCTTTTAAGTATCGCCGATAGCAGGGTGGGGTCTTCGCTTCTTAAAAGCCCTAAAGTCGATTCTGTTTCCAGGTCCTTTAGAGTAATTAATCCGTTTGAAGGTACTTTAAGTTCCCTTTTATCCTGAACCATTATAGCCCCTAATCCCAAAGATTTTTCTTTAAGCAGTTTTATAGCCTCTCTGAAATCCTCAACTTCATGCGCAAAATCTGTTATAAGCACAATGAAAAACCTTCTTGATATATACGGGTATATCTCGTCTACAACTTCACGGAGTTTAACGTGGCCTGTAGGTTTAATTTTCCCTCTACAAAGTTTACTGAGAATATATGCGTCTAGACCTGAAGCACCAGTGGGTAAAACCAGTAGCTTCTTTTCACTGTTCTTTACTATCAATCCTATTCTATCCTTAAGTTTCCTAGCGACCTCCAGTATTATTATCAGTGAGGTTAATGCGGTGGCCCATTTTAATCCGAAACCCATCGAGGCTGAGGCGTCGAGTAAAATGATCGTGTTTAAGGCTTTTTCTTCGCCGAACTCCTTGACCACGAAACGTGGGTTTTCGATGTAGGGTAGCCTAGCCGAAATCTTCCAGTCTATGTTCCGGTAATCGTCGCCATAAGTGTATTCTCTAAAGTCTTCCACATCTACTCCCAAGCCCTTCCAAGGAGAGGGTTTCTCGCCGACGAGCAGGCTATTTACCCTAGCTTTCGCTAACTCCACAACATAGTCTTTGAATTTACAGACGTCTTGAAGATCCCTGTTCATTAGAGCTACCTCGAGGCATCTAGAATGTTCTTGATGGCTTCTTCTGCAACCCTATAGGCCGCCAAATATGTTTTTTCTTCGAGCCGCGCCTCTACTATGCGTTCAGGATTTAGAATAAGCCTATGGTTTAAAACAGGGTAAGCTACTTTCTCGACGTCGTATACGTCTGCCACCGTTCTTCCGTTTATAGCTGCATAGGCTTTAGCCGCCCTTAAAAGCGCTACCCCAGCCCTGGGGCTAGCTCCACATAAAACAGTGTCCCCGATCTCTGGATTAAATTCAGGTCTACTGTTTCTAACTATATAGGTGATGTAGTTTAATGCTTTATCGCTTATTTCCACATTTTCAGCGATCCACTCCTGCGCTGATACTATGAAACCGGGATCCTCCACCACGGGAGACAGTTCTTCTAAAGGTTCTTCGAGTCTTTTCAAGTGTAGCCTTAGCACCGCTTTTTCCTCCTCTAGGGTCTTGGGATACGATATGATGATTCTCATTAGAAACCTGTCTAGCTGGGCTTCCGGCAAGGGATATGTTCCTTCCTGTTCTATTGGGTTTTGCGTTGCAATGACGAAGAAGAATTTTCCAGCATTTCTATCCGCAAGTTTATATATATGGTTTCCCAACACTACCTCTCTTTCCTGCATAGCTTGTAGAAGAGCGCTCTGAGTTCTTGGAATGGCCCTGTTTATTTCGTCGGCGAGAACCAGATATGAGAAAACCGGGCCAAACTGCGGTTCAAACGTACGGGTCGATGGGTTGAATATCAGTGTTCCAATGATGTCGCTTGGCATAAGGTCTGGTGTAAACTGTATTCTCGACCACCCCTTAAACGGTACCCCGTTCAAAGAAAAACCTCTTTCATTATACTTGTCCAACCCTAGTAGGCGTGTTAGAGCCCTAGCAATAGTGGTTTTAGCGACCCCGGGAACCCCTTCAAGGAGGACGTGCCCGTCGGCTAGGAGGGCCGTGAGAAGTAGTTTAAGCTCCTCTTGTAAACCCACTATAACCCTGTTTAAACCATCTAGTATAGACTCAGTTACCATATTTAGATATCTAATATCCTGGTTAAGCTCCACTTACTCTACACCTACCTTTAAACCTTAGAGAAAAGGAATTAAATCTTTCATGTAAAAATAAACAACCGTTGAGAGATTTACTGGTTGATGTAAAATGAACATAGATACATTATTAACCGGGATTATTAGGGTCTTAAAAAGAGTACGTAAAAGGGTCATGGAATCCTTGGAATCAGGGGAGGGCAGAAAGGTTGTCGGGTTAGGTGCCAGCGGAGATTCAACCCTAATGGTGGATAAGGTAGCGGAAGATGAAATCAGGAAAGGTCTCATGGATCTTCTAAAAGACTTTTATTTGCTAAGCGAGGAAACCGGATTCATCAAAGTTGGTTCCAACCCCTCACTATACCTGGTCGTCGACCCTATAGATGGCAGTACAAACCTTTCTAGGGGGATACCGTTTTCATCCATATCTATAGCTGTGTCGAAGACCCCTTCTCTGCAGGGGCTTATAGCAGGGGTGGTGGCAAACCTGTATTCAGAGGATACTTATTGGTGCATAAGAGGTAAAGGCTCCTTTAAAAACGGCGAACAAATACATGTATCCCATACCTCTAGTTTAAAAGAAGCCGTTCTAACCGTCGTTGTAAACGAGAGACGAACTCCAGGGGGATTAAACGCGGTAAAACCGCTTTTCGGAAAAACGAAAAGCGTGAGGTTACTTGGCTCAGTTGCACTAGAACTCTGCTACCTTGCCGAAGGCAAGATAGACGCCGTTGTAGTCCCTCCAAACCACGTCCGAAACGTGGATGCATTAGCTGGAATAATCATAGCCTCCGAAGCCGGTGCCACCTGCGTATATACTGGAGACGAAACAAAGCTCACAAAAATAGAGAAACTAGGCTTCATAGCGGCATCCACAAAACCTCTACTAGACGAAATAATTTCCCTCACAAACTTTCCCCAAAGAAAAACATTTAATCCCCCTAAATAATAGGTTAAAACAGTCGACATTAAAGGGCCGGTAGCTCAGTGGGAGAGCGCCCGCCTCGCACGCGGGAGGTCGGGGGTTCAAATCCCCCCCGGTCCACTATCCTAACCCTTCTGTTTCGATATCCTTGTTTGAGAAAGACTAAAGGGTTGTCTTTTTAGTTAGAAGAGCGGTAACACCAAGCGGAGATCGCCAAGCCGGCTGCCGCTAGCGTATGAAACTACGACTTCATCCACCGCAACAGACAGCGGTAAAGTACGGCTACGGCTTATTGAACGAGAAATTGGGGAAGCGAATCTTCAGGGTCAGATCCACCAACTTGAAGCGTGACGATGTTAAGAAGTTGATAGGGGAAGCTGTCGAAAAGGTGATAGAGTTTGCCTAAATCGCTTCTCGAATCTTCTCTAAGGTTCTACGTGCCCTCTCGATTTCCCTTGTAACGTCTTGGCGTATGGTGAACACGCTTTTAAGCGAATCCACGAGTCTAGGGTCGCCGAGCATCTCCAGCATGCTGTTTAACTGGACTCTGAGCTTCTCCAGATCCCCTCTTCTCAGATGCCTGACTATCTCCTCGATATCAGCCCCTTCCACCAACACAACTACATCCCTTAAATCAACCCGCCTGCCCGAGTGGATCTTGAGAGCTATAAGAAGCTCCCTCTCAGGCATCCTGCATCTAACTGACAGCTCTATGCCAAACACCTCCGTCACTATCGAATGCCTCCTTATATAGTCATAGCTCCACGAAGCCCTCGTAGCCCTGCAAACTAGGCTTCCGACCAGGAGGTCGGCTGTAACCGGTAAACCATTAATCCTCTTAACGTAACTCACAAACCTGCCCCCGTAGACTTCGTCGAAGCCGACTCTTTCCATGCTCCTCTCAAACCTTCTCTCCTCGAGGATTTTTGTGAAGGCGTCTAGATCCTTTTCGTCGATCACCACGTCGAGGTCTACCGAGAACCTGTGCCTTCCAAGGCCGCTGACAGCATAACCGCCAACCACGACGAAGTCGAGGCCAGCGTCAGCGAAGGCTCTGATGGTTTTGAGGATCTCGTTCTCCCTCTCTACGAAGAGTGCGGCCATAACCTACCACTAGATGTTCATCTTAGATTCTCTGTACTTGGCACCTAACCCCAAGCCGTACATTTCGTCTAACATTTCCAAGGCTGGCTCGTAGCTGTAGATGTTCCTCCTGCAGAACTCGATGGTCTCATCTAACGGTATGACCTTGAAGCCTTCAACCTCAGCAGCTCTAAACTCATCTTCGGGGTATAAGACGTAGAAGGTTCCGAACAATGTCCTCCTGACGGGTTCGCCGTTCACGTGAAACCTCCTACCCTTGGACTCAAAGAACCTCTCCCATTTTACTAATTCATCTTTCTTGACCTTCAAGTGGATCGGGTAGAAGGCGAAGAAGCGGTCGACG
>QMRH01000018.1 GCA_003650675.1 Thermoprotei archaeon | reverse complement strand
TGGATGTGGGGAGTCCCGTCCCCCCCAGAAAGCCCGTCAATGAACCCTGAGACAGGAAGACCCTCCACTACACATGCATCAAAAACAATGAAAGTAGCGGAGAGCCAGAACGGTATCTACCATTATATAGTCGGCGTCCATTTTCCCTATCTTTTCTTTAATTAAATCCTTGTACTAAAGCAACGTGTCTATGCTTTTAATGAGCGCCCCATTCGGGCCTAGACCATACCTCCTCATAACATCTCTAACATTAACGTATTCTCTAACATCTGTTTGAGGAGTATAAGGAAGCTCCTCTACACCTGGATCGAGATTTATAAATGATACTTTCAAATCCTGGTGCTTGATTATCCACTTTCCAAACGACGCTGCGAGGCTGGTTTTCCCTGCTCCGCCGGTTCCATGAATATTACAAAGTTTTTCATTTCCAGCAACTACACCGCAATATCCTTTCCTAAGGAAGTTTAAATTATCTTTTCTTCTAATACAATCTGTATATAGATTGATGGAAGGGAGCGCGATATGAAGCCGAAAATAGGTGTAACCTGCGGTTTTAGCAAGGGATTTAAGCTGGGATTTGGCTCTGAAACAGACTACCTGTACCTTTCCCTAGACTATATTAAAGCAGTTAAAAAAGCCGGAGGCATACCGATCGTTCTTCCACCAGAACCGGATTTTATCGACGACTTAATAGATATAGTCGATGGAGTGTTAATTACAGGCGGCGGCGACATTGATCCTTGGCTATACGGAGAAAAACCGCATTTCAAAACACGCTACATTAACATTACACGTGATATTTTCGAGTTGGAACTTACTAGAAAAACGATTGATAGAGGAAAACCGGTTTTAGGTGTCTGTAGGGGAATACAAGTGATCAACGTGGCACTAGGAGGAACATTAATCCAGGATATAGACAGTGAGGTGGACCCGGTTATCCCACATAACTTTAGGGAAGGGGGTAAAGATTATCGGGTTCACTTTGTTGAAATAGATCGAACTTCAAGGCTCTATGAGATTCTTGGGGTGTCTCGATTAAAAACGAACAGCTTTCATCACCAGGCTGTTAAAAATGTGGCTGAGGTTCTGCGTCCTGTAGCATGGACTGAGGATGGTATAATAGAGGCTGTTGAATCAAAAGACAAGAAGGTCTTCATCCTAGGAGTACAATGGCATCCTGAAACCATGTTGGATGACCTCCAACTACGACTTTTTAAAGCGCTTGTTGAAGCAGCTAGCCGGAGGTGTGAGACTTGAGTGGTAAGACATTAGATAAACTCGATATCCGGCTTCTCTCAGAACTATTCAAAGATTCTAGAACGAGCTTTAGTAAGCTATCTAAAATCCTCAAAGTTCCTAGAACCACAATAATAAATCGCGTTGAAAGATTGATAAAAAACGGTATCGTAAGGAAGTTTACAATAATACCTGGATACCAGAACCTAGGATACATTTTCCTAGCCTTTGTACTGGTTCGTGTACGAAGGGGAGGTGGAGTAAGAGTATCCTCTACACAAGTTTCTCTTGCAAAAAGGATCCTAGAGGAGAGTAGTATGAGGGAGAATTTACCTTGGGTTGAGGAAGCCCATATAATAACAGGTGAGTACGATATTCTACTTAAAGTTAGGGCTAAAAACTGGGAGGAGATATCCCGTTTTCTAATAGAATATTTAGCCGGATTGGAGGAGGTCGAACATACAAACACTCTTCTCTGTCTCTTGACAGTCGATGAACAAAGAACCCCTCCGCTGGCAAGGGACTTCGAAAAACGGTAAGAATATATTGTATGACAGCTAATAAAATAATTGTGAAACTATTTTTGCTGAAATACCAAATACGGAATAACTGAGAGGTGATTACTATGGGCGAGGAAATACCGTTAAAACCATTGACGAAAAGCGATGTTCATAGACTTGAAACAGCGCTCATGATAGCAACTCTATTGAGAAGCGACCTTCTAGATAAAATAAGGAATCCTGAAGATAGGTTAACTTGGATAGATTCGTTAGCCGTCGCCGCAGGTGCATTAGCTAGACAAAGAGCTGGATATACTGTACCTGAAATAGCGGAAGAGCTGGGGAGAAGTGAAGCCACTATAAGAAATCATCTTCAGGGGAAAACAGAGGCTGGAAAATTAGTCCAAGAGACATATAGTAAATTTATTAAAGAGGGAGTAAGAATCGACATACCTTTTCTCGAGGAGACGATAACCCCAGGAAAGATAAAGGAGCTGGAAAAGAAGCTAGAGGAAAGTGAGGATAGAATAAAGGAGCTTTCATCTAAAATAGAAAATGCGAAGAAAAAATTGGAGGAAGTTATTTCAATACTCTCCTAAAATATTAAAATAATTATTTTTATTTCCAGTATTATTGTCTATGAGCATCTGGTTAAAACCCTTAATTGATGATCTTAAGGGAGCAGATGTAGGTATAGTGGTTGCTGATGAAAACCAAAATAAATTAATTGAAATCAACCCTGATAACCCATTTATACCCGCCTCCAACATGAAATTATTTACTGCTGCCGCAGCCCTTCTATATCTTCGTCCCAACTTCCGGTATTTCACAGGAATATACTATACAGGCAGTCTAGATGGCGGAACATTAAAAGGCAATATTGTTGTTAGAGGCTCAGGGGATCCTCTTCTTAAAAGCACAGATATTGATAAAGTTTCCATCAAATTATCACGGGTCCTAAAACAAGTTAAGGGAAATATAATTGTTGATACAAGTGTCTTTGATAGAGAATTTGTAAATAAGAGGTGGGATGAAAATTATCTTCAACACCCGTATGCCCCAAGAGTATCAGCTTTAACGGTAAATGAAGGTTGTATAAACATTATTGTCCAGCCGACCCAACCAGGCGAAAAACCGCTTCTAGAGATACATCCTATACAGGATGAAATCAGAATAATTAACAAGGCAATTACCGTTAAAAAAGGCTTTGCGACGAAAATTAATGTAACTAAAAAGAAGGGAGAAAACGTTTTCATAGTTGAGGGGACTATCGAAGAAGACGCGTATCCAGTTGATGTGAAAAAACCTATCGAAAACCCCCATTTATACACGGGTTCCCTCTTTAAAAGTGGGTTGATTAAAAATGGTGTTAGTGTAGAAGGAAATGTTGAGGAGGGTTTTCTCGAAGATGGGGTCTTGTTGGACTATATTGTTTCGAATCCTTTAACTGAAATCGTCAAGAAATTACTAAAGCACAGCGACAACCTTGTTGCCGAATGCCTTCTAAAGACCATGGGTTACTACAGGTACGGTAAAGGAAGCTGGGCTAACGGTATAAACTGTTTAAAGAGAACTTTAGGTGATATCGGTTTAAACCTAGACGATGATAACATAAGGATATTTGATGGTTCCGGTCTTTCGAAGTCAAATAAACTAACACCCTGGAAAATTGTGGAATTACTTTTGGCGATGAGAAAAAGCAGTCTTTTCAAGTACTTTTATAATGCTCTTCCAGTGGCCGGAGTAGATGGTACACTGAGAAAGAGAATGAGGAATACACCTGCTGAAAGAAGGGTAATTGCAAAAACCGGTACATTAAGCAATGCCTGTACCTTATCAGGATATATAAAAACATTAAGTGGCCGGGAACTAGTTTTTTCGATAATGGTAAATAACTTCGAGATTCCCATAGAAGATGTTAGAAAAATAATAGACAAAATTTGTGTAAACATAGTTAAAAAATATTAAATACTATAGTGGCTTTATAATATTATTTTTCACGAAATTCTCAATGTTCTTAAGTCCTATAACCACAGCATTTTGAGTAGCTAGTAAAGGCACTTCCATTGTGCCAAAATCTTTTAGCATCCACCCTCTAACCCCGTTTTTATCAACATCTATTAAGATAAAAGGAATGTTTAAAGATCTTAATAATTCCTCCGCCTTTAAGCATTCATTGTTATTCTTCTCTACAAAAAGATATACTTCCGGATTTTTGACCATCTTATCACCAACCTACATTATACCATATAGCCTGTAACATTATTGCATGTTGCTCCTAGAGAGTACTCCGACAAGCTGAGGATAACATGTCGAGAATATATTATTCCTACTAAAAATGCTATCGGAATGCTGGCTGAAAATAATAGAAAAACAATGGATGACCATTAACGAAATATCCTTCTAGAGATGTAAGGGACGGCGGAAAGCTCCTGATTGGAGGAAGCTGAGAAATTATTTTAATCATCATTCCATATATTTTGCAGGAGGTTTTATGATAATATTAGTTACAGGTATAAGCGGAAGTGGACGTCTAGATTACGTCAACGAGGTAGCTAAGTTAGCTGGTGAACGCATTAAAGTGTACGACATAGGATCCATGATGTTCGAGAAATCTAAATTTCTAGGCATAAAAATAAAAGAAGATAAGATACTGGACTTAGACCATTTTGCATTAAATTACCTTCGGGCAGCTATCTTCGAGGAAATATTAAAGGAAGCGGACGCATATAGAGGATTAAGCGAAAAAGATCTAATAATAAGTTCTCATGCATGTTTCCGATGGAAAAGACATCTAGTTCCCGGATTCAACTTCTATTACCTTAACAGACTTAACCCCGATATTTACATAACGGTGGTCGACAACATCCACTCAATAAAAGTCAGGTTGGAGATGAATCCTCAATGGAAGGGTAAACTCTCCCTAAAAGATATTATAACATGGCGAGATGAGGAAATTTTCATAACAAGCATGCTTGCCCAGTACCAAAACAAGCCCCATTATGTTCTAGCCAAAAACATGGGAGCAAAAACCTTTTTTGATATAGTTTACAGGGTTGAAAGAAGGAAAAAAGAAGGCAAAGAACCTGCACCGAAAGCATACATAAGCTATCCCATAACGTTCATGCGCCAAGACGAAAAATGGTTTGAGAGAAAGGAGAAATTTAAGGAAAAACTTGAGGAGATAGGTATAATAATATTTGATCCAATGGCTGTCGAAGAACTTGATCTCCTTTCAATGGCGGCTAAGGCCTCCCAAAACGGGGAGCCCTCGGTTGAAGTGGATGCGAATGGGCATTCATATAATATTCCTATAGAAGAAATATATGAAGCAAAGGAGGACATGATCGAGCAGGTCGTGGTAAGGGACTACCAGCTAATAGATCAGGCTGATATGATCATAGTATACTATCCCACACATATGCTTTCTCCCGGCGTTCTGAGCGAAATAAACTATGCTTACACACACAATAAGGAAGTATATGCCTTCTTCCCATATGAAGTAAGCCCATTCTTCGAATATTATACAACCAGGATATTCAAAGACGCCGATGAAATAATAAACTTCTTTAAGGAAAATATTTCTCCAGGGTAATTAAGTTTATAATAACAATGCTAGTTTTAACTGGCAGTGTTCTAAAATATTATTTGTGAAAGCAGTATCAGTACGCCACGATCGCTGTAAGGATATATGCCATTTTTTAACTCGCCTGTTCTTGAAAGGAGAAAAAGTAAATACCATTGGTAGATTAAAAGCTCCAGAAGCGATAGATTAGGAGCTGATGCTTTCAGCAAGCTCAATGATATAGGTATTAGGAACAAACCCGAAACGGTAAATGTAGCTAAGGGTATTTATAATATTCATACACTCCAAGCCTGACTCTATAAGGTATCCCTAGATACAAGAGAAGTATATTCATTAGTGGTTGCCCGTGCATGGTATTTAGGTTATTTTTGATATTATGGGAACTTGTGTGGGTTTCTCCCTCAGCCGCCTCACCTCTAGTTGGTGGTTTATCGGGGGCTACATTGACCGCCACCACAGGGTGCGGGTTGCCGGGGAGCGCCGCCATCGGCTAAGCCTGACGGCATCTAAGGCGAGTAGATAAAACACCATACATAAGGCTTCGAGCTCCCATAATTTCCAAAACACCCTAAATACTCAAATAAACAATCAGTCCCACGATTAATGCAAACATAGCGGGGATTAAAAGAAGCCCTCCAAAGAAGAAGGCATCCTTATGTATCTTCTTAGAAAACCGTTTGTCTCTACCGCTTCATTCTATTTAAAACTATAGCTTTTTGTATCTGCGGTAGAGACAAACGGTTTGATAACAGTAATTGTCTAAAATTTTAGAGTTGGTAAAACCGGATTCTAGATGGCGCCGATAAAAGGTTCCGTCTATATTTAATAGATCTTTCCAGTTTAAATGGTAAATGATAGAAAAATATAGTGGATTAAGACAAGGTAAATGTTGGTAGGCGATGATACTTTCAGGTAACCGGATCATCCAGCTTATAAAGGAAAAGAAGCTTAGGATAGAACCTTTCGATGAAGCCACTATAAGGGAGAATGGTGTTGACCTGCGGATAGGAAACGAGGTTGCGGTTCTTTTGAATAATCCAGCTCCATTGGATCCAGATAACTTGAAGTCCGTGGATCTAAGGGAATATTATAAAATTCTTAGGTTGGATAGTTCCTTTGTACTTCAACCCTACATGAAGGTACTTTTATCCACCTTAGAGTACATAAGTATGCCTGCGGACATAGCTGCTCTTGTAGAGCTGAGAAGCACGTTTGCACGGCTCGGGTTAAGTATTCCCCCCACTGTGATTGATGCCGGGTTTGAGGGACAAATAACCCTTGAGGTTCATGGGGGAGCATTCCCCGTGGTCCTTAAACGGGGTATGAGGTTTGCCCATGTAGTTTTCTTTAGGATTGAAGGTCAACCGATACCCTACAAGGGAAGATATCAGGGGCAAAGGGGAGTTACGCTTCCACGGTGAATTCTTCAACAATTTTATTCTTAAACCTGGCGAGTTTCTGTTTCGAGACTTCAAGGAGTTCGTTTGACACTTGAACAAGCATGGATATTTCTTCCGGGTTAACTAGGTATCTTCCCTTCCACTTGAGGGGGACAGTCATCTCCTCGCTTCCAACGATCTCCAATAATATTCTTTCTTTTTTGGTAACCTGTATACCACTGTGTTTGAAGCCGCATTTACGGGCTATATCAAGTAGCTTCATCGCGCATTCTAGATTACGTGCTACTACATGAAGTATAGGTCCTTGAACCATAAGCCACAGGTAGCTCCAGTCTCCCAGAACAATATTTTTTATTGTTTCAGGGTCCACCTTCCAGTGCCATTTACCGAGAACCTTTATATCGAATTTTTCTCCCGGAAGCCTAACCTCAGCTATCTGAATCCTGCCACTGCAACTACTGGTAGTGTAATAGTCGTCTAGACTATTTATCAAATTCAATAAATCTTTTAGATCATGGTCAACGCGTCCAGCCTCAAACTCTTGAAACAGCCTCCTTGTAAAGTATTTTTTCCTTTCATGCCACTCGCTCATAGTATTTAGAGAATCCGTAAAGGTATTAAATGGCTTCCGTCACAAGACGGTGCATTAAAGAAATCTTTAGAACGAAATCCTTCTCTACAAACAGCATACGAAATCCTCTCTTTCCTGGCCTGCTTTAAAACGGGTTCAAGAAGCCTTTTCCTCAATCTTTCCGGAAGATACCAATATCCCTTTATTCTAGCCCCATATTTAAGGTAAAGTTTCCTCCATTCCACAGCTTTCTCCGGGAACGCCCTTGACATTCTACCTAAATTATCCAATTTAACTTTATAGGTGGAAGCTACTATATGAAGGGCTCCTTTATCCGCAACCCTACTCACCAATTCTTCCAGTTCAGCTGGATCATCATTTATTCCAGGTATAATCGGGTCGATTCTGACAGAGACAGGAATCCCTTCTTCACACAGTTTCTTTATGGCGGTAAGTCTAGCGCTCGGCGGCGGGGCGTGCGGTTCCATGCGTTTCGCTAAAGCCTCATTTAATGTAGTTATAGTTAAACTTATACTCGCATTTCCACTGGAAAGCAGGTCGACGTCCCTTAATACGAGGTTCGATTTAGTTACTATTAACACCTTGAAACCAAGGTTCAAGAGTAGCTTAAGAGCTTGTCTTGTAAGCTTGATTTCCTTCTCCATGGGTGGATACGGGTCACTACTGTTACTTATACTTACAGGTAGATTTTTATCAGCCTTTCTAAGATCCCTCAAAAGCTTTTTGATGAAATCTTTTTTAGGAAGACTGTCTCTGTATCCTATATAAGATGAAGCGTAACAGTAGAGACACTTATGACTGCAACCGGTATAGGGTTGAAGGGAATATTTAGGAGGACAAGTGCACAGCGGATTTTTCCATGGATCAAATAAACGAAGATAATGGGGCAATCCATCTCCCAATATCTTCTATAGGTCAACAAGACGATTAAAATATTTTCTCGAATGAAACTATTAGCTATTATTTGTCCTTGGTTCCTGATATCAGCTGTTTTACATCATTTATTTTGTTACTTACATTATTGATTATATTATTTACTAAACATTATTAGATGTTTGCGAAATTTTTTTTAATGAGTGAAAACAGATATATCATGGGGAAGGCATATTGACAAAGGGTGAACATAGATTTTTAACACCTCTCATTCTGGTAGTTTTCTCGTCTCTTTTAGTTCCACCTATTTTTACAGGCGTGCCTTCAAGTAGCCTTTATAGTCTTTTCCTCGACTGGCTTCAAGGTAGGCCTAGCGGCCTACTTAAGATCGGGCTTATGGTTCCAGATAAAGGTCCATTTTATGTAATCGTGTTTAATTATACAGTTCCTTGGAGCGAAAAGGCTCCTAGGGTGCTTTATTCAGACTGGAGTCAAGGAAGCCCCATTCAACTTGTATTCAAGGTTTATAGGATTCCTGAAGAAAGGTTTTTAGTTAATGATACATTGAAGATCAAATATCATGAACAAGCATATGCAGTCTACATAAGATCTAAGGATAAAATATATGTAGCCAGTTTAATAGTCGAGCCTAAAGATCCAATAACCAGCATAACATACACACGTTTTAAAGTTTTCAACGCAACTCCCATCCCCCGAACCATGGCTATACAAGGGGATATAGAAAGTTACCTTATGGGAACAACATATAACTTTCAGAATATTAAAATAGGTGAAATACACTCTATTCCTGGTATTAAGGTGAGCTGGGGATTCACCTCAGAGGATCTCTATAGACAAATACGTATCGAAATGTATTCCAGATATGCATCCATAAGCGGTGAAGACTACATGAAATATAGGGATGGTGACTATGACTTAAATAATCTACAATGGAGTCAGCCAACTGTTCTAGGAAAGGTATTAACAGATATAGCTGTTGCAGGCTACACTTCATCAGCTAGTGGGGGCGAATGTAAGTATATTATAGGTAGAGTCTACTATGAATACGATATGCAGTGTATAGAATACCCCCTCGACCAAGTAGCTGACTTCGCTATATTCATGATACCCTTAAGGTTGACGGGTTACTGGGCTTCTAGTAAAACATTTTCCTGCAGTATATGTGGGGGCTCCACACCTTCAAATTATGCCGGTAAAATAGAGGCTGGACGGCAGGATACAGTAATAAAACTGGGTTCCGGTAGCGGGGCTACTGCATGGAGTGCATCTCTCTCCTTTAGTATAGGCTTAACTCTTTCAGCTCCCCTCCAGTATGCTGGCACCACTCTTAACCTAGGTTTCACATTTACGTATCAAGTTTCAAGTAATGATGTATATGTTGAAGCCCGCCCGAAGCTTCATGTAGTCAAGGAAGCAAGTTATGTAAACCAGGATCTGTATTACTGGTATAAAATGCATGCTGATAAAGCAGACGAGGTAGTTCACTTCTCCTGGACCCCTCCAACTGGATGAACAACAAAAACTCTAGGTTTAATTTTAACAGGTTAATCTCAACCTTCATAACCTAAAATTTTACCTCTTAGGATTAGTTAACTTGAGGTTTTCTATTTTCGAACGAGTTTACACGGCTAGCATTTTGGATTCCATTTTATATTTTGAAGCTACGGAATCGTTTTAAATTAGAACATACTTTTTGAATAAAGTTACTGGGATTGATGGTGGAATTATGAGTACAGAGGTAAAGGGATGGGTTAATGCGAGGAGAATTGTTGGCGGAATAGTGTTTCTGGAAGTTATCCCAAGTGTCTCGATTAAGCCAGTTACTGTGGTTATAAAAAAATCGGAGAATCCAGAGGCTTGGAAGATAGCAAAAAGGATTAAAGTCGGTTCAGCCGTCAGAGTTTACGGAGAATATGTTTTAGAAGGGAAGAGTAAGAGAGGAATAGAGTTTATACCTTCCTGTATAGAGGTGTTATCGACCCCTAGGGATGCATTGCCGTATGATCCGCTAGGTAAGACACCGGTCCTCTTCGACACAAAGATAAAATACAGGTACTTGATGCTTCGTACACCCAAAGAAAGAGCGCTATTTAGGATTAGAGCTACATTACTTAAATACGCTCGCCGTTTTCTAGAGGAGAAAGGTTTTCTGGAGGTACAGACACCTAAGATTGTTGGGGCAGGAGCCGAGGGAGGGGCAACCCTCTTCAAATTAGATTACTTTGGTAGACAGGCTTTCCTAGCGCAAAGCCCTCAATTATATAAGCAGATGCTTATGTCTTCGCTAACGGGGGTTTATGAAATAACACCGTATTTCCGTGCGGAGCAACATCATACAACAAGGCATCTAAACGAAAGTTGGGGGATAGACGTTGAGATGGGTTTCATAGAGGGGATGGAGGATGTTATGAAGGTTCTTGAGGAGCTTGTTATATACGTGATAAAAAACGTGAGAAATGAATGTTCGGAGGAACTAGAGCAACTTGGAGTTGACCTGACCGTTCCTCGCACACCTGTTCCAAGAATCTCGTATGAGGAGGCTTTAAATCTTCTGGAAAAGGAAGGTTGCCAAGTGAAATGGGGTCTCGATTTAAGCGATAGAGATGAAAAGAAGCTGGGTGAAATAATGCTAGAAAAAGGGTATGAACTCTACTTTATCACAAACTACCCATGGGCTATTAAACCATTTTATGTAATGCGTGAAGGAGCTGAATTGAGTAGATCCTTCGACCTGGACTACCGTGGTATTGAAATATGTTCTGGCGGGCAAAGAGAACATAGGTACGATAGGTTGATTGAAAACATGAAGGTAAAGGGATTGAATCCCGAGGATTTCAACTTTTATCTTGATGCATTTAAATACGGTATGCCGCCTCATGGAGGCTTCGGTCTCGGAGTTGAAAGACTTCTAATGAAAATGCTAAGAGCCGAGAACATAAGGGAAGTTATCTTATTTGTAAGGGACATTCACAGGCTAGTACCCTAACCGTATATCCGGTTATTCGTTTAAAAAGTTTTAAAGAGCATCTTATTGGGTCTTTAGATTTTCTCTAGTACTATACGTGCATCAAGCACCTTTATACCTTTTTTATCCTCTAGAACAGCTACCGGGTTTAGATCCATCTCCTTGATGTATTCTTTAAGATCCCACATCATTTTTGATGTTTTAACTAGTACATCCGCTAAAGCGTCTATATCGCCTGTAAATCCCCCACGATACCCCTTTAAGATTTTACTAGCTTTTGTCGAGTCTATTAATTCCATAGCCTCCTCTTTTGTAAGAGGTGCAATACCGAAGGCTACATCTTTAAATACTTCCACAAAAACTCCCCCCATACCGAACATAATAGTGGGCCCAAACTGTGGGTCGCGCACACCGCCTACAATCACTTCATAGTGTTTTTCTACCATTTCTTCTAGGACTACTCCCTCTATCCTAGCGTGGGGCACTTTTTTTCTTACATTCTCGATGATCTTTTTGTAGGCGTTCTCCAGCTCCTCTAAACTACTTATCCCTAGGATAACGCCACCGATATCCGTTTTATGGACTACATCCGGCGACGATATTTTCATCACCAACGGGAAGCCCAGCTTTTTAGATGCTTGAACGGCTTCCTCCAGATTACGGGCTAGAACCATCTCTGTTACAGGGATCCCGTATTCCCTAATAATTCTCTTCGAGTCATATACGGGAATAACCTTTATACCTTTAGAAACATAATCCTCCAGCAACTTCGTTACGTTTGTTGGAGTTGACATATCCTCCCCATGGCAAGAATAATGTCCAGGTTAATTTAACATTTACGTTAGATATTTTCCGTACATTATGTGAGAAAGGGAAACGTTATTATTGGAGAAGAGAGGTTATTATGCGGGGTTTAATGAGCCAAAAGCTTGAAATACTGGTATCGCCATTCTACTGTAACACCGCGATGCTGTTATGCCAGACGGCGCTAAATCTTTACGCTAAAGGAGACTATAAGAATGCCGCCCAAATTTGTAAGTTCGTATCATCTTTTTGCATAAAAAAACCTCATCCATTATGCAAGCTTGAATCAAAATATTGTTATACTGCCGCTACATATTATGAGAAGGGATTAATCGAAAAGGGGGAAGAGTACTGTAAAAAGGCGCGTAGTATCTGCCCCAGAAATTTCAGGGTATTTGGTGATTAAAATGGGTTGGACGAAAATAATAGAGTATGCTCAACCAGAAATAAAGGATGTAATCCTAGTTCAGGGGCTTCCAGGTCTGGGGCTAGTAGGTAAAATAGCTATAGACTATATCATTGTCGAAAAGAATCCAAGTAAGTTTGCCGAGCTATACTCCAATAGCCTCATGCTTCCAGACGGAAAGGCGGGGGTAATCGTTAACATGTATGGTGTTGAGGAGCTTCCCCGCTACGAATTCTTCTACACTAAAACAGAACTCCATGACGTCGTATTTTTGACGGGCAACACTCAGCCAGTATCTTGGGCGCAGTACGAAATAGCAGAAAGTGTGCTAAACTTCTTAAAGAATAAATTTGGTCTCAAATTGGTTATAGCCGTATGCGGTACAGTAGCAAGAGGGATGGAGGGCAAGGTTTACATCGCAGCCAACGACGACAAGCTCCTGGGGGAGTACTCTAAAAAATATGGTTTGCAGATTTCTAGTGAAGGTTCAGTAACAGGCGCCTGTGGGCTTCTACCCGGATTAGCAAAACTTTACAATATTCCAGGCATATCGTTGATGGGGGCTGTAGGCCAGATTTATCCAGACCCATCCGCCGCCAAGGCTGTTCTACAGGTTTTAGATAACATCCTAAAACTGAACCTAGATTACTCTCATATAGACCAAATAATAGAAGACATGCGCAGGAAGGCGGAGATCCTAAAGAAGATACAGGAAAGAGAGAGGATAGAAACACGAAAGGAAGCCGAGAGACGTGAGCCATGGTATTATATATAATGTAGAAAAGTTGGTCGAAACCTATTTAAGATTGAGTGGATTTTATTCTGATACCAACATAGCTTCATGGAGGTGCATGGAGTTGGCGACATCAGAAGGGATAGTGTATATAGGCAACAAACCGACACCAAATTACGTTCTAGCTATAGCTACGCAATTCAACCAAGGGGTCAAAAGAGTGGTGATAAAGGCTAGGGGAAGAGCCATTAAACGTGCTGTAGATGCTGCTGAGCTGGTTAAAAGATCCTTTCCAGAAAAAGTCGAGGTAGCCGAAGTAAAGATCGGTAGTGAGGAGGTAGGCGAGCCCGACAAGAGGAGGACCGTTTCTACCATAGAAATAGTCTTGGAATATCAAGAGTGAAACTATATAATGTGTTTTAATGACCTTTTTTCTTTAAATAGATATATATCGCTATATTACCTGCTTTAAGTCTATTTTTTCTTGGGCAAAACCTTTCAAAAACATTAGATAATAAGATTCATTGAAGGATAATGGACTACTTAGAGGAGACTGTGTTTAACGCTGTAAAAAGGATGGTGGAGAAACTAGTAGACATAGGCTATGTTTTATATACCACCGAGGAGGCGATAGCTTTTCTAACACATTTTTTAATAAAAGAGGTGAACGAAGACAACATGAATATGATACAGTTAAACCGTATTTCCCAGGGAGCCATAAACGAGAGGAAGAAAAAGTATCCCGATATCGCTCTCTTAACTCCAACTGACATATTGTTAATAAAAGTTAGACTTATCCCTAAAGGGTTGAAGGCTAGACACGCTAGAGAAAGAATTTGGGGGAGAAAGCGCGAGCATAGCGGGGAACGAGCTTACGGAATTCTCGACTACGCTAAACGTTTCAACGTTCTTGCCAAGGATCTACGGAAAAAGAGGGTTTCAAGCCTGTTTATAATATTCGATGAGAAAAATTATCTTGACGAAGAAAAAGTTAGAGAACTTAAAAACATGGTAAACAGGATAAACCCCGCTTGTAAAATATTATACTTGAATATGCGTAGGTGTCGTGAGTCAAAGACAAGAAACCATAGTATCTGGAAAAATAACATAGTAAGGTTTTAGACCGATACTTAAAAACACCTCCTTCAGTGAAGACAATATTTTATTAAAACTGGCCTGGGATGGAGCTTTTAAAAAATGTGAGTATCCTTTCCAGTGATATTCTGAGGAACCTATACCTTCACGGACCACCTTAAATCCCTTTCCAATGAGGGCTAAGGCTACTGTAGGCTCAACTTTATGTTGTGTAAAAGCATATACTATGCTGCATAGAAAAACACTTTGGGAGGCTAGAATATAATCTATGTGCCAGTGTTTTCTTCTATCTTCTCTTGTTAAGGCGATGTACCTATTTAGACGATAGGCTAGATTTTTCAAAGCTGAGCCCACGTATATGTAATAGCCAGGTACAACATCCACTATTTTTCTTCTACCAACCCTTATTCTATTACCTTTTTCGGCTTTCAAAATTAAAGTGTATACTCCTCCATTATAGCTTAAATATCTGTCAGAAGCATTGGAAATAGTTGAAATAAAAACATCTTTTTTTACTTTCACTTTAATACCTCAAGTTCCATAAGTTTATTATAAAGTTTATTTATAGCCACCTCAACATCCTTTTCCTTCTTAGCACCTGTACACACGCATTTTCCACTTGAAAAAACTAGAATCACAACCCGTGGGTCGCCCATTCTATATATTAGCCCTGGAAACTGTTCGGGCTCATACATTGTATTTTCTAGAAGAAGGGCGGCTCTCTCAAGGTCAACGGTTCCATTTAATGACCCTGAAGCCACTATATTCTGGATGGTGATTTCGGGTTCACCTAGGTCAATTCCGTATTTAGCCAGTAGCTTAACCACTTTGTCGACGGCCTTATATACTTCATTTTCCGATTTAGCCCCAGTGCATACCATTTTTCCTGTGGAGAATATCAGTAGAGCCGTTTTTGGTTTATTTATACGTAACACCAGCCCGGGAAACTGGTCTGGATCATATTCAGTGTATGGAACTTTTTCTGCTATGAGGTTTAAGTCTATGTGTCTATTGAATGTTACAGAGGCAACGACGTTCTCTATCCTATATTTGGGTTTCCTGTTAATAACCATGCTTACACCCGTTAAGCAAAATATTTATAAGCAGGACTTATAAATGCATTGCAAAATATTTAGGTAAATCACTACCTTAAAAGGATTCCGAAGGGTATCTAATCCGATGTACGCGAAATAACATATATTTTCTACCGAATCTTTAAAAATAAGTATTTTTAAAATGAAACATGGCGATGATGAACTTGACCGCTAGGGATTAAATGACCTGAATGGTAGCCGCTGATTTCCGCTAAATTTTTCATTTATCACACTATAGTAGAATTCTACAGTTTACGTTTGAGATTTCATGGATTTTTCAGATCCACTCATCTAGGATACGGCTTCGGGATCTTAAATACACTCTTTTCATCCTTTCTAGTAATGTTTTCACTCTTCTCCGCGAAAACCCCTTCTTTCCACAAAGGAAGTCGATTAAGCCATCTTCGTCGAGCGGCCTAAAGACTATTTTATATTTTCTCAATACCGGTGGATTCAGGAAAATTTCCCGTATTTCCTCGTAGTTGGAGGGCAGTTGCCTTTGTATGTTTAAGGGGAGTTTTTCAAGTTTACCATATATCTTAATTAGCTTTAAGGCCTTTTTAGGCCCAATGTTCTTTACTCCAGGATTAAAATCTGTTCCTATAAGAATAGCTACATCAATCAATTGTTCTCTTGTCAACTGCAGGTGGCTAAGGACAGTGTTTAGTTCAATTAACTCAGGTAAAAGGGGTCTAGCTAGACCCTTACTAGGAAGAAACTCTGTACCTGAGATTGTTAGGTAACGCACTAGTTTTGGAGTACCATAAAGAAGTGAATCGTAGTCTCTACTATTTACGGCCCATACGTCGCCACGGGAGGCCATGAAAGCGGCTTGGGCCTCTGCGTCTGAAGGTGCTTGTATCCAAGGTATGCCAAGTAGGTCGAGAAGGTGTTTAGCGTCCTTGATCATCTCCCTATTAAGCGTGGACATTACAACAGCCTTGGAAAAAGCGGTTTCGTAGTCTCCTCTTTCAATGGCTTTTCTCCATTCCTGAAACGCTTTTCTACGTTGTATTCTCCTTTTCTCGATTTCTTGAAGTTTAAGTGGATGAGGTGGGCCATCAAAGACAAATATGAATCTCATTTCGTAATCGGCTATTAACCTCGTGGTTCTGAAAGCTAGGCCAACCAGATGTGACGTAATCTCTCCATTCGGAGACCTTAAGGGCTGCCCGTCAGGTGTTCTTATTAACGCTAGAAACTGGTACAACATATTATTAGCATCCACTGCGAATACTTTGCCCTTTAAATGCTCTAACCTAAGGATTTTACGAGGTATTATGGGGGTTAGGAGAACGCCCATCGTGTTACACTAGATATTTTCTGGGAAAGCCTAATGTTATATTTTATCGATTACCAAAGCTAAAATAACATTTAACAAACTGTATATCCTGTGGGATGTGGATGAGGCTAGATGAGATAGACATGAGAATTGTTTGCTCTCTAGTTAAGAGCGATGATCCCCGTAACTTAAAACAGGTTGCCGGAGAGACAGGATTACCGTTGAACCTTTTCTATAGTCGTATAAGAAAAATGAGGCAAGGAGGTATCTTAAGTATACACGCGGTGCCTAGGTACTCTTCGATGGGCCTTGTCCCGCTTTTAATTATAGTCCCTCAAAAATATTTACGTAAAGCAGTTTTCTTTAAAAAGTCACGGTATATTCTGATTTCAGGTAGAAGTATAGGTAAATTGAAGGGAAGCGTTTTTATTCTAACGTTGCCTGAGGAGGGAGTGCTTAAAATTTATGAGTATTGGGAAGACCTATACCATAAAGACATGGAAAAACCTTTGATCTTTTTGCTTTCTGATCCCCACTATATTTCAAATCCCCTTCCTTCATGTACAAAACAGTTTTACTTAGAATGGATGAAGGAGGCAGGGAAGGAAGTTAAAGTAAGTTCCAAGGTAGATGCACTTGATGTTTCTATTGTAGCTCTACTTGAGGAAGACGGCTGGCTTCCACTTACAAAAGTAGCTAACAAGTTGGATGAAAGGGAGAGCGTTATCCGCTATCATTACCAGAGGCATGTAAAAGAAAAGCTGATAAGAGGTTTTAGAATCAATTTCAGGAGATGGAGATCATGTATAACTTTTTTAATTAATATAAAGTTTACTGAATTAGAGGCCGTTAAAAACTGCATAGAAGAAATACTTAAAACACCTAGTTCATTAATAGTATTTAATAGTTTAGGTGATAATATTATACACATCTTAATAAAGACACCTATAGACTATATATGTACATTAAATAGCGTTATTCGAAAAGCCCTCTATAAGACCCGACTAATGGATCTAGATTTAAGCGTTATTCTCGAGCCTATAAAGGAACGTAAAATAATACCCTACGAGTTTTATAGAAGATACCGCTGGATCTTAGATTTCTGAAGGAATAAATGTATTCCTTCATCGATCCAGTTATAAAAACATTATATAACAGGTGAACTCGATGTTCTAGTTTTAAAGACCCAGCTTTTGAATGTATTTTTGGGATAGTGTGGGTATATCGACTTCTTTAGAGACGCGAGATAAGATTACGGGGATGTAATCAATTATATCTGTTGCCGTTATATGTGCTCCCTTAAATGAAGAAACATAGTCTCCAATTAAGCCGTTTAGGAAGGCTGCTCCCGCCGCAGAATATAAGGGATCTTCGGTGTGTGCGAGAAACGTTGCAGCTATTCCAGTTAGTACATCACCAGTACCACCTACAGTCATAGCGGGATTACCTGTAGGATTAGCTTTCACCTTGATCCCGTTTGAAATTACATCTATATGCCCTTTAAGTAGAATCGTTGTCGAGTATTTTCCTGCTAACTCCTTAACTTTTTTCATTCTTTCCTCTAGATTCCTTGGAGGCTCCGCGTTAAATAGTATTTTAAATTCACCTGCATGCGGAGTTAACACGGCTTTTTTGCCGTAGATTAAATCAAGTGAACCTTTGATGGCCTTTAAGCCATCAGCATCTATTACCATAGGTTTATCGAATAGTCTTAGCATCTCTTTCACAGCCAATATTGTGTCTTCGTTTAAGCCCAAGCCAGGACCCACTGCAATTACATCGTGTTTCTCTATTAAGTTAATGTTCTCTTTTAAAGCTGAACGGTTAAGGTGATCGCTAGGGTAACTCTTTACGATAAGGTTTGGAGAGAAACTTCTTACAGGAACCTCTATTCTCTCTGGTACCAGAACTGTAACGATATCCGCACCTGTACGTAACGCCGCCAAAGCCGTTAAAGCCGGGGCTCCACTGTATTCGGCTGATCCACCTATAATAATTATTCTACCATAATCTCCTTTCTTGGATTCCCCAGGCCTTTTTTGTAAACAATATTTTAGGTCCCCTGGGCCCACAATCATCTCGGCTTCAAGCGGAATACCTATATCGGCGACATGTATTCTTCCTGCATATTCATTGTTCACAAGACCCTGCTTCATTTTATGAAATGTAATAGTATAATCTGCCTTTACACACGGGCCTAACGGATTCCCGCTGTCTGCATCAAGACCGGAAGGCACATCAACTGAGACCTTGATTCCCTTAGAATTATTGATTAACTGGATGAGCGAGGCATAGGGTTCACGGACCCTACCCTGAAGCCCTATGCCCAGTAGAGCATCTATTATTATATCTGCATTCTCTATAGCTTCTTTAACCGCATCCATGTTTTTCCTGTAAACCAATAGTTTTACTGAGAGACGCATTTGCTTGATTATATCGAAGTTTCTAATCACCTCTTCTCTCTTCATCAATCGCGGGTCATCAGCCATGATAACTGTAACTGGGAATCCCTGTGATGCTAAGTGGCGGGCAGCTACCAGGCCATCTCCTCCATTGTTTCCTAAGCCAGCCACTACAACGACTTTAGCTTTTCTCTTTATTTTTCGGGTAAACTGGAGTACTAAATCTGCTATAGATCGCCCAGCATTCTCCATCATAAGCAGTCCTGATACACCTAAAAATACAGCATTTTCCTCTATGACGCGCATTTCCTTTACAGTTATGGTAGTTTCTCTTATGGGCTCCATTAATTTAACCAAGTTATTAGTAGGACAAAGCTATTTATTTGATGTTTACATAGAAAACAAGTTACCCTATGTTTTGTTAAAAGACTTAGCTTAAGAATAGATCGTTTCTTCCACGTGAAATACCACTATAACTCTCATTTACTCTCGACATTTCTTTGTGAATGAAGTCTCTTATGGCGACTCTTATCGCCTCCGAGACATTAGGATATAAACCTATACGGACGAGACTTCTAAGAGCATTAATATATGCAATTGGTAAATGTACGGTTATCAGCCTCATTTTTTCGCCTTCTTTACGTCTCAAGAGAACCACCTGTCTTATTATCTATTAGTTTCGGGCTTATTAGTCGATCTTACAAAGATCTTTATTTCAATGTATTACCTAATAACATTAATGTTGCGAAAAAATGTTATTTTAGATTTTAAAAAATATTTTTCTTAAGAGTTTATAATTTTTGTCCAGCATGTCAAGGAGAACATGGAGGAGGGAGATGGGCAAAAGTATTATCTTATGTTTTTCGCATAGTCTCATAGAGTTGAAGAGATATGAAGAAAAGATCTCCTAGTGAATATAAAAGAGAACTTAGGTTGAAAATATGGCGTCTATTAGAGGAGAAAAATATAGTTACATTTCCTAGACCATGTTTCAATCGTATACCCAACTTCAAGGGTAATATAACGGCAGCAACCTACATCACATCTTCCACGCTTTTCCGAGAAACGAAAAATGTTTTCGTCAACCCTGACGCTCCTCAACGTCCTATTAGAGAGGAAGCTATACGTGAACGTAAAAACCTTGTTATGCCAACGCCTAAGTTAAGGGAAGGATTTTTGGTCATAGAGGCGGGGTCTGTTCCTTTAGGTAAAGAGAGATACGCATCGACTATAAGAGGAGCATTTAAGTACGGTAAAAAAGTTCTGCTTCCAAGGCTTAGAATAGACTTGAAGATCACAGGTAGTGTTGCCGTTACTTTAAATGGCGCACGGCTTGGTAAGGGAGGAGGCTTCTCTGACCTCGAATATGCTATACTAAGAGAGGCTGGTCTGATAGACGAGACGACACCGGTCATAACTACTGTTCATGAATTGCAGGTGGTCGATTACATACCTATGCTGAAACATGATGTACCAGTAGACGAGATATATACCCCTAGAGGACGGCGATCAGTAAACCCAATTTATCCTAAACCGAAGGGAATATATTGGTGCTATTTAGAAGGAAATAAAATAGCACAGATTCCGACACTAAAGTATCTTTGGGAGATGAAGGGTCATGAAAAAGGTTCTTGAAGTAGCTTTCCTGGTGAGCATTGTCCTTAATGCCTTCTTAGGCGTTGTACTTTATACACAGTATGTGGAAAATGAGAACATAAAAGCCATTAACAAAGAACTTGCAGAGAAAATCTCTGAGTTGAGTACAGAAAACATAAATCTAAAAAAGGAAATAGAGGTCCTTAAACAGGAAAACTTCCTGTTAAAAAACAGTCTTGAATCCATTTTAAGGACAATCTCCAACCAGACTTCTTTATCTCAAAACCTGGAAGGAAATTATGACTGGGCTTATATTGTAGCTGTCCACATGGTTCCTAAAGGATTTTTCGACTACGAAATCAAGGGAATAGTAATGAAAGTATACGTTAGTGTTATTCCCGGTGAAGGAAGGGTGTTTATCGCCACATCTCCGCGGATAGGTATAGACCTCCAAGAGTCTGCGTCCACGGCACTTAAAGTAGCAATGAACTACACAAACTCCACAATAAGATACGATAGTTATATTGTCATTAAGGCAGATAGGGAAATAAACGTTGTTGACGGACCTTCAGCGGGAGGTGTTTTAACGGTTCTTATGATAGCACGTATCCTAGGTATAGAAACTAGGAAAGATGTATGTATGACTGGAACCATACTACCCGACGGAAGTATCGGACCAGTTGGCGGAGTCCTAGAAAAGGCTAAAGCTGCAGCGGCTAGGGGTATAAAAATATTTCTTGTACCTAAGGGCCAGGGAAAGATCCTCGAACCGGTGATAGTATCTAAGAAGATAGGTTCAGGCATTACAATCACATTTATCAAGGGTTACAAAGAAGTGCCTTTAGAGGAAGCATTAAGGAGGGAGGGCTACAACATAACTATATATGAAGTCGGTTCAATTCAAGAAGCATTGAAATACTTTTTAGTATCCGACTGAAAATTGGGCTCGCAACAGTTTTCGATCTGCGTAACATTAAAGTGTATCAAGGAACATTATCTGTTTAAGTCAGGATGTGTGGAGCCCCGTTCCCCGCGAACACTCCCTGACGAAGTCTGGCTCATAAAGCCAGACGGAACAGGAGAACTCCCCAACGTGCTTAAATGTTATTATTTATCCCCCCTAAACCACCTCGAGGAGAGAATGGCAAAACATACGGGACTGGATAAAGAGTTGTGAATCCCCAATTTTCTAAATAAGGTTATTGGCTATAAGGGTAGGTGAAAATTAGAGTAGCTACAGGGGAGTTCCACAGAAATGACAATATTTCGAGGAAAATGTGCTAATTCTACCGCACTTTGGACAAGTTTTTCCAGTTTTTTCTTCTTCACTAAGGGAATGCTTTTTCTCGTTCAAAATATTTTTAACATATACGGTTTCAACCTCTTCCTGTGTTATCTTACTGTAAACGTCTATCATGCGCCGGGTTTTCCATCCAAACCATTTCATTAATTCAAGTTCTTTAAACATTCTATAAAGTTCAGTAGCTCTAGTGTGTCTAAAAATGTGGGGATGAACATTCTTTTTTATACCTGCTTTTAAAGCAGCTTTTTTAAGGTTTTTTAATGCAGCACTACGGGACATTTTTTTGAGAGGGTGTCTTCCAAAGAACAGGTATGCTTCTGGATTATCCCTTTCCGGGTGGATACTTAACCATTTTTTAATCAAGCCAGCAAATACTACTAATCTTACAGCTCTTGCCTCGCTTTTACTCCGGCTAAAGAATACTTTAAAACCATATTCATCTTCTACTAAATGCTTTATTTTAAGGTTCAAGGCTTCACCTATTCGACAACCGGTTTCATAAATTAATGCATAGAGTGCTTTGTATTTCAGTGAACTGAAGTTCGTTATTATCTTTAAAACTTCTTCGGGTGAAAGGATTTCGGGTAGGCTTTTGTTTAACCTAGGTGTCTTTATCTTCTTGTAAAGTTTCTTGTATTTTTCATCATCTGTTATATAATACAGGTATCGAAGTAGTTTCTTCACGCCCACAACATACCAGTGAACTGTGCTGTGTTTTAAACCCTTTCCGTGAACACTGCTTAAATATAAATCGATATCCTTTACCTTTAGATCTGAAATCTTTATATTCCTAGAGGACAGCCATGCTAGGAAGTATCCTATGATTCCAGCATATCGATATCGTGTTGAAGGCCTTAAACCTTGATTAGCAAGCCACGACATGAAAGATTCGAATAAAACATAGTTATCCTCATCCATGTATCCTCTATACCGGGCTATAAGTGAAGATATAGTTTCCTCTGAAGGTTCAGACATTCCATCAAGCACCTTAAAGTATCAATTACACCGGTTTCCAAAATGCCTCCTTTCCTCTAGCTCTTCTTTTATTAAACCTTTATGAAAAAGCTTTCTTAAGCACTGATAAATTTTTGAATAGTCAACGTTAAGATCTTCTTTTATTAAAATGTAATAAAGATCCTTCGTTGTAAGACCTTTTGAGGTCGTCAATAATTTGTATATTTTATCTTCAAGTGCCTTTCTTTCAGGTGAAAGTTTTCTTCCTATTTCTATACACCTTCCCTTATTCTTTTTCAATATTCTCTGTTATTTCAGAAGATATCTCACGTATTTTAGCCGATATTGTTTCCAACGCGTTATAGATGTTTCTTATCTTCTTTTTAAGCCCCGGGCTATGGGAAAGTAAAGTGGTTAATGAGAGCACCCATACGACGTCCTCAGGATTTTCGTAGAAGGCTTTCTCGGCTTGAAGCATCGCCTCTTTGTTTGCTATAAATGGAGCATAAAGTTCTGAAACAGACTTTAGACGTATGTTAAATTCTACAGCTCCAAGTCTCCTTATGCACTCCATTACATTTTCATCCCTGTTTAAGTTTTGTGCAAGTAAATCGCTTGGTTGAAATCCTTCAATAAGCTTTGCGAGGTCGTTTAGGTCCTTACGTGGTATAAATGAGTACTGTTTCCTAAAGATTCCCTTTACATTTAAATCGCATTCAAAGGATTTTAGTCTCCTATATACTTCTGCATATTTCTCGTTCATTAGGTTTGTTGGTACCAGGTTTATCATCGCAGAGAAAATATATTTGTATTCAAAGATACCGATAGGCTTCATGTATACGAATAGTTCATCAAAGGAAGCGGCTTTGGTTCTGCCGTATAACATTCCCTTCACGCTCTTCCATTCCTCAAACCTGTCTTCTAAGGTTTTTTTAATGAAATCCATCACTGATCCCATCATCTTCCAGCCTACCTCCCTTTAAGATAAATAAGACTACCTACATTATTTAAGGTTCTTCTATTCCACCTATATGGGAAGGGCTGGGGGCTATATTGGAGTTTAAAGACGGGTATCTAACGATTAGGTATAAAGGCGAGGAGCTGATAAAAATTATACCTACACTAGATTTCTCTCCACAAGCCGTACAAAAAGCAAATACCGTAAAGGTGGATGGTTTCTACGAAAATTTTGTTTTCTTTAAGGTGATGGATTTTAAAGGTTTTGTGGACGTTCTTCTAAGTGAAAATCTATTCTCATATATGATCAAGTTAAAAGCCTATCGAAGGATCTCAATAACAGGTGTTTATTCACCGTTAATCCTTTTCTTTGGGAAAGATTTTATGTCCGAGATCTTCAAAAACCAGGATATAAGAAGAGTTATCGAGCATGCTGTTTTTTCGCATGGATCAGGGATAAGGATTTGCTTTAGAGGAATGGAGTTAACATTAAATCCTCCGTCTCTTATGGCTGTTGAAGATGGGGTTGTAGTCAACCATGATCGTTTCACGTATCTAAGGATATTTTCGGATGCGTCAAAAATATTTCTTGGTTTTATTCCGAAAGAGCCTTTAAAACTTAATACCGCGACGGAGATTTTTCTAACTTTTTCAGGAAGTATTTCACGAGGACTAGAAAAGTGGCCAAAAAACATTTTCCTAAAAGAAGCATTTCCCGAAAAAATTGAAGAAAGGATGCTTAAAGCGGGTGGTCTACTAAACACAAATTTTTCTCCTTTAATCTCGCTAAAAATCAGCCTCACAAAGTACATATTAAACCCTTCACCTCTCCACTTAGGGCGTTTACTGGAAAATGTTCTCGTTATCAAAAACCTTGAAAATACATTTTATGAAAAAATAGCAGATATTTTCCCTCGACTAGAATACTTTTTGGCTTTTTCTTCTCTTCAAAAGTTTTATTCTCCCTCTAAATTTAGCGATATATTTGAAGACTTAAGGAGAAAAATTGCTGAAGATAAGAGTGTAATTCAGCTAATGGAAAAATGTTTTAAAATGCACGAAAAAGAAGAATCCTTCAAGGAAATACCACCTGTAGATCAACAGCTCTTAATTCAAGGTAGCGATGTCTATTTCGCCACGTTGTTTAAGGCTCTTGTCGTAGCTAGTGTAGAGAAAACCCCTATTACCCCTTTTTCAGAAAACATTATACCAGCATTGAAGGCTTATTTGGGGTCTCAGGTTACATCAGGGTCATTAACATGGGAAAAATGCACCATCCTAGCCACATTACCCATATTATTTGGAGAGAAAACCGTAGAATTAAATCATATTTATTGTGAACGTTTAAGTGAAGAGGCCTACAAAACCGTTTTCCTCCTAAACATTAACCCGATTTTTCAACGTAAACCTGCGGTCGGAATGTTTTCGAAGGCTTGTCGAATACTATACATAGGCGAGAAAAACGGTGTAAAAACCTTCATAGCTTTCCCCAGCGGGCTACCCTCCGCAAGAATATACATCACTCCTACTGTACGATGTTTTTCGATTTTTATTAAAACAGGAAAGGAGAAACCTGTAAGAATAATCCCTAATTGGAGAAAAAACAGTGCGTTCATAGATGTTTCATTTAGGAAAGGAGAGCCTCTTTTTATCTTGCTAACAAAACCCAGTTCCAGGATCAATAGTTTTGGCTTAAAAATGTGTTTATGATAATAATGTAATACTTAATTGGTTTGTTTAAGGGCCTAACAGCAATAAAGCTTCCTTAACTAATTCTTTTAGAGGATGAAATGCCACAGGACCATGACCTGGTGCGATGATTTCTCCCTCAATTTTCTCAAGTTTTAAAAGTGAACTCATTAGATCCAGGCGATTACCCGTAGGCAGATTTGATGCCCCTACCTGTCCATTACTAAATAGAGTATCACCAGTAAATACTATTTTTTCGTATATTATACATATACTACCTATTGTGTGACCGGGTGTGTGAATGACCCTTAACGGCGTCTTAATGGAGACTATTTCCCCTTCCTTTATTTTCTCATTTACGGTAATTGGTTCAATGTGGTCGCCAAACAGGGTGGCGAGCGTGTAGATAGAATCTCCCTTTTCAAGGTATTCTGATTCAAGTATATGGTGATATACTTTTACCTTCTCTTTGAACATTTTTCTAAGTACTGTTGTTGCAGCTATATGATCATAGTGCATGTGAGTATGTATTATGTTTATTTTTCTATGGGACGCTAAGAATTTAATCAAAGAGTCTGAAAGATCCTTAAATCCAGGGTCAATTACGATAACTTCATCTTCATTATCTATAATATAGGTGTTTGACGAGTACCTTGATGTATGAGTCTCCACGTAAACATTTTTCCATATGTTTTGCAATGCAACTCACCTTTTCTTTAGTGCTATAACTCCTTGTATTCTTTTCTCTCTATAGGCCTTAAAGCCTATTTCTTTTAGTTTCTTTATTACTCCTCTGGCTATATCAATTCGCCTATACTTGCTACCTGGCGAACCAGTGTAATGTACAAGTCTTCCTCCAGGCTTTAAAATACGATATAGTTCTTCGTAAAATGATCTCGTGTAAAGTTCAGGGGCTAAAGCAAAACGGGGAGGGTCATGTAATATTCTGTCGAAATAATTGTTAGGGAATTTACCTAAAACCTCAGTTGCATCACCGAGAATTACGTGTATTCGGGGATCGGATAATCTACGGGACCAGGGGTTAAGTTCGGCCATTTGAAGGACGTTGATGTCCTTCTCGATGGTGTAGACTAAACGTGCACCATTAATAACCATGTTTATGGCCGTGTACCCCAATCCAGTACATATATCCAGTATTTTTCCGTCTCGGGGAACTTTCAGTAATTTCACTTTCAAGGCTGAATCCTTCCATGGATCGATGCCTGTAACCCTATGCATGTGTATACCACTGATCTCCAGTGTAGGAGCTTTCCTAAAACCTGTATTGCAGAGTTTATAGTATTTTCCATCACTATACCAAGCTATTTTATTGAAATCGTCATCGAATATACCAATAATAGTACGTTCATCCAATTTTTCCTTTAAATCTAGTAAAAAATTAATAGAAACCTCCTTTCCCCTAAAAATTACTTTTTCGGGGGTGGCTGTAATTTCTTCGAAATCTATACCTAGGGAAAGAGAGACCCTTATGTTATTGGATTCCATTTTAGGTATCTGCGAGAGAATATATTCAATCTCTTGGAGTGTGAGAAGGGGAATATTCTTTACTTTAAAAATATATTTGTTCATTCCAGTTTCCTAGGCTTGTATCTCTAAGTATGCTCCTCCCTTCAATTTAAGCACTTTATGGAATTCTATTAGTATACCTTTATCGGTTATCTTGAAGGGGTGTCTTTTCATGCTATGGCTGGTACCTCGCATTTTCCAAACTAGAATACTTCTCCTCAATTCTCCCTCAACTTCATCTAGATCTAAACGTATGATGCCGTCTGCGGCATGTTCTACTCCAGGGCCACCGAAGCCCCTTTCGGTTACGCTTACCTGCGATACGAGTATAGAAGTACAACCTAGACCTGATAAAACTCGTTTTAATTGCATTACCACGCCGCGTGCTACAGCGGGTCTAGTTATATAAAGTGTCGTGACTGAATCTATGACAACTCTTTTTGCATTTAAATCTATGATAGCCTGCCTCAGTATTTCTGTAAGTTCACGTACATCATCTACGCTTTTCACGACGTATTTTTCTCTTTTAGCATACTCGCCTATACCGCCTGTAAAGGCGTCTACGATTGTGAACATGTTTCTTTTCTCATATTCTGCTACATCCCAGCCAAATTGGGCCATATTGCGTCTAATTTGGGCTGGATGTTCCTCCAATGCCACTAGGACACCTGGCTCCCTTAAAGTCAAACCACTATACAGAAATTGTTGACCAAAAATACTCTTGCCAGTGCCAGGCCCCCCAGATAATAATATAACATTTCTGAATGGTATCCCACCGTGGAGTATCTCGTCTAAACCAGGTATTCCGGATTTTATTCTTTCAATAGGCATAAAATCGTCCCCCAATTTACCTCCATATTTTATCTAAAAACAATGTTTAGTTAGTTTATTAAAATTATTAAGCTTTGTAGCCGTGGAACATGTAGTTTCCAGCGGTGAACATATTTTAAGCATTCATAGGATATCTAATAATAGAGATCTATATGGTATTGAGAGTGGCTGTAATAAATGTTTACCCCGTTCCCCCTAAAAGCAGTCGTTTAATAATAAGAGCACTGAAGGATAAGGGGGTGGAAGTAAAGTACCTACCTCTACAGTTTATCGGTTTATCTGTCGGCGAAGGAAGCTTTTCCCTACAAATAGGAGATAAAGAGATCGAGTTAGATGGGGGAATAGTAAGAGGATTGGGGATGATTTCAACGATAGGGCAGTTCTACATGAGGATAGCTTTCCTTCGTTTTCTAGAACTAAAGGGAACTTATTTAATGAACCCGCTCGACTTTTTAATAATATCACGCAACAAACTTGAAACTTTGGTAAGGCTTTATCATAAAGGCATACCAGTTCCGTTTACTTTTAGCTCAGAGAATATAAAATACCTCTATACGGTTCTAAGAGAAAAAGGGTTGAAGGAATTCGTTTTGAAGCCGATAACAGGTTCAAGAGGATACGGTACAACGCTTTTAAAGGATCCAGACGTGTTTTATCAGATCGCGAGTCTTCTTCTACAAAATAATATTCCTCCTCTTGTACAGAGATTCGTGCATATACCCCAACGAGACATAAGGGCGTTTGTTATAGGTGATAGAGTTGTGGCCTCCATGTATCGATACTCGAATGGATGCTGGAAAACAAACATAGCCCAAGGAGCTATAGGGGTAAAGACCAGTCTCGAACCGGAGGTTGAGGAACTCGCAATTAGGTCGATGCAGGCGATGAATCTGGAGTATGCTGGAGTAGATATAGCCGAAGAAAATGGCAGGTTCTATGTACTGGAAGTAAATAGTAGCCCGGACTTCGAGGGGCTGATGAAAGCTACTGGTATAGATATTCCTCGGCTTCTAGCGGAGCATTTTCTAATGAAGCTTAAAAAGTAGGGGAAAACTTAAAAATTTAAGCGTATTTTGAAGATAGATGATGATGGAAGAGACGAGCTCGAAAGATGAGATGAGCGAGCAGCCACTGATTGTCAGGTGACATTTTCATGCCATGGATTTTAAGGTGTAAAAATTGTGGTAAAATACGTAAATTATATGTTGGCTATGACCTTAGTGAAGAAAAACAAATCTACGTTTATTGTGCCAAGTGTAGAAAAAATACTTTTCATGAAATACTAAAATATGAAGATGATGCCGAAGCAGAATAGGCTTCCCTAAGCTTCTCGCTACTTATCTTCCAAACCGGTCCTTCAGCAGTATCCTCTACTATTATTCCTATTTTTCTAAGGCTATCTCTAATATAGTCTGCCATCTTCCATTTTTTCTGATGCCTGAACTCTTCTCTTGCTTTAAGCAACGCTTCAATAACCACAGTTATGTAGTTTGGAAATACTTTCGGCAAAATGAATCCAAGGGTTTTTCGAAGTAGCTTATCCATTATATCGTAAATCACTTTTAGTACCTTGGGATCGATGGCGATTTTCGGTTTATATAATAATGGCTCAACTTTTCCCACAAGTTCAAAGATTGCGGCTAAAGCTCCTGGTGTATGGAAATCATTGTCCATGGAGTTTTCAAATTTTTGGACAGTTTTCAAGGCTTCTAAATACAGTTGACGAGAAGTTTCATCAAGTATACTAGGATCAACTTCCTCCCTTACATTATAGGTTAATAAACGGGTTTTTTCCATAAACATATGTAAGCGCTCTACAGCTTCTCGGCATTCTTTTACCTTTTTCTCGGAAAGGTTAATTGGACTTCTATAATGAGACGACAATACAAGGTATCTAAGCACGTCTGGTTGATACTTGGAGAGGAATTCTTTTACTGTAACAATATTTCCTAAGGATTTCGACATCTTCTCTCCTTGGATTTGAAGCAGCCCTGTATGAAGCCAATACTTGACAAATGGTTTTTTACCGGTAAATGCCTCGGTTTGTGCAAGCTCGTTTTCATGGTGAGGGAAGATTAGGTCGGCTCCTCCCCCGTGTATATCTATTTGTTCACCCAAATATTTAACAGACATAGCAGTACACTCTATATGCCATCCTGGCCTTCCCGGCCCCCATGGGCTAGGCCATGAAGGTTCCTTAGGTTTGGCCTTCTTCCATAAAGCAAAGTCGAGGGGGTTTCTTTTGTTCGAATTGACTTCGACTCTCGCCCCTGCAATAAGTTTCTCGATCTTTTGTTTTGATAGCTTTCCATAATCTGTATACTTGGGTACATTAAAGTATACATCGCCGTCAACTACATACGCATAGCCTTTCTCAATAAGGCGTGTGATTATTTTTATCATATCTTCGATGTGTTCTGTGGCACGTGGATAATAGTCTGCAGGTGCAATATTGAGTCTTCTGAGGCACTCAAAGAAATCTCTCTCGTACTTACTAGCTATCTCTCGGTAGGAGACGCCAAGCCTATTGGCTTTATTTATTATTTTGTCGTCTATGTCAGTAATGTTTACAACATATTTTACTTTATATCCTTTGTATCTAAGGTATCTTACAATGACATCGAAGGCGAGATATGTTCGCGCATGACCTACATGTGTATTATCATATACGGTTGGCCCACAAACATATATTTTTACATTTTTATTGTCATAGGGTTTGAATTCTCTTTTTGTGTTTTTCAGGGTGTCGGATACCTTTAACACAAACTTTAGACACCAGGAGTATTGTAGAGAGAAAACTTATATTTATTCCTTGTGGGGTCCTCCCGTTAAACGAATAAAATCTTCTGGAAATTTGTTAACCAATAGATTTAACCAGCGACTTGTAAAAAATAGTATTTTAAACTGTAATGTGACATGCGTTAAAATTACTGTAGGTTGCTATGGTAATATGAAAAATCTCCAGTGAATCCGGCTATAAGTCTCTTTACTTCATCAATTTCCTTCAAAATCCTTTCCTTTTCTGCAATGTAGTCGTCAAGTTCCACTAGACCTTTAAACCATTTTTGGGTTAAGTCTTGGGCACGGAGTCTCAGATTCCTATATTTTTCCTTGAGGGTCTCTAGGGTCTCTGCGATTCTTTCTCGGTCTTCTCTACTATATCCGACGTTCTTCACTCTAAGTTCTTTTAAAGGGTTTCTGTAGCCTGTGTCCTGTGTACTAAAGGATTTTAGAACCTCAGGGGTTTGTATGATCTGTGTTTCGTGTTTTGTCACGAGGTTTTTACCTGCTCCTGTAGGCACCTCAGGAAGAGATACACCTTCCTTTGTAGACACCAGGTTTATTTCTGAAAGAACGTTGGGTAAACCTTTCCTAATGATCTTATTTACATAGTATTCATTAAGATTTTTGACTAAAAAGAGGTATCCTTCCAGCAAAACTACGTTGTTTGGACGTACCTCAATTATTTTTTCTCTAACAATTAAATCATCTTCCTCTCTAAGTATTTTAATGACTATCTTCTCCGCTCTCTTGTTTCGGCGGTCTGCTATGATCTTTAGAATATATCCTATTGCTTTTCCATAGGGGTTTCTAACGATGCTCCCCTTTATTTCATATAATTCGTCGAGCGTGAGATCTTCTATTGTTTTAAAACCATATTTCTCCTTTATTTCCTCAACACTATTTTTTCTAGACACAAGAAATCCTCCCAATTAAATGCACCAGTCTTTTCTCAAACAACTTATAAATTGAATTATTCCTTTCAATTTCCTAGAAAATACTCCCATAACATAACAATATAGCTGTAACAACGTCATTTTATGTTTGAAAACTTTCTGAGGCTCATCTACCGGCTTTAACGTTTTTAACCTCCCTTAAAATGCTTTCAATATAAAGTTCTCCACCACACTTTAAACATTTACCGACCTTTTTGAATACATAGTCACCTTTCTTCGGCATACGCGTTTCCACGTATCCACAGCCAGAGCATTTTATCAATTCAATTAACCGTATTTCCGGTATCTTAATATTATAATACTTCCAGGCCTCCATACCGGTGAAAAAGGCGAGTATGAACATCATTGCTTGAAAGACCATTAAATTGGGTACTTCGGGAGACTCCGGATTCAAGGTTAATCCTATGAAGGTTGTCACTATAATACCTATTACGGAAAGTATGAAGAGTACTGTATAGAAGATTAATGCCTGTAAACGTTTCTTCTTTAGATCTGCAGTCATTTTTCCCACCGATTAAGGGTAAATTCCAACTGTATTACCCACGCCTATTAATATTATTGTATCCCCCTCCTCGCTATATTCTTCTATTATTCTTTCCACTATGAGTAAAGCTTTATCTACTGCTTCATAAACTTCCTTACACATTATTGCTAGAGCATCAGTTCCCGACATTTTTATTAAAATAGCGTAGAGGGGTATACCCAGCTCAGTGGCAATTTTTTCTATGTTAAATTTCTCTACACCCATACCGCCTATGGCTACGCCTACTCCTTGGGCGATAGTGCCTGTTTTCTCGCCCTCAAACTTCAATGCAGCGTCTACAGTTATTATGAGTTTTGCTGGCAATCTCCTTTTTACAAGAAGTTCTTCTAGGGCGTCGTCCAGACGCCCTGTTACCCCGCTAGGACCCTTAGCCTTTACAACAATTATTCTCCTGTTTTTAAATGGTACCTCTACGGCGATCGTTTCTTTGGCCGGTTCTTCTATACGGATTTCCGTTGCATGTTTTCTAATAAATTTGGCTGCTAGGAGGGGTCCAGCACTATCCCCTATGGGAAAACCATTTGTAAATGCTTCAAGCGAACTTTCAAGGGATTTCATCTCCTCTGTAAGAAATGGTAGAAGAGCCTGAAGCTGATATAAAAGCCAAATACTTTTGAATTTCCGTCCAAGCCTGTATATGTGGTCAACGGCTTTGTAAACCATGTTCATGCTACGTGAAGCCGCAATTAAGTCTTTTAAATTCTCAACTTCAACTTCGCTGGCACTAGGTATTAACCGTCTAACCTCCCGTGTGGTAGTTTCCTCGCCGGTAACAACTATATGCTTTAGCTTCGATACAACTCCATAAGGATCCATGGTCTCTGGTTCTATGAGGACGGACTCTACGAGACTCATCACACGGTCTTCAAGTGTTTTTATATCCAATTTACTTTTACTGCGTGCAGCTACTTCTTTAAATGCATTTAATGTCGTTAAAAGCGCCTTATCTCTCATACCTTTATAAAGAATAATGTAGCGTTCCACGTCTTTTATGATCCTCCAGATCTCTAACTCTCTCGTAATGTAGGCGAAGAATGTTAAAAATATGAACCACATTATGAAATCATAGAATGTTCCGCCATCCATGAGACACACCACACATACTACAAGCGAGAAAAAATAAAACAACATTTTTATCTTTTTCCGAAAAAATGGTCTAGAAAATAACCTTTCTATAGATTACCTGCTTTCTCCTCGATTTAAGTGCATTTATCATTTCAAGGACGAGGCATATTAAAAGAACGGGAGCGGAGATTTTTAGTAATAGCATTGAAAAATTTATCATCTTCCAGTAATCACGTATCGGATTAATATAGCCCTTACCTATAGAATAAAGTGATATAAATAAATTTATATATAAATAAATTTTAACATAATTAGATATCCCTTTAATAACCGCCTTAATCATTTTAGAGCTTTTCATCGAAACCCACAGATATTATCCAGATATTATCTAAATAATATCTTAAACGTGTAAAATAATCTCTCCAAGCACGTTAAATCCTCGTTTCATTGAACATTTATTTAATAAAATGACATTTAGATGCACGGGCAACCACTAGTGTTCATAAAAACCTATATATACTTGTTGGTGTCTTGAAGATTGAAACCATCACATAAGGCGATGATCGGGGTTTCGCGCATTGATTGATGAAGAAGGGTTCTTGTGACGGAGAGCCTCTTTTAGGGAAGGATGGTTATGTTCAGGGCATTAAGTAAAATAAGCGCTAAAATATACTGGAATCTAGATGAAAATATACCGGTTTTCAGCGAAAAACATGGGAATGGAGTTAATATTTTAATTAAAGCCACACCTCCGTGCGACCTTCGTCCAGCAATGGGTTTGGATTTAAAGCTCATCAGAAAAGTAATTGTAGAATATTTTGGAGACGAGAAATCCGTTGATAAGTTTCTGCCCCCAGATCAAGAAATAATTCTGTTGAATAAGATACCCTATCCTGACCTTGCAGATGAAATAATCGTCGAAGGGCAGGTTATCGGGCACCGTTTCTTCGATTTAAATAGTTTAAGGTGGAGGTTTAAACCACTTTATGCAGGGGTGTCACGTATTCTCGAGGACAAAATAGGATTTTATGCCATAGTTGATCTCCCACGAATAAAGAGATTGTATATTGTCCATAGAAATGATATAGTCGAATCGAATATGCCTCCTAAAGCCGGTGAATATGTTGCCTTGGAAACACGTAATGGACTTTATCAGGGTTTAGGTTTAGCCGTCAGGGGAGGTAGAATAAAGATACTAAAGTCATGGAAGAAGATGCGTCTTTTTCGTTTAGGTAAAGTCAACTCTTGGTATCGTTTTCTAGAAGAGAACAAGCCGTACATTCTGGAAAATGAGGAACATGCAATAGAGCATCTTAAAAGGGTATCTGCGAAGTATAGGATTCCTCCAAGTAGAATATTTGTCTCTTTTTCAGGTGGAAAAGACAGTTTAGTAACACTCCTTATTTCACTGAAAGCATTCGGTAAAATACCCGTGTTATTTAACGATACAGGGATTGAGCTTCCGGAGACCGTGGAATACGTTAAAAACTTTGCTAAGGAATATGGTTTAGAGTTAATATATGCAGCTGGAGATGGGAAGTTTTTTAAATACTTGGATGTTTTCGGTCCGCCTGCAAGAGATTTTAGATGGTGCTGCAAAGTGGTTAAGCTTGCACCAATACTAGAGGCTGTTAGAAGGAGATTTGGTGAAAAGCCTGTACTAAGTATAGTGGGGCAACGAAAGTATGAGTCTATAGCGCGTGCATTTTCTCCGACAGTTTGGGTTAACCGATGGCTTCCAGGAATAATATCAACAACTCCTATACAGGAGTGGACGGCACTAGAGGTTTGGGCATACCTATATTTAATGAACGTTAAGGTGAATGAATTATATTACGAAGGGTTTGATAGGCTGGGATGCTGGCTATGCCCTGCTTCGGAAATAGCTGAATTCGAGCTTGTCGCGGCAAAACACCCTGATTTATGGACAAGCTGGGAAAATTATCTCCGGAGGTTCAAGAAACGCTTAAACCTAGAAGAGGAGTGGCTTAAATACCATTTATGGAGATGGAAGAAGATTCCAGGAGACCAAAAGAGATTACTTAAAAAGGAGATAGATGCCAGAGAGACGGTCCCTAAAATACAATGTCTCGTAGAAAGGATTTCCAAAGTGAAGCTCAAACTTGTTTTTAAGCACTCTTTTATAGGCACCCTTCTATTCCACGGCGAAGACATTCTCCCTATTCTACCCATATACGCTGAAAAATGGAAGACCGCTGGTGAAGGTGAAATCGAATTCACAGTCAAAGCAAATAACTTTAGGGCTGAAGTGAAGCTAGAGGAAGACGGAACATTTAC
>QMRH01000017.1 GCA_003650675.1 Thermoprotei archaeon | reverse complement strand
CCCTTATATCAACTATAATGGTATTCAATTTCTGGGTTAATGAATACTTTACATTATTTATATAGTATTCAACGATAATTCTTTCCGGAAGTAAAGTCGTCTTAGATTTCTTTAGGTTAAGCTGAAGCGGTAGGATACCTGTTTCTCCGGGAAATAGAGATGGAATTTCAGCCAACACTGTACCGTTCTCGTATTTGAGAACAATGTTCGATACTGTTGATGGATAGTAGTTTGTTGCCATTAACGACCACTCTACTGTACCGTCTTTTTTTACACGTGATACAATACTTTTGATATAAATTGACTTATCAGGATACTTTGGCGGCGGAACCTTCTTTGGAGCTTCAGACATCTCCGCTGGAAGAGGCCTGCTTGCCGTAAACTCAAGATAGACCTGGTTATATCTTTCAAAGACAGAAGCCCAAGGGATCCCTCCCTTAGGTATAATTTCGATTCGTAGGCCGATACGTGTACCCATTTTCGGAGTAAAACCTGTTTCACTGTTAGAGGGTACCCCCAGGATTATCCTTCTATATACTTTACCTTCCTTAAATTCATTGGATACATAGACTTTAAAATCTGATTCCCTTATTATTCTTCCACCGTGGGCTGGATCGTCATCCCATCTACATGGCTCATTTGGATCTTTTTCCGCTTTTACGCAGTCAAGTAAATGAGCTTTAGTGAGAGGATTGTCCTTTAGTGGATCTAGTATTAGCTCGTAGTTTCCTTTACCATGGAACCATCCGTTGTTGTCTAGGTCAAGGAATAGGTGTATTCTAGAGACCTTAGTGGGATCGAGGAGTAGATTGAAGAATACTCCACTCTCGTTCCAGAGAGCACTAAGGACATAGTTTATCTCCACGTTTTTAGGGTAGTTAATGTAGTTTTCCACTATCACGTTGTACTGGTTTTTCGGCACAATGGGATTAACGGGATACAGGGGATATGGATCGATGCCGTCTAGAACACCGTCGCCGTCTGTATCGGGTGAAAGAGGGTCAGATGGAAAGAATATGCCAGCCATTGCTTCTTCCTTGTCGTTTAATCCGTCCCGATCCGTGTCGGATGAATTAAGGTAGCTTCCTAGTCTTATTTCATCTAGGGGTACATTTGGATCGTAATCTGGTACACCGTCTCCATCAGCATCCAACGTTTCTACCACCCGAGGCATACCTAAACCCGGTGCCTTCAGCTTTAGCCATAGGCTTTCATTCCACGTTCTCAGTATATAGGCATTGAAGTCGAAGTGTTCGCCAAAGTTTCCTGGAAGCTGGGCCGGTAGATCGGCATGAGGATACTCCGTAAAACCACTCCTCCTGAAATCCTCATCGACCTGATGGTGGAACTCGTGGACAAAAAGCCAGGCTATTGCTCCATCAAGCTGGTAGCTTGAATACTTGTATACCGCTCCTCCCGGACCGTAAACACTGCCTACAGGATCTTCTTTTTCATTATATCCCGGTGCAGCCCATAGGGCCACGACACCATCGAATTCATCCCAGGAAAGACCATATTCCTTAAGAAGATTGTTTATTACACGGCGGACTTTGTCGGGGCCGAGCCACCAGCCGTCAAACGTGCAACGCATACGTGTTACAATATAGGTGAAGTTTATGTTGAAGCGAAGATGGGAGTTCCTCCAGTAGAATAATCGTGCCTTCTCCAACTCTAGAAATATTTTAGTAAGATTTTTATCGACAAGACTTGTGTATCTTCCATCATGCGTGACATCTAGCAGGATCACTACCAGAACATTGAATTGCGTGTACTTGTATTGAGGAGACGAATATATTAAAGGTGGTTTAGGAAAAGCTAGTAAGGCCGTGAACACAAGGGCCACCATGAATATAGATTTCTTGTACATGATTTCACCGTTCATCTACAAGGCCCTTCACAGGTGTTATCCACATGATAGTATGCATATCTGTTTAAAAGGCTTTAACATCTGAATTTAATGAAGAGAAAATGTTTAATGGTATTAGACTTGAAAAAGGTAAACTTGTTGTCGAAGACAAGGAATACAACCTTATTAGCGGTGAGGTCCACTACTGGAGGATACCGAAGGAAAGTTGGTGTATCGTGCTCGACAGGGTAAAAGAATTAGGGTTAAAAATCGTGTCAACGTATGTTCCCTGGAATTATCATGAACTAGAGCCTGGAAAATATGATTTTACCGGAGAAACCAGCCCCCAAAGAGACTTAGATGGCTTTTTATCGCTCTGTAAGAAAAAGGGCCTTCTTGTCCTTATTAGACCCGGACCTTACATATACTCGGAGATGCCTTGGGCAGGAGTTCCAGAGTATGCGGCAAAGTACCATAGAATGCATCCTAAATTCCTGGAATATGCCGAACGATGGATAACGGCTGTGGCAGAGACAGTAGTTCGACATCAATATCCTAAAGGAAGCATAGTCCTCCTTCAAGCAGATAATGAGTTAGATACATGGGAACATTTGTACGGGGATCAGCTTGGACTTTATGGCGGAGACGGCTTATTTCAGAAGTGGCTTAGAAAAAAATACTCTCGGATAGAGGAACTTAATGAGGCTTGGGGTACAAAGTACACTGATTTCTCAGAAGTTAAGGCATGGCAGACCCGTCCTGAACCACCTATAAACCCTTATTTGAAGAGGTACCTTGACTTCTGTGAATTTAAGGAGTGGTATTGTACGGAACTAGCATCCTTATTCATTAAAATGTATAGGGATAGGGGTGTACATGTCCCTATATACCTGAATACTTATCCTTGGGGACATCCCCAAAATTTCATAGAGTTTAGGCGTGTGGCAGACCTCATCGGAATAGATGTTTATCTAAAGAACATGATACCGGAGGAGGAGCTTGTATCCTTCAGCCTCATGCTAAAGTATCTTAAGGCAACTGTGGATATTGCCTGGTCAGCCGAGTTCGAATGCGGTATATGGCACGACTGGCATTATGGTGCAGGAGTGCTGGAGCCACAACATTATCGGTATATGGCTTTTCTAGGGCTTATGTTCGGACTTGTAGGATGGAACTGGTATATGCTGGTTAACCGCGACAACTGGTACTTCTCGCCGATAAACGAGTGGGGGAGAGTGAGAAAAGACCTTTATCCAACCTTCAAAAAGATAGTGGAGGTTTACTCAAAGATCTCGCCAAGTGATAACAAAATATTGTCTGATTTAAGCATAGTGGTGACCCGAGATCATATATGGGGGATTCGTAGCAAATGGGCCAAAGAATTTTTCTCTGAACTTCACAGAAATTACTTAGATTTTAATGTGTATGAGCCGCTGGTAGATAACATTAGGGGGAGGCTTCTCCTCTACATAGGCTCCAACTACATTAAAAAACATTACTTAAGAAATATCCTTAAAGCCGTCGAAGAAGGTTCTATACTACTGGTCTTCGGAGAGTTTCCTGCATTAGATGATTCGGGAGAACCCCTTGAGGAAGCCAAATCGTTTCATGTTGAACCTATAGCCTCTATGGGTGGCGGAACCTATCTTTTAGGAATAAAGAAAAATAGCATATCTTTTTCAACCGACAAAGTGCTTATTTACGACCCCCATGAAGTCAAAGGGGAACCTCTTGTAATCGAGAGGATCTACGAACCTAAAATCGACGAGGAAAAAGTGTATTCACAACTTGTTAGCAGAAAAAGAACTGTAGCAGGCTACATGGTGACACATGGCGCTGGTAAAGTAATAGTTCTAGGAGTTAAACCAACTGTAGGGTTACTAGAAAAAATCATGGAGCTCTTAGATATACCGATTTACTGTAGAAGTCAAGTTCCAGGAGTCCTGTCATCCATCCATATGGATGAAGACAAATACCTGCTATTCATTGCAAATACAGTAAACAAAACTTTGAGTACGAAGATCGAGATCAATGTCCATGCTCTAAACCTTGAGGATAAGGAGGAACTGCTTCTCGAAGATTTAACTGAAGGAAAGACCTACAAGCTAACTGCAAAGGAACTTTCCGAAAAATACTGTTTACTGAAAGGTAAGGACGTTAAAATAATGATGTTTAGACGAAAATAAGCTTACTTAAATTCTCTCTGTAGTAGTAAAAACAAGGGGTCTTTTTTCCACTATGGCTTGCACAAGCTTCCTTCTACCACTATCAAGAGCCCTCCATAGGGTTCCTCTGGAAACCCCCATACGTTGTGCCGCCTCCTCTTGTGTAAGCCCCTCAAAATAAACTAGCCTTAATGCCTCAAGTTCGTCTGGATTAAGATATATTGGTTCCCCGGGGATTGGTAATCCATGCACATCGAAAGGTACAAAACTAAATCTACCACTCTTAAATCCTATTATCCTATCTTTAGGTGGTCTTCCTCTACCTCTTTGACCCCAACGCCATCTCCAAGGGGGATTATTCATATAACTCCTCACTATTAAAGTACATTAGTTATAATAAAATAGTTAATTTTTAAGACGATGCAAGAAAATAATGTTAACATCATAAAATAAAAATGTTTACTATTCCTCTGTTCCACCGCGTTCTCTTAACAGTTGTTTAAGCTCCCTTATTCGTTCTTCAACTCCCTCAAGCTCTCGTTTTAAGTCTTCAAGCTCCTCTTTCAAGGATTCTCTATAATCCTCCAGGAAAGCTAGTTCATCTTCGGGAGTTGGAGGATAGGGAGGCATAGGAGGCATTACGTAGGGGTAAGGGTAGGGATATGGTGGTGTATATTGTTGGGGTGGAGGTTGCTGTTGTACATTTGAGGGAGGCTGTTGGGATTGTTGAGGTGGAGGAATAGGTGGTGGAGGATACCACCAAAATCCCCTTCCACGTCTTCTATACCATCTATACATTTTGACCACATATATAAGTTCATTTGCAAAATAAAAATTTATTGGTCAATTTAAACCATATTCTAAGCCTTATTCTGCACGTAGAAAAACTTATATTGTGCATATGCACAATATAATTTGGTGAAAACATGGGATGGGGATGGGGTGGTGGTAGAAGAGGATGGAGTGGTCCTTGGCCTGGTAGAGGACCATTCAGCTATCTTCCACCGTGGCAGAGACCGGGCTGGCTTTTTGGCAGAGGAGCATGTTGGTGGCTTTTCAGGAATCCATGGTATTTTCCGTACGCAAGCTACTTTCCCTACACTTTAACTCCATGGCGTACACCAATCTATGCATATTACCCCTATATTCCTCCAGCACCGTGGTATTACCCATACTTCTGGTAGGGTGATCAAAATGACACCATATTACTACTGGTACTACTCAACCTATATTCCACCGTACTTCATGGATCCCTTTTCTCTATTCTATGCCTGGACAGCCTTCTGGATGCAATGGATCTACATGACCTACTATATCGAATCATTCAAACTCATGCTGGATTCTTGGAGAAAATTCATGGAGTCCTATCTTAAGCCAGGCATCTTAGCGACTGCCCCAAGCAAATAAAAAATCATCAAAATTATTTTAATTATTATCAGAGTATCTTAAAACAATATTTTTTATTTATTTATGTATGATAAAATATCAATTATCATTTTCGTTTAAGTAGCTTCTTGCAGACTTCAACTGCTTCTACAGCGTCTCTAGCATATGCATCTGCTCCAATCTCTTTAGCGAACTCGGGTGTGACCGGAGCGCCGCCTACTATAACCTTCACCTTATCTCGTAAACCCGCTTTCTTGAGTTCCTCAATAACGTTCTTCATTTCCAGCATGGTTGTGGTCAGGAGCGCGGATAATCCTACTATGTTGGCGTTGTATTTCTTAACTGCTTCTACGAACTTTTCGGGTGAAACATCTACTCCTAAATCTATCACCTCGAAGCCTGCCGCCCTCAGCATTGAAGCCACAATACTTTTACCTATATCATGTAAATCTCCCTTTACAGTCCCTATGACTACTGTACCTAGTTTTTCTATCTCTGCACCGGATTTCCTTAGAGCTGGCAATAACAGTTCATCCATAACCTCCTTAAAGATATCTCCTGCTACCACCAGTTCCGCAAGAAAATATTCACCTTTTTCAAACAACTCGCCTATCTCGACCATAGCTGGACGAAGGGATTTTTCCACAATTTCTGTAGGTGAAACACCCTTTTTTAAAGCTTCTTCGATAAGTTGTTTTACTTTCACGTCGTCGAGTTCAACCATATTCTTCTTTATTTCATTGAAAATCTCCATCGAAGACCTACCTCTCATCTATGGCTTCTACAAGAATAAGATATACTGCCTTTTAACCTTTAAGATAGAAAAATGTTCAGCAGCCTGGTTTAACTCATCGATCGTCGCTTTTAACCTTCATCATTACACATTTATTTTAAGATCCGATGTTTATCTATTTTAATGTTTTCAAGAGGTTTCGCCTCCAATCCAAGCTCCTTTTTAATCGCTTTAGCAAACTGTTTATGACGGCCATGTACCGTGTAGACGGTTTTCGGTTGAACACAAGAAATGTATTCGATGAGCCCCTTAAAGTCAGAGTGGGAGCTTAAGGGAAAGCAGGCATCACAACCATATTTAGTTGTAAAAAGATGAATGTATTTTTTATCGGCTACTAGCCCAGTGAAGACGGCAGCCTTGATTTTCCTCCTTTTTCCTATTTTCCTTCTCAGGTTATTTATTGAGAAATGCGATGAAATGATTATATTCACATTCTTGAGATCCATCCCAGTATAAAACTGCCTGTATTCTCCTAGGGTAACGCCATGCTCCTCGTATATTCTGTTAAACCTGAATATTTTAGCAGACACATAAGGCTTCTCATTCAACCCCCGTGTAACAAGAGCTGTCAACTCTTGTCCTTTACCCAACTCGTAGCCTCCAAGTATTACTAAAAAACCCTTAGCCACTTGCTCTTCTATCCAATCTAAAGCCTCCATATAGACTTCCTCTCTAGGTGGAAACACAAAATTAGGATGTCCATATGTGCTTTCAATGATCAATACATCAACATCCCTTATTATAGAACAGCCCGGCTGTAGAATCGTTTTATAAAAATTTATATCACCTGTATAGGCCACCGACCCATCTTTAAAGTCTATTCTATATTGAAGCGACCCGAGAATGTGTCCAGCTCTACAAGCTTCTAGAATTAAATCATCGTTCAATACCAGGCTTTCACTTTCTCTAAGCGTCTTGTAATTTTTTATCTTCCTGCTGGAAACAGTCTCTATAAGCTTTTTAGTAGCCTCATTTAGTACAACTGGGGTTTTGATGGAAGCCGAGAAGACGCCTGAAGAATGATCACTATGCGCATGGGAAACTAGAACTAGGTTGACGTCTTTTTCGAAAGTTCTACGTTGGGGGTCTAAAAGTAGATGATAGCCTTCATGGAATATCCTCACACCCCTAAAGCATGCAACCAAAGGGAAAATTTCTTTCATTTAAAGTCTCTAAATAAACTACGGTTGGATATAAATAGTTGTAGCCACTGTGTCAAATGAAGTACCGTATGTTAAAACCTATTGAAGTTGTAGTAGCGGAGATACTAGAGTATGTCGAAAGGGAAAGGATTTCACTTAGACTAGCTATGGAACAATATTTCCAAGCTAACAAAAACCTCCAACCGATACGTGGCATAGCAAGAGCCTTCTCTCTAGCCGTTTTAAGAAACTATAGGCTTCTGGACGAAATCTGCGCTGAGTATCTGGGTTTAAGGCCTAAAAACCTTTCACTTTTCAAACGAAACCTTTTGCGTGCAATAGTTTATGAAACCGCATTCCGGGAAGTTGAGTATAGGAGAGTGAAAAAGTGTATAAAGTACTTGAAGATACGTTCAAACGTTTTTACTAGAAAGATTTTTAACGAGATCCGTGAAGTGGATCCAGACTGTTTGGTTAAAAAATACAGGGGAATTGAGAGGCTGGCAGTACGGTATTCTGAGCCAACCTGGGTTGTACGGAGGCTGATGAAGCTTCTTGGAATGGATGAAACCATAAAAATTCTTAGAAGCTTGAACAGTCAGCTACCTTTGTGGCTTCGCGTCAACACGTTAAAGGTTAATCCTAGCGAGTTATGTCGAAGACTAAGAAAACACGGCTTGGATGCCACACTTGACCCGGATCTACCGGATGTCATTAAGATTAGTAAGATAGGTGTTTCCCTTAAGCGTTTACCAGAATATAGAAACAATTTATTTTATATACAGAACAAGGCTTCCATACTGGTAGGTCATGTTTTAGCCCCCAAACCATGTGAAAAAATTTTAGACATGTGTGCTGCACCTGGGAGTAAGGCTACCCACCTAGCTCAACTCTCCAACTTTAAAGCTCATTTAACTGCCGCAGACATATCTTATACTCGTCTTCGCTTTCTGCAAAACTATGTCAGATGTTTTAATATAATAAATATAGATATTCTTGTAGCTGATTCACGTTTTCAAATCTATAGAGGTTGTTTCGACAAGATATTAGTGGATCCAGATTGCAGTAGTTTAGGTCTCTTAAATCATAGTCCTGAGATACGTTTATGGATTGATGAAAAATTTATCCATGTATATTCTAGCATGCAGCGGAGATTGCTTGAAGCTGCGTTGAAGATGATTAAGAAAAATGGTGTAATAACCTACTCTACCTGCACCTTCACTACAGAGGAAAACGAGCTGATATTCAAGGAGATAATCGAGTATCATGATAACCGTGTGGAATTAGTTGAGCCTAAACCCTTTATAGGAGACCCCGGGTTTCTGGGTTTAGATAAGGTTCAACGTCTATACCCGCACAAGCATAAGACTATCGGATTCACTATCGCTTGTTTTCGGAAACTTTAGTTAACCCTCCCGGATTGGAAAGCTCCCTTACAGTTTCATACATTTCGTAGGGGAAGACCACCCATTCCTGAACCTCCTTTACATAATAGTCTGGTTTTATTTTCGACCATGGTTTAACATAAGGGACCGCTGTTCGGACTTCCCTAGGTTTAAAGCTACGAATATGTTTTAAAACCTCTTTAAGGGTTTCACCCGTATCAACTATATCGTCAACAACTAACACAATTTTATTGTAAACGTGTTTTTGTTCAAGCCCCTGAAGAATATATGTTTCGGTCGACCGTTTTTCGATGCCCTTGTAAGCTTTGACGGTAATTGTATAGATTAAATCTACTGCAAGCAGGTCGGAAAGGATTCTTGCTGGCACTAGTCCACCACGTGCTACAGCTACCAGAACATGTGGCTTAAAACCGTCCCTATTTATCTTATCTGCAAGATAAGTTACATCTCTAAAATACTCTTTCCACGATATAATTCTTAAACGTTGGCCCAAATCCATATGTGTTTAATATATACTGGTATATTTTACTTTTCATCCATATTCTAACCGATCACTTAACATTAACATCCTTTACTTTCTTGATTATCCTAATTTCCTCTATTTTGGTATAGGGATACTGGCCCTCCTCGTCTTTTTCATATTTTTTAACCATATCCCATATTGTTAGTAGCGCTATGCTAGTCGCTACAAGAGCCTCCATCTCAACCCCCGTCCTAGATGTTGTTTTAACCTTTGTGAAAACCTCGATGTATTTTTCATTGACCTTGAATTTTACTTCAACTGATGTTATCGGTATGGGGTGGCATAGAGGAATCAGGTTTGGTACATTCTTGGCGGCAAGTATCGCCGCAATCTGTGCTGTAGTAAGTACATCACCCTTTTCGACAACCCCTCTCCTTATTTTATCGATTGTGTCTTTTTTCAAGAGAATCTTTCCGTATGCTTGTGCCTCCCTGTAGACCGGTTTCTTACCTGAAATATCTACCATTTTAATCCTCATAGGGATCCACCCTATAAAACGGTGTCCTCAATATTAGGGCTTTGATTAACAGTCTCTTCACTTCTTCTACATCCCCGCTTTTTAAAGCATCTTTAAGACTTAAAACCGGAGCCCTCCATATACATGTTTTCACATCACCCTTCCATGTTACCCGAAGCCTTGTACAATGACTGCAAAAAAATGCATTGTTCAGCCATCTTACAAATTCAACGCGTGTGCCGTTTTTTAGGGTATAGACCCTCCGTCCATGCATGCCCAGCCTAACAGTTTTCTCGATAGATTCCCGGGAAAGATTTTTTTCGATTTCAGCTAGACTAAAGAAGTATTTTTCAAAGAAAGTTTTCTCGAGGCCTATAGGTTCAAGTTCTATGAATTGCACAACTAGGTTTTTTTCCTTAGCATACTTTATAAACGAGGATACTTCATTGTCGTTGACCCCCCTAAGCACCACTACATTGATCTTAACTGGTTTTAAACCGCTTTTAACAGCTTTTTCAACTCCTATTAAAACCCTTTCTAACGCATTTAAGCCCGTTATTTTGCAGTAAACCTCCTCTTTGAGGGATGGAATGTTTATATTAACCCTTTTTAATCCCTTTTGTGCAAGGACTGGTGCAAGCTGACCTAAATAATATCCATTGGTAGTTACAGCTAAATCTTCAAAACCTATGTTAGCCAACCGCTCCACTATGTCTACAATATCTTTCCGTAATAGAGGTTCCCCTCCAGTAAGTTTTATACTTTTTATTCCCAACTCGTAGGCTGCTCTACCTAGAACCTCTATTTCGTCGACAGAAAGCTCTTCTCCCCCCTCTTTTAATATTCCTTCAGAATGGCAGAAGATGCAATTGTAGTTACACCTACTAGTAATAGATATCCTTAAGCCTAGAAGTCTACGTCCAAACCTGTCGTAAAGGACCATCAGTTTTCCACTCCAACTCCAAAAAGTTATAATATTCCCATCTAATTTATTTTCCCAGCAACACATCACCGTACCCGATTATAAGTTTGTAAGTTAATATGTAAAGTCTTATTTAAAATACGGTGAGGGGGGTGGGCATGAGCGAACCTAAGCTCCGTATACGGGAGAGAGAACGTTTCCTCAGGGTTGGCATACACAGCCACATTAAGGGTTTAGGGGTAAGAGAAGGTGAGGTTCTACCCTCTGCCGACGGATTAGTGGGACAAATAGAGGCTAGAGCTGCAGCCCACCTAATTGTCCAGATGATTAGGGAAGGTAAAATGGCTGGCAGGGCTGTCCTGCTGGCGGGACCTCCGGGCACCGGGAAAACCGCTATAGCTGTTGCTATTGCAAGGGAGTTAGGCGAAGATACACCCTTTGTGGCCATGTCTGGCTCTGAAATATATTCAGCTGAAATGAAGAAGACGGAGGTCTTAATGCAGGCCATGAGAAAAGCCATTGGAATAAGGATTCACGACTTCAGGAGAATTTACGAAGGCGTGGTTAAGAAACTTAATATAAGGTATGGTAAACACCCCTATAACCCCTACCAACAGATTCCCGTCGGCGCCACATTGACGTTGAAGACGAAGATGGAGGAGAAAACATTCGAGGTAGACGAATACGTTACAGGGGAACTACTTTCAAAAGGTGTTTCGGAGGGAGACGTCATATGGATTGACGCTGAATCAGGAAGGGTAACCAAGGTTGGAAGAGCAAAAGAATACGCCCCTAGCTACGATATTGGAGGAGTAAAAGCTGTGGAGATACCTGGAGGAACCATATCAAAGGAGAGAGAATTCGTGTATACTGTCACGCTCCACGACCTTGACTTAATGCATGCACGGAGTGGATCCTTCCTGTCAATACTTTTCGGAGGCAGAGAGGAAAAGGAAATTCCCAGTGATGTAAGAAATAGGGTGGATGAGACCGTCAAGGAATGGGTCGATACAGGGAAAGCTGAAATAATCCCTGGGGTACTCTTTGTAGACGATGTCCACATGCTTGACATAGAGGCCTTCAGCTTCCTTTCAAGAGCCATGGAAAGCGAACTAGCCCCAATAATAATACTTGCAAGTAACAGAGGCTTTGCTAAAATAAGGGGAACCGATACAGTGGCTCCCCACGGAATCCCATTAGACCTGCTCGACCGGCTCCTAATAATAGAGACTAAACCCTACAAGAAAGACGAAATCAGGGAGATCCTTCAAATTAGAGCCAAGGAGGAAAAGGTGGATTTAAGCGAAGACGCATTAGAAGAACTAACAAATATAGGGGTGGAGAGAAGTCTAAGATACGCCGTACAATTGTTGACGCCGGCACGGATAGTAGCTCAAAGTAGAGGCGAAAACAAGGTTCTTAAAGAACATGTAGAAGCGGTAAGAAAACTTTTCGTTGACGTCCGCGATTCAGCTAAATATCTCAAGGAATTCGAGGAATCCTTTCTCAAGTAACCGTACTATAATCCACCTTTATTGAACCAGAAAACCTGTTAATAATCTAATTACCCCTTTTTCCTCCTATCCTTCCAGAGGTAATTTAAAAACAATAAAACCGTTACAACGCCGACTACTTGTCCCAGATCAAGGTAAAATGTTTTCATGCCGTTTTTCCATGTAATGTAGTAGATAAAGGGCAGAAAACCATAGGAGTATCCAGCGGTGGAGGATATTGCTATGCAAAGATAATGGAAGAATACGAAGAAAACTGCTGATAAAAGTATGGGGTACAGTAGTTCAGGCATACTGGCGGTATACAGTATTATCAGTGTGATCCAAATGAAGAAGTTTACCAACGCGACCCGCCATGCCGGGTACCATTTAAAGCGCATGAAGAACGGATATGTACTTAAATAGTCCTCTATAGGTAGCCCCCATGCAATGATGCTCGCTACAGTTATGAATATCAGAGTGAAGAGAAACAATGTTGCTTTTTTAGTCTCCATTTCTACTCAATCCTCCTAGGGAACCCAGTATTGTAACCCCGGTATCCGGAAGGATAAAGCCATGTTAAGTAGGAGTATTGTAACCATGTACAATGTTGCAATCTTCTCAATAATCTTGCTTTTATCTTCCTCGATGAAGTTGCTGAGCAGTGCGGAGAGGAGTAATCCTCCATCCAGCATGGCTATGGGAAGCATATTGAATACGGCGACACTAATGTTCAGTAGTTCTACCCACTGTAGAGTCTTAAATATCATTGTGGATATACTTGGATTTACGTCGGGGGCGAAGGAGAGCGAATAATATTGCGAAAGATATACTCCGAGGAAACCTTTTGTGGCGTTACTAGGTGACGCCGCCAGCTTTAACGTTAACTCCAGTACTTTACCTCCTCTAATGACTCTTACATTTATTACATCTCCTGGCTTCGTCGTATCCATGAAGGCTTTAAACTCAGTTAATGTCAAGGTGGATGTATTGTTTAAACTGATGATTATGTCGTCTGCCTTTAAAACACCCGCCGCAGGGTATCCTTCCAAGGTGTCCATGACATATATCCCGTAGGGTATGAACATGTATACTAAAAGGAAGACTGCCAGCAGGTAAAGAACAAAGTTTATGGCAGAACCAGCGGAGAAGACCCTTAGCCTAGAGGTTAAACGCGACCCTCGGAGCTTGTTTTCATCCGGCTCGACGAATGCGCCTAACAGGAACAAGAGGAAGAATACTCCTGTCGATTTCACTGGTATATGTTCACTTGACGCCACCACAGCATGGGCGAGCTCATGCGGGATTATCACAGTAGCTGCCGCTATGAAGAAGTATGGTAGAGAGCTTACGCTGAAGGTGACTCCCGGTATTAGAGGCATTACAGGGGCAAATTGCGAGGGACGGCGAAAATAATTTAGAAGGTTTACATGCAGGGTATACACTCCTATTATAAGCAGATAAAAGCTTAAAGCCACACCCAGGGAAGATAGAGCCCTAACTATTCGTTCATGTTTTGCGCCAAAACTATTCAAAAAATCGTTTAGCCTAGAGGTTCTAAATATTAGGACACCGTATTCGATCGATGCTCCCAGCTGTTGTAAAACTGGATAAAGGGGTGTGAATTTAATCATGTACATTACCAGCCATGTAGCTAAAAGTATGCTTACGATAGTCAACGAGTTTGGATCAGAGAGCAAACTCAATCCCTACACCTGTATCTTGAAGAATACCCTTCCATTTAATTATTTCTTTCCTAGCATCAGGAGCAGTACAATGTAACGGTAAAACCCCTTCTACATTTTCCTCCGCCACAAGTTGTTTAAGGAGTTTAAATCCTATGAAATCGAGTTTCGATAGGTGCAGTCCACCGATAATATATTTTTTAGCCGTTTTTTCCGTCCTCTTTATAAAGTGGCTGAAACCATATGTTGAACACCCTAAGAAAACTGCTAAAATGTTTTCAGTTGCCTTTAGGAATAAGGCGTGTTCACAATACCATTTCTTACAGTATATGCCTGTTGTATAGACCCCTGGAAGAATCTCCCTCGGCTCCGTTGATTTTATGAATATTATTCTACTGATGTCTTTAGGTTTAACCAGCGTTATACTTGATGTTACAGGGGGCGCAAAAGCTTTAATCCTTGGGTTCAATCTAAAAACTTCATTTACAGCTCCTGCATGACATTTTTTCCATGACGATATAAACAGATAGTCGATTTCATTTATATCAAAGCCCATTCTCCTCATATTGTAAAGTAAAAGCTTTTCTGAGGATCCGGTATCAAAAAGCAGTTTTAAATTATCTTTCTCTATAAGGATAGATAACCCATGTCCCGGAAGGAGCTGGAGACTAAAACCTCTCTCTGACAACAAATCATCCACTACAACGTGAAAACGCAAGCATCAGCCCTCCATAGTTAATATATTTGGGAACATTTTATACTAATTTTGCCACGACAGGCTATTCTTTCAGCTTCTATTATAACTTTGCTTTCACGACAAAATCAAGTGTAGAATAGATGATGTTTCCGGGAGGACAAAAATAAATAAAATGAAATATAAAGGATGAAAGGGGATTGGTGGATGATACCTGTAGGGGAGACTTCACGTAAGACAAAGGCCCCTCTGGTCACCTGGACTCTTATAGCATTAAACACTATAATCTTCTTTTACTTTTATCTTCAGGGGGCTAAAGTCTTTACCTTGAGCATATACAAGTTCGGTTTGATTCCATTCCTTATACTGCAGGGCAAGAAACTCTATACCCTGTTAACTTCAATGTTCATGCATGGAAGCCTTGAACATCTTCTCGGAAACATGCTTTTCCTATATGTTTTCGGCCCAGCGGTGGAAAATAGGCTTGGTAGACTTCGTTTTATAAGCCTCTATCTATTGTCTGGATTCTTCGCCGACTTTTTCCATATTTTTATTGAAGCCGTCTTCCAAGAGCCCCTAGTACTCTACGGGCCGTTCGGCCACACGGTTATAGACCCGCTTAAAATACCAAGTGTAGGTGCATCGGGAGCGATTTCAGGAGTGCTTGGAGCATACTTGGTTTTAATGCCCAACGCCTTCCTCGACGTCTTAACCACCATAGGTCTATTCCCGATAGTCATTAGAATACCAGCCGTAGTCTTCATATTGTTCTGGTTCCTCTATCAATTATATATGGGTGTCCTTTCCCTTGCACTACCCTACCCGTTTTTCTCTGGAGTTGCTTTCTGGGCTCATGTGGGGGGATGGGTAGCGGGCTTCATCATAGCGATTATAATAGGTAGAAAGGCCAGAAGAACCCGTAGGGTAAGAATCGACTATAAAGGTAGGGTATGGTACGAAATACCCGTTGAATGAATTCTAATCCAACTCCTCCATTTAAGCCCTTTTTAAGAATCTTTGTAATAAAAACTCGTTCTCAGTTATTTTTTAACGAAAGGGAAATCGACTATTTTTGCAGTATATTTTTTACCTCTTATTTCGACTTCCAAGTGGAAGCCCAGGTATGCGTGTGAAGGTTGCACATAAAACTCTGCTATAGGCCTTTTGAGGAATGGAGAGAAAGTTCCACTAGTGACCTCCCCAACCCTGACCTCAGCGGCATACACTGTTGTGCCTTCACGCGGTATTGGTGAACCCTTATTCAAGAGAAGACCGTAACGTAGCCTTTCCACCCCCCTCCTATATCTTTCATGCAACGCATCGTAACCGATATATCCCCTTTTCTTGTTCGAGAAAACCTTGTAACGAGCCTCTAAGGGTGTGGTATGTTCATTTATTTCATGGCCGTAGAGGCAAAAGCCCATTTCGATGCGTAATATATCTCTAGCACCGAGCCCGGCAGGCTCTACACCTTTCTCTATCAACGCCTTCCATATTTTCTTGATAACCTCTATGGATGATATTATCTCGAAACCAGGCTCCCCCGTCCATCCACTTTTGCTGAGTATCCATATCCTCCCCAGCGTGGTGTTTAGACCGCTTTTAAACTCCAGCATGCCCATTTCATTCCCCTTTACACCGACCAGTTTTTCGAGTACTTCGGGGGTCTGGGGGCCTTGTAGCGCCAGCATGGCGGTCTCTTCCGTTAAATCCTCCACATGGACATTTAGCCCCTTTTCACCGAGAACATGAAGAATCCATTCCAAGTCCTTCTTTCTGTTGACCGCGTTTCCAACAATTAAAAAGTGGCTTCCATCAATTTTATAGACCATTACGTCGTCTTTAAACCCAGCATTTTCGTTTAGGAGTGCGCTGGGTCCTATCATTCTTCCAGCAGGAGCCTTAGCTATGAAACGTGGTATAAGGTATTCGAGCAACTCTTCAGCATCCTCACCCTTCACTAAAATTCTAGCCATATGCGAAACATCAAAGACCGTGGCCTTGGTCCTTGTATCTAGAGCTTCTTTAAGCGCACTAGAGAAAACCATGGCTGTACGCCATCCGGCGAAAACTCCTATCTCCGCACCTAGCTTCTCATGCTCACTAAGTAAAGGAGTTTCAATACCCATATAGAATCATCAACAAATCTTTAAGAGACATTTCTTTATATACATGTCCTTCGCCAGACGAATAGTTAACCTCTAAATTTTTTAGATATACTTATTATTCTTGAAGGGTTGATGGAACACCATGTTACGCGAAATAAGGAAAATCCTGATCGCAAATCGAGGGGAAATAGCTGTCCGAGTAATACGTGCAGCGAAGGAGCTGGGAATAAAAACTGTTGCTATATATTCCCAGGCCGACGTAAACTCTCTTCACCGATATTTAGCCGATGAATCCTGTCTTCTTGATGGACAAGAGGCGAAGGAAACCTACCTGAATATCGATAAGATTCTCTCCGTGGCAAAAAAGTTTTCAGTGGATGCTATTCACCCAGGCTACGGTTTTCTGTCCCAGAACCCTTCATTTGTTAGAAGGGTTGAAGAAGAAGGATTCCTCTTTATCGGTCCACCAGCGAGGATACATGAACTTGCAGGAAACAAGGTTCAAGCACGAAAAGTCGTGAAGGAAAACGGGTACCCCATTGTCAAGGGGTTGCTGGAACCGATTTTAGATGTTGAAACCGCGGTGGATGAAGCCGGGAAAATAGGCTACCCTGTTATAATTAAACCAATGCTCGGCGGTGGTGGTGTTGGAATGAAGGTTTGTGAAGACGAGGAGGAGCTAAGATCCAGCTTTAATCTACTACAAAAACTATCCTCATCTGCGTTCGGTCACAGTGAAATGTACATTGAAAAATACTATCCTGACGCCCGCCACATAGAAGTCCAAATATTAAGCCCAGTTAAAGGGAAAACAATACACCTCTACGAGAGGGAATGTAGCGTGCAACGTCGTTTCCAGAAGGTTGTTGAGGAGGCCCCCTCCCCCGCGCTTGACGAGGAAACGAGAGAAAAGCTTGTGGAAACCGCTGTGGGAATAGCTGACTGCATGGGATATGTTAATGCAGGTACAATAGAATTCATCTATGTGCCTTCGGAGGGAAACTTTTACTTTATTGAACTAAATTCACGTATACAGGTCGAACACCCTGTTACAGAAGCTGTAACCTTAATAGATATAGTAAAGGAGCAGATATGGATAGCTGAGACAGGGTATCCCTCGGTAAGCCAAGAGGACGTTAAGATCAGGGGACATGCTATTGAAGCCAGGATATACGCCGAGGATCCTACAAGGGGGTTTATGCCGGCACCAGGGAAAATCACTACGTTTCTTCCTCCAGCTGGACCATGGGTTAGGGTTGATACAGCCTGTTATAGTGGCTATGAAATACCTCCCTTCTACGACCCTATGATAGCGAAACTTGTAGTGTGGGGACGGGATAGAAGAGAAGCCATCAACAGGCTTCGTAGATCCCTACATGAGTTTGTGGTGACAGGTGTATCGACTAATATCCCCCTCCATCTGGCTATACTCGATGATAGGGATTTCCAAAAAGGAGACTACGACACTAGATTTATAGTTAAAAAGAACATTCTAGAGAAAACCAAACAATATCTCAAACAACATAAGTTTCCGGTAAGCGTGGAAACGGGGAAGGAGGTGGAAAAAGAGCGTATACCTGTTGCCAATGCTTGGAAACTCTCTTCAAGGATCCTTGAGGCCGGGCTTTAAGGTAGGAGACCCTGTTTTTTACGTTGTAGATACATTTTATAGTTGATGGAGATTATTCGTGGAAGGTTTCCGTAGGCCATGTCGAGCCTTCCTACCGACGCATTGATAGGTGCTTCTTTGAGGATTTCAGGGTTTCGATATGCTGTTTCTATGATCTCCTTAAGTGCGTTAGCGTACTCGTCTATCAACTCTTTGCTCTCACTCTCCGTGAACTCTATCATTAGCGCCTCGTCCACTATAAGGGGAAAGTAGATCGTGGGAGCATAGAAACCGTGGTCGAGCAAGGCCTTTGCTACGTCTTCAGCTGTAATCCCGGTCTCCTCTCTAAGTTTTTTAACTGAAATAACTACCTCATGTTTTCTAGGTCTTTGGGGGTCGTATGGCACTGTAACCCCCCTTAACCCCTTAACTTTCGCGATGAAGTAATTGGTGTTGAGAACCGAGATTTCGGCGGTTTTTCTTAGACCGCTTGAGCCCAGCATTAAGAGATACACAAATGCCTTCACTAATGGAACTATGTTACCATAGAAGCTTCTAACCATGCCTATAGAGTTCGGCAGGTTCCAGTTAAGGTGATATCTATTGTTTTCCGCATCATATTCTATAACCGGCACTGGGAGAAAATCCTTTAGTTCTTCTGTAACGCATATGGCAGAAGCCCCTGGACCTCCGCCTCCATGAGGTGCAGCAAAGGTCTTGTGTATGTTTAAATGTACTATGTCGAAACCCATGTCACCTGGCCTTGCTATACCAAGTATACCATTGAGATTTGCTCCATCATAATACATTAACCCTCCAGCTTCATGAATTATTCTGGCTATCTCGATAATTTCCTTCTCGAATAAACCTAGCGTATTCGGATTCGTCAACATTAATCCAGCAGTTCTATCCGATACAGCGCTTTTAAGTGCCTCGATGTCGATGCACCCGTCGTCTCTAGTAGGGATTCTAACCACCTTGAAGCCCGCCATGGCCGCGCTAGCTGGGTTGGTTCCGTGGGCCGAGTCAGGTATGAGAATTTCATCCCTTTCCTCGCCCTTTCTCTTATGATAAGCCTTTATTATCAATACGCCTGTGAATTCACCGTGTGCTCCAGCCGCTGGTTGAAACGTGAAGTATTTTAGACCCACGATTTCACACAACCATTTACCTAACTGATATAGTATTTGTAGGATCCCTTGAACGGTGCTTTCGTCTTGAAGTGGATGTATATTTGCAAGTTCTTCTAATTCACAGATTCTCTCTAAGACTTTAGGAGTATATTTCATTGTACACGATCCCAGGGGTTGTGGGCCTACATCAACACCATAGTTCATTTGAGACAGCCTTATATAATGACGTACAACCTCTGATTCCGTTACTTGCGGAAGACCGGGTGGTCTTTGTCTCAGTATTTTACTTGGCAACAGATCCTCCAACTTGCCGACCGCGGTTCTTATCTCCTCTTCAACACACGGTACTTTAAAACCTCTTTTACCTTCCCTTGAAAGCTCGAATATTAGGGGTTCACTCCACTTTGCCTGCCTAAACTTCCTCAATCCTCCTCACCCAATATTTCCTTCAACGAGTTAACCACTAAGTCTAGATCTCTTTTCGTTAAAACCTCCGTAACCGATAGTAGCATACATTGCTTCAATAAAGGATCTTGTCCTTCCAGAATTATTCCCCCCTGAATTCCTTTCTCCAACAGCATTTTGTTTAAATATTTAAGGGGAACCCCGTTAAATCTAGCCACAAAGTCTTTGAAGTGAGGAGCCTTGAATACGGGAGACTCCACATGCTCTATTTTTCCTAACTGGCGCATCAGGTAATAAGTTTTATAGAAAATGTTTTCGGCAAGTTCCTTTATACCTTGAGGTCCAAGTAAAGCCAGATATACGGCTGCAGCTATTGCACATAAAGCCTCATTAGTACAGATATTCGACGTCGCTTTCTCCCTGCGGATATGTTGTTCCCTTGTCTGTAGAACCATTATGAAACCCCGTTCCTTACCGTCCTTTGTTCTCGTCACACCGAAAATCCTGCCAGGCATCTGTCTAACGAGTTTAGTATCCCAGCGTACAGCAAAAATCCCTAGCAACGGTCCACCGAAATTCAAACCCAGTCCCAGGGGCTGTCCTTCTCCTACGACTATATCCGCCCCGTAATCTCCGGGGGGCTTAAAAAGACCTAAGCTGATGGGCTCTACACCTACTATTAAAAGCCCCCCATGTTTGTGCACTATATTGCTTATTTCATCAACTTCTGTTTCTATGGTTCCGAAAAAAGAGGGATTTTGTACGTAAACTGCAGCAGTATCTTTATCCATTTTTTCTTCTAATTCATTTAAATCAAGTTGTCCCGTCAACTTATTATAAGCCACGCACTCCACTTCTATTCCTAGGGGATCTACATACGTGTTTAAAACACGCAAGTGCATTGGATTTGCATTTAACGGGAAAAGTATCTTTTTCCTTCTGGTAACCCTAACTGACATTAAAACAGCTTCGGCGACCGCGGTCGACCAGTCGTACATAGATGCATTAACCACATCCATACCAGTTAGTTCAGCTATCATGCTCTGATATTCAAAAAGGGCCTGTGAAAGCCCCTGAGAAAGCTCGGGTTGATAAGGTGTATAGCTTGTATAGAATTCACCTCTCCTAACGATCTCTTTAACCGCTGCCGGAATATAGTGGTTCCATACCCCTCCCCCAAGAAGCGATATGCGGGGAATCCTGTTTCTTTTAAGCAGGTTTACTGTATGTATGTAGGCTTCCTGCTCCGAAAGGGGGGTCACTAAGCCTATCCGAGGAGGTTCCTTTAAAAAAAGGCTTCTAGGAATGTCTTTAAACAACTCCTTGAGATCCTTAACCCCTATTTCCCCCAGCATTTCGCTGACTGTTTCATCATCCATGTTTGGAATCCATGGGAAAGCCTTCCCCAAGAAACTCACTCCCTCAATATTTAAAATCCTTTAAGCTTATTATTGTTAAGTCTAAGGAAAGCCCTGCGGCGAGAACATGAACTCGATACCTAAAATCGGTAAAAAGGCGATGCTTCTGCTCATAGCCGTAGGCATAATATTGTATATCTCGTTTCTACTCGTACTCAACATAAATATTGGCAAGGTTGTAAGTTTAATATCGAGGGCTCGAATAGAATACGTAACGCTGGCGCTACTTTTCGACACGAGTTTTATACTTTTCTATGCATTCGCCTGGTATTTTATAGTACGGATCTTTATACCCGATCTCAGACTCAGGGATAGTCTGCTTGCCGTGATAATGGGATGGCTTGGAGACATGATAATACCTGCAGCTTTCATCACAGGCGAAATCATTAGATTATACTATATAGGTAAAAAATATAAGTCGAAATACGGAACACTCGCCACAACCATAGTGATACACAGGTTACTCAGCGTAATAGCATTCGTATTCTTCATATTCACTGGCGCTATCCTATTAACCTTCCAGCAAGTAGTTGTGGCATCCAATATATTCAGAGAAATGATCCTCTTTGCCATATTATCTATAGTCGCTGTATTGTTAATAGTATACGTAATATTCGTACCCGAGAGGCTTAACAAAACCTTGATAATCGCCGCAAAATATGTTTCAAAGGCTCTTACCAAAATGGGGTTAAGCAAGTACTCCTACGATATACTTTCAGGCTTCAAAAGCTTCCACGAATCAATTATACAAGCAAGAAGCAACATGAAGCCTATAGCAGTATCCCTATTACTCCTACTCATACAATGGGTTTTCGGCATACTTGTTCCATATAATATCTTTAAGGCTCTGGGACACAACGTATCGTTTTGGCTTCTATCCCTAGCCTACCCTCTATACGGGGTTGCTGACAATATACCGATAGGAATACCCGTCAATGCAGGCGTACTGGACACAGCCATGATAACAACCTTTATACTTCTCGGTATAGACAAAAACCTGGCTGTAAGCGCTACAGTGTTAACACGTTTTATAACAGTATGCTATGAAGCCTTTTTAACTGGCGTTATTTCATTATTGTTCGGGATAAGAGAAATATTGTATGAGCTTGAGAAGGAGAAAAGGGAAATTTAGAGTATCATTCGGTCAAGTCAACGTTGTCTTACATATCTTCTCATGAAGTTGAGTAGTGAAACAAAGGTGGCAAGGGTATTGAGTATAAGGAATATTAAGTCTCCCAAGTAATATGCGTAAAGGGCTAGAAAGAAGGATCCTAGAGAATAGAGAGCTGAAAGAGAAAGCTTAGGCGGTTCTTGGAATGCAATAACCCAGCCAACTATTATACAAATCATCCCCGCTATTCCCAAAGTGTACAATGCTCTACGCCATTAAAAGATGATGAATTTTTCTAGTTAAAAAACTATTGTATCCCAAATCGTTACCCTAAAGGATCAATCTTCAAACAGTATTTACGGAAACACCTAACGCGAGAAAAAGATAAATAAGAGGTTGAAAAATAAGACGATGTAAAGCCTATTCAACCCGGACCCGCCGTAGCTCAGCTGGCAGAGCGTCCGGCTGTAGGGTACCCCCGCTCCGCGACATACCCCGATGAAGGGGACGGATGAAACGGAGTCGGCAGAAACCGGATGGTCCCCGGTTCAAATCCGGGCGGCGGGATTTAATCCTCAATTTTAAATATTCTATCTTATCCTTCACTTATGAAGGGATTTCTGTATGTCTTTACTCGAGGAAGGTGGTAAAGCCGTACTCCTGCTAGGAAATGAGGCGGTTGCTCGGGGAGCATTAGAGGCGGATATAAGTGTGGCATCAGCGTATCCAGGAACACCTTCCACCGAAATAGTAGAGTCATTGGCAAGCATAGCTAACCGAATTGGATTATATGTGGAGTGGTCTACAAATGAAAAGGTGGCGCTGGAGGTAGCCTTCGCCGCTTCTCTCAGCGGCCTTCGCGCTCTCACAGCAATGAAACATGTTGGACTCAATGTTGCCGCGGATCCATTTTTCAGCATCGGTTACGCCGGTGTAAAAGCTGGTCTAGTTATAGTGTCGGCGGATGACCCTCAATGCCATAGCTCGCAGAATGAGCAAGATAACAGGTTCTACGGGCTGGCTAGCGGTATACCAGTCTACGAGCCCTCCACGCCACAGGAGATGAAGGATATGACTGCCCTCCTCTTTAATGTTTCAGAAAAATTCGAGACTGCAACGTTGTTGAGGCTTACAACCCGTCTATGTCATACACGTGGTAAAGTGGTTTTAGGAGATTTAAGGCTGGAGAGGAGACTTAAAGGATCCTTTAACAGGGATCCTGAGCGCTGGGTCCTACTACCAATGAACGCTAGGCGACTTAAAGAAAAATTGCTTCAAAAACTGGCTGAACTAAAGGAGTTCCACACGAAATTTCCCTTTAACAGGGTAAAGATGGATGGCGATGAAGACTGGGGGGTTATAGCATCGGGAAACGCCTATAGATATGCTGTTGAAGCCCTTCAAAATCTAGGTATAATGGATAGAGTCGCGCTTTTGAAGCTGGCTTCAGTATACCCCTTACCTTCCACCCTACTTTCCAGATTTCTCTCCTCTGTAAGTAAGGTTATCGTGGTCGAGGAAGTGGATCCCTTTATTGAACTGAATGTTAAGGCTATAGCTCCGCCCGACGTTGAGATTCTGGGGAAGGATATTCTACCTAGGAAAGGGGAATTGAACCCTGATATAGTTTCAGAAGGCATAGCTAAGATTTTTGGAATAAAATATAGAAGAGAGGTTTTGGTAACTATAGAAAAGGGAATAAAGGAGATTGAGAATTCACTGCCTAAACGTCCACCCGTTCTATGTCCGGGATGCCCCCATAGAGCCACCTTTTACGAAATTAAAATGGCCTTGGGGCCAAAAACTAAAAAGACCATATTTTGTGGCGACATAGGATGCTATACGCTCGGTTACTATCCTCCCTATCAGGTGATGGATACTACGATATGCATGGGTGCCAGTATAGGGTTAGCTTGTGGACTAGGTAGATTCACTGATGACGTTATCATCGCATTAATTGGTGATTCAACGTTCTTCCACACTGGTATTCCTCCTCTAATAAACATTGTATACAATAATTCTCCCGTACTAGTTATAGTCTTAGATAACACGGTTACAGCCATGACTGGTCATCAGCCACACCCTGGAACCGGTTTTACTGCATTATTGCAACCGTCTCCGAAGATTTTGATAGAAAAAGTGGCCGAGAGTTTAGGAATAGAGCATATAGATACATTCGATCCATATCGATTTAGAGAGGCCGTTGTAAGGATAAGAAAGGCCCTCAACTATGTAAGAGAGAAAAGGAGGCCAGCGTTGCTGGTGGCTCGAAGAGATTGTACCCTTTATTTACTTAGGAAAATGCGTAAACAAAATATTAGCCATGAGGTATTTCAAGTGGACGGAGAAAAATGTATTCGGTGTATGCTTTGCGTCGAGAAGTTTGCTTGTCCAGCAATCTCAACGAAAGATAATAATATTGTGATAGATGCGGGCTTATGTACTGGATGCGGGGTTTGTGCTCAAATATGTCCAGTAGAAGCCATAAAACCCATGGGAAGAGGTGTCAGACTGGATGAAGCCGAGAGTTTTTAATGTAGTTTTGACGGGTGTTGGGGGTCAAGGGATAATAACCCTAGGTAAGGTTCTCGGAGAAGCCGCGTTGATCGAGGGCTTTGATGTCGGTGTAAGTGAAATTCATGGTATGGCCCAGAGAGGAGGATCGTTGATGGTACACGTGCGCTTCGGCGAGACAGTCTACTCTCCTTTGATCCCTAAATTTAAAGCACATGTGTTACTTGGGTTAGAGGGCATTGAGGCAGTTCGCCACTGCGGTTATTTGATGCCAGGTGGATGCCTCATTTTAAATAACTACATTATTTATCCGTCAACTAGCCATTTAAAAGTCGATTTAAACGACCTTTTGGATAAAATTACTAGCGCTTTTAAAGGTAATATTAAAATTTATAGGGTAAACGCTTCAGAGATTGCTTTGAAGCTCGGCAATGTTAACGTAGCAAATTCGGTGATGCTGGGTTCGCTGTCCGCATTAAATCTTCTTCCACTTAAAGAAAAAAGTTATCTAAAGGCCCTTGAAAAAGTAATTCCGAAAAAATTTCTTGGAGTAAATTTTGAGGCGTTTAAGCTGGGCAAGGAGGCCGTAGAAAGAGGTTATAAAGTCTAGTACTAGAGTTTTTTAGCTGCTTTTTCCACGTCCCTTTCCAGCTCGCCCATGAATATTCTCATTAGAGGCTTAAGCTCGTCTCCCCCATATGGAGATACTCTTTCAAGGATTTTCCTTTGACATTTGTAAAATAAGTAAAGTAAAGGCTTATCCCTGTAACTATACTTTATCTTCTTCAGGTCCCTGATTATTTCTTCACCCCTGATTATTAGCGCACCCGCCACTTGGATATACTTGTCTTTGATCTTTAAGATAAGTTCATACGCCTGCTTCTTCCCTTCTTCTGTTAAAATATATTTACGTTTAACCCCTTCTTTCACCACTTTGACTAATCCTTGCTCCTGCAGGCTTAATAATGCTCTTTCCAGTTCCTGGCTATAGGGGCCGTAAGCGTTCACCGTATACGTGAAGCCTATTAGATCGTATATAAAAAAGATAAATTGAAGCCTAGCATATCCTTCTACAGGTTCATATTTATTTAAGGCCAGAAAAATTAGAAGCCATAGACCTTTAGGCACACGCATAGCGTTGTTTGGATTAATCGGCATCCTCGCCTACACCTCCCTTAAATTACAATTCTCCTTCTTCTGCGTATTAAAAGGTAAATAGCGGTAACCGCTCCAAAAAAGGATACTAAAAGCCATACAATGAGATTTAAATCGTATACCTCTTCAAGAAGCAACAATGCCGGTATTCTTAGCTCGATAGGGGACTCCCTAGGGTCGACCTCCCCCGAGAATATAGTTCTCCCGTTTTTATATACCTTTACGAAGAGTTTCTCCAAGGGGATTGAAGGAAATAAAACTAATCCGTTATCGTCTGTTTTAAGCTGAGTTTCCCAGCTTTTACCCCTGAGAAATACCAGCGCGTTGCTGATAGGCGTCCCTATAGCATCCTTTAACGCTATTAAAAGGTCAGTTGCATCAACGGTTACTGTAATTTTCTCCACAAATGCTCTCACATGTATGGTTCTTGCATCAAGCAGAACCCCAGCAGTTTGACTGAAGATTTTTAATTGATAATCTCCGAGTGGGATACCTTTTAGCAATACATTTCCTCCCGATACATTAGCCACGATTTCTTCATCTCCGCCGATTAACCATATGGATGCATTTTTAAGCGGTATGCCGAGAGACCCCCGTACCTGGATCATCAAGTCGGTTACATTACACTCGATATGCAGAAAAAGGTCTTCGGTAACGTTTATTAACCTTCTATAAATCTCCCTTTCACCATACGATAATATAATAAGGTATACTCCAGGAGGTAGATCTTCTATTTTAACCTCCTTGGCGGATAAAATTGTGCTATAAATTCTTTCGCTTGAAGTATACGAATATAATGTTAGTTCAGCGTCGGAAAGGGGAGCCCCCCTAGCATCCATAACTTCTATAAGTAAAGTAAAGGTTTTAAACGGAATCTCGATGTTTCCCGAAGAATCCGTTGAAGAGAAAAGATATTCTGCCACCTTTATCCCCTTTCTATACACATCCACCAGAAGCTTGGTGAAACTAGGTAATCCCGTTAAAGATAAAGTTTCACCGGCCTTGTAAGGTAGATTCAGGACCTCTTTACCGTAATCGAAATTAAATACAAGATACAGATTTTTATTGCTTAGATAATTTGGTACCGATACGTTAATATTTTTCGAGGCAATATTAAGGTGACCTAAATCTTCTGGTTTCAAGTAATATATTTTAAAGGGTGGTTTAAAGCCGTTTACTGGGTCAAGTACGCTGAAGCCTGAGTTGATATCAAGGTGATCTGGTAAATATAGCCTTACTACGCCATCCTTCATTTTCAATGAATTTTCGATGTTTATTGGGGTAGAGAAGAGAGGTGTTATCGTAGCTGAAACCAATAAAGATAAATTACCATAGTTTATTGCCGTGAATGAAGAACCGTATATTATTATTTCATAGTTGACATAGTAAACGCTTTGCGATGCCTTAATCGTGTTTCTCTTAACCACATCATATAAAGTATCTATACTGAACTTTACATCACTATCGTAGGAGACCAACGTTAAGTTAACCTCTAGTGCATATATTTTTAGTGGTGAGGGAAGCGAGTAATTAAAAGTGAACGGCATTTTTTCGCCGGAACCGAGAACCCTTCTAAGATTAGATTCTACTCCCGGCAGGAAACTGAGCCAAGTGATGTAGCTTCTTGTCTCATCCTTTGACAAATATAAAACATAGTATCCATGCTCCTTAACCCTGAAAAACACGTACCGGTATCCAACCGCTACATCGCCTGGATCCATGTTCATTTGACTTACAATAATATTGCTACCACTAGGTGATATAAGTGCATCCGGTTTCAAAGGGGTTGCAGCCTCCAAGTAGAGAAAAATGAAAGATGTCTCCGAAGGAACGAAGAACCGTATACTTTTTGTATTCGAAATAAGTCGGTTCTCTACTTTAATTAAATCCATATTTGAGTCGAAAAACATTATTTTCACGTAATCCACGTGCTGAAGTGGTAGGCTGTCAACCTGCGACATCATTAAAGTTATCGTAAGCACTAAAACCACTAGTCTTCTCATGGTATCGCCTCACAGCTCCTACCCTCATTCTAGCAAAGATATTGGAAAAGATTATGTTCACTTCGCAAAAATAATACTAGGATAATGATCTAGGGAAGAGAATAAACAACTACTGTATGATTCACCGCCTTCTTCTTTGGAGGGCTTCTTTTAATCCCCGCTATGTTTGCATTAATCGTGGGACTGTTTGTTTATTTGAGTATTTAAGGTGTTTTGGAAATTATGGGAGCTCGAAGCCTTATGTATGGTGTTTTATCTACTCGCCTTAGATGCCGTCAGGCTTAGCCGATGACGGCGCTCCCCCGGTAACCCGCACCCTATGGTGTACGGAATGTAGCCTCCGATAAACCACCAACTAGAGGCGAGGCGGCTGAGGGAGAAACCCACACAAGTTCCCATAATATCAAAAATAACCTAAATACCATGCACGGGCAACCACGTTCTCTGCCATAAAAAATATTTATTTACTTTTACCAGCAGACTACATAAAAAGCATATAGCCTTCAAGGATATAGTTTTCGAGGTATTGTTATGGTAAAGTGGGTTGAGAGAAAAGCTGAAGAGGTAATAAAGTTATTTGGCGAGGAAAGGGAAATACTTGTTTGTAACGGTGGGCTATCGGTCTCGGGGCTACAACACGTAGGTAGGCTGAGGGGAGAAATAACATACGTGAATGCCGTTGTAAAAGAGCTTTCCCATAAAGGATACAACGTAAAACACACGATAGTCTTATACACTGTGGACGCGTGGAAGGGAAAGAAAACACAGCTTGAGCAATTTAAAGACAAAAGTGAGGCTGAAACCTATACTGGAAGACCCCTCTACCTAGTTCCAGATCCGTTTGGATGCCACGATAACTGGGTTGAACATTATTGGGAAGACTTCGGTAACTACCTGCAAGACTTCGTTCCCGAAATAGAGGTTGTTACAACGTTAGACCTTTATACAAAAAATCCTAGAATGCAAGACTTTGTCTTAAAAACACTCACAGAAAAACGTTGTCAAGCCATAAAGACTATAAATAAGTACCGGAAACGAAACCCCTATCCATCAGGCTGGATACCGTTCCAAGTAATTTGCTCAAAATGTTTAAAGGTAAACACTACAGTCGTAGAGGAAATGGATTCCAGTAAAGGGTTTTTAAAATATAAATGTAATTATTGTGGCAATAGCGGTTGGTCCGACTTCACACGAGGAAAGCTGATGTGGCGGCTGGAATGGGTTGGCGTATGGTATGCCCTTAATGTAGCATTTGAACCTTACGGAAAGGATCACGCAACTCCGGGAGGTTCGAGAGAAAGCTGTAACGACTTGGCTAGAAATGTGTACGGGTTTACACCTCCAGTGGGTTTAGCTTATGAGTGGGTTGGATATGTGAAAGAGAGAAAAGACTACGGTGATATGGGTTCAAGCGATTTTATAGGCTTCACTCCAAAGGATTGGCTTGAGGTAGCTGAAGGAGAAGTGTTAAAATACCTTTACCTTTACTCTCTTCCACTTAAAAGGATAACATTAAGCCTGGAGAAGGTGCCGTTTTATGTTGAAGAGTATGATAGAGCAGAAAGAATATACTATGGTGTCGAGGAGCCGGAAAACCCGGAGGAAAGAGAAAGAATTTCTAGGAGCTATTATCTAGCTCAGTTAAAGGACCCCCCGCCAACTCCTCCATTTAGGGTACCATACTTACATGCAGTAGCCTTGGTTCAAACAGTACCTAAAGAGAAGTTTATGGAAGAATCCCTTAAGAAGTTGAGGCAGACGGGAATACTTTCACGGGATTTGACTTCCAGGGAACTTAAACTCCTTAAGAAACGATTTCAGAATGCAGAGAACTGGCTCAGGAAATACGCACCTGAACGATATAGGCTTACTTTACTTAAAGAAATAGATGACAAGATTATAAGGAGAATAGATCCAGAAGTTATACACCTTCTCTCAGAACTGTACGAAAAATTATCTGGACTGGAGACATGGAACGAGGAGAATATCAAAGAGGCTATGATTTCCATTAAAAGAACCAGGAGAGAGGAAAAAATGTTCTTCAGAGCCCTTTATCTATTGTTTTTTGGAAAAGAATACGGTCCTAGGATAGCACCGTACCTCTCGTACCTAGAGCCCGAATTCGTGTTAAATAGACTCCGTGAGGTCCTCAAAAAACATGCGTGAAACAAAGGGATTAAAGGCAAACGATAAAAAAATGAAAGGCGAGGCAGTGAAAATACTATTAATTGTTCTAACTCTTTCACCCATAATACTCCTGATGGCTAGCGCAGTGTTCATTGTAGATTTTATCCAAGAAAAGAAAAATATACTAGACCTCACTTTTCCGATCATTATAACTGAGGGAACCGTGCTGTCACTTTCCCTTATAATGGTACGCTATTCACGGGAGATTATACTTTTAGGTAAACCGGAGCGTGAATGTCTTCGAATACTATTTCTATTATACTATTTCCTTGGACTTTCTTTCTTAACCGTCTTCGTGTTTTTGTCTCTACGTTAGAGGGAAGACTTAAGGCTTTCTAGTTCCTTTCTACACATCTCAAGTTCTTTAAGTAATCTATTTTTCTCTGCTTCAAGATCCCTGTTCTTCCTTCTAAGCTCCTCGAGTTCCCCGAGTTTTTCCTGTAGTTTAGCTTCCCTGCTTTCAAGCTCTTTTTTACGGGCTTCAACTACCTCTCTCATTTCCGCAAGCATTTCCATCTTTACTGTCAGGGATCTCTGTAACCCAGTTAACTCCCTCTCCTTTTCAAGTAGCCTTTTCTCCCACTCTATCAGTCTCTGCTCCTCCGACTTAAGTTTCTTCAAGTATGGTTCAAGCTCTTCTTTAATTCTTCTCTCCCGTTCTTTCACCTCTCTATCAAGTTCCTCAAGCTCCTTCCTTCTTTTAGTGACCTCCTCGTCAAGTCTTAAAACTTCATTCCTCAGCCTCTCTATATACTGTTCTCTCCGTTTCAACTCCTCCTCATAGCTCAAAAGCTCCCTTGATCTCTGCTCCAGCTCGTTAAGCTTGTCTTTAATCTCCTTCATGAAGGACATCATTTCTGAAATAGTTTTCTCACGTAGCTTCTTTACGTCCTCCTCCCGAGAAATCAGCGTTGATTCCCATAGTCTTAGTTCATTCGATCTACGTTCAAGGGACTCCTTCAGATCTTTTAGCTTTGTTTCAAGGATGTTTACTTCGCTTAGTTTCTTTTCAAGAGTCTTTCTTTCTGCCTCTATTTCCGCTGCCTTCTCCTGATACCCTTTAAAATCTTCGATTAGAGTTTTCAATGTGCTGAGAGTTTCATTTACAAGGTTTTCGGTTTTACGTATTTCTTCAAGCCTATTTTTGAGGGTTTCGTGGAGGTCAAGGAGTATTTTCCTGTCTTCCTCTATCATCTTTTCCCTTTTAGCTAGTTCGGCGAACCTTTCATCTAGCTCCTTACTTTTCACTTCCTGTTCGACAAGTTTTTCCCTTTTTTCCTCCAGCTCCCGCAGAATTTTTTCGTAGGATTCTATTTTATTTGAGAGCTCTTGGATCATTGTATCGTAACTCGTTGTCTTTTCTTGCAGCAGTTTTGAACTTTCCTCTACATATGCTCTAACGTTTTCCAGCTCGTTGAGGGTTTTCAGGAGAAGGCCGCTTGTTTCCCTGAGCTCGTTGAGGGAGTTTTTCAGGGTTTCAATGTTTACGAGAAAAGTTTTCTCCTTGTCTCCTAAAGTCTTTTCTCTTTCTAATAGTACCTGCTGGTATTCTACAATGCTTTTATTCCACTTCTCTAGCTCCTCTCTTACTATTTCAGTAAGGGATGAGAGGTCACGTAAGGTTGCAGCCATAATTTTACTATTTTCTGTTATCCTGCTTTCCATAGAGCTTTCGAGAAACTTTATCATAGAGGATAGTTCCTCGGTTAAAGATCTCATGTCCCCTCTCAGCTGGTTTGCTAAGCTGGTAATGCTATTTCTAAGCTCTTCTAACTTTGTGTCAACTTCACCCTTTTTTCCGCCTATTATTGGCATTATTTAAACCCCTTATAGCTTAACTGTGTGAATAACAATATATTTCTTGTTTTTAAAAATACTTTGTGCTAATTTTCGTCTAGAGATAAATTGATAAAACTCAATACATCTAGTCGGTTGTTTTAAAGCCTACATAAACCCTGTAACCGGCGGCTCCCCCAACTATACGGGTTTCAGGAAATACTTCTCGTAGCAACTTGAATATCCTTTCACCACCTTTTCTATGTCGCGCAACAAGTTGGATTAAACCATCATGAAGAAGGTGTTCAGGAGCCTCATATATTATCCTTTTAATAATCTTCATTCCTGCAGCTTGAGGAGGGTTAGATATTATGGTATTAAACAGCTCGCCTCGTATAGGTTCATATAAATCCCCCCATCTAACCTCTGCATTAAATACACCGTTTAGAACAATATTTTTCCTAGCTAAGGCTACTGCCCGTTTATTTATATCTGTTAGTATAACCCGTCCTCTAGGCGCGAGTTTGGCTGCAACAAGTCCAACCACTCCATATCCACATCCTAAATCAAGTATCCTCCATCCATCTTCTATAATCATATGTTTTATTAGAACCTCAGTGCCTTTATCCAGTTTTTTAGCCGAGAAAACTCCACTAGCACTGTGAATGACTAGCGAAACACCTCTAATGTTCACCTGAAACTTATAGGTCCTGTATCTTCCTTCCGGGTATTTACTATAGTAGTGCAACGAATGAAGCCCAAATTGATGATAACAGACATATATTTAAGCTCCCTCATATTCTAAAATAAACTGGTGAAGGTTCTTTTGGCTAAGACGGCTCTTAAGGCGATGAAGGAAATAGCGGAATTCATACTTAAGTCATCGCATTTAATAAATACAGGTGACATAGACGGAGCGTTGCATTTACTTATGGAAACATATAGAATGGGAAAAAAGGTTGTCATCTGCGGTGCTGGACGCTCGGGTCTTGTAGGTAAGGCTTTTGCCATGAGGTTGATGCATCTAGGCTTCAGCGTCTACGTGTTAGGTGAAACCATAACACCTAGCGTGAATAAAAACGATCTCCTTGTGGCTATATCCGGTTCAGGTAGCACCGAGCTTATAGTAGCTGCCGCACGCATGGCAAAAAGAACCGGTGCAAAGGTTCTAGCCTTTACCTCTTACAGGGACTCACCTCTAGGCGAAATCGCCGATCATGTGGTTTTTGTGCCGGGAAGAACAAAGGTGTCAGTGGAGAGAGACTACTTTGCCAGACAGATACTAGGTCTTCACGAGCCGCTGGCACCCCTTGGAACACTCTTCGAAAACACCACCATGGCTCTTTTAGATGGACTTATAACAGAGTTGATGAAAAAACTCGGTAAAAATGAGAAGGACCTCAAGAAGCGCCATGCAAACATAGAATTACCTTAACTACAATAGGTAATGAAACTTTTATCCAGCCTTTACCTTGTTCCCTTCTGCACAAGTTCATCGCCAAAATTTTTATTGGCTTGTTCTCCTGTTCCGAGACCTAATTTATGAGATACTGCTATTCTTGTCCATGCAGTCAAGCGTCTTAGCCTCAGTCAACGTCCTTATATAACATGCAGCTTCCATAGATGCATTTCATTTGGAAAATTTTTCTAAGCCCTCTCTGTAGACTCTGATTACGCTAATATAGTCTTCCATAGAGTCCAGTTTTATTAGAAATGATCTTAGCATGGATACCGGTACGATAGGGATTCTGACATCCTCCACTATGTTAAGATCCGTCTCATAAAAGCTTACGATGAGAGGAATTATCTTAATCTCGTTGCCTACAACTTCCTTTAAATATCTGAATATAACATTTCTGAAACATTCAGCCCTTTGAATATGCTTATGTGCCGCCATGTTCAAGGAGTATCTCCGCGAATATATTCTCCTCCAAAACTTACACTCAAGCAAGAGAATAATTTGATCCCGTACCGCTAACACATCGATTTCAAATCTTCTTCCACAGGCTTTAAAACGAACCTTTTTTCTCACATTGAAGCCATATTTTTTCAGTAAATTACATACATAGTCTTCGAATTCTCTCCATGAAATATAGCGTAGAAGCTCATTTACGGGATACCCCCGTGATGCCAATTTCAGCAGAAAATCTATCTTAGCCCGTAATCTCAAAGTGGAGTCATGGTATTCAATGTAGTCTTGGTAGTCTTTCAGGATGGATTTTAGCGTTTCAAGGGGTATGAGGTAACGTTTACAAAATTTTTCTAGCTGAATTTCATTTCCATCACCTAATTCGTGGAGGATTAAGGATATTATCTCCTGCTTCAACCCCTACACCCTGCACATAGAATTTCGTCGAAGACCTGGACTCATGATCCAAAAGTTTGGTTTACGCGTCAAATATATATCCTTCTGGGAAAATATGTTTTATGCAAGCCCCGTGGTGTAGCGGTCAAGCATGGCGGGCTCTGGCCCCGCCGACGCGGGTTCGAATCCCGCCGGGGCTATTCTCCTAACGTAATAGTTCAGCGACAGCGTGTCGAACTTCAGGTAAAATGATTTTTTCTAGAGCCATTTTAACGGCCTGTGGATTTCCCGGTGTAATGAAGACTAGCGACTTCCTTTCATCAGCCTTGACTATAAAGGCTGATGCTCTCGATAACCAGGCAACCGTACCCTTCTCCTTAAACGTGAGTAATCTAAATAGTTCACCAAAGCCTGGTATAGAACGCCATGCCTCTTTCTCAATCACATCGACGCTTATGTCTCTCGAACTCAACCCCGTGCCACCGGTAACTACCACCACATGACAACCCTCTTTAACAGCCTTGCTTAAAGCTTCTTTAATCTTATCCGAGTCGTTTGGTACAATACATGCTGTAAGGATTTCATACCCATTTTTACTGATAATTTCTTCTACCAGTGGAACTATCTCGTCGGTTGCTCTCCCTTGATATATTTTATCGCTTGTAACAACTATTCCAAAAAATATTTTCCCTACAAACTCTGTATGATGTTTTCCCATACACCTTCTCCTAAAAATTATCTTTTAACACTCTAAAATATTATCAGCTATTAACAGTTTATTGGTGTAGTCAAATACCGCTCTTCAACTCGTCCCTCTGGGAGACCTCTTCACTTTTACTAATTACTTCGTAGAGTCCACGTTTCATCTCCATGACCATCATTCTTCTCGGTTTAAGCGTTTTCTTCAAGACCTCTAGAGCACGCCAGGGTTCAGTGTGCTCACCGCAGGTAAATATGTCAACCGCTGCAAAACCATATTCAGGCCAGGTGTGTATAGAGAGGTGGGATTCTGCCACTACAACAACGCCGGTAACCCCCTGGGGATAAAACTTATGGAAATAATCTCCCAGAACAGTGCTGTTAGCGGCCCTAGCTGCTTCGAGAAGAGCCTGTCTGATGAGATTTATACTGTCAAGTACCTTTATATCGCAATCGTACATTTCTACTACCAGATGTCTGCCTAATCCCACCCCTGTCTTCATCGCGCCCCTAGAGAAGGTTTTTCACACCTAATAAAAAAGAGCCATATTTAAGCCTTACTTAGAGGAAGGTTATTGAAGCCATGTTTATACACAGTCTTCCATGCTACCTAATCCTTTTAACAATATTATTAAAGGCTATTGAAATCCATTAATATCTAGACCATCTCATAAGGGTTCCTACCTACGTAGGTCTATGATTGCCTATGTAGATATTCATCACCCATTTCATCCTCTAAGCCCGACTACGGGAGCTAGCCATTGCCTTCTAACTCCCCTCATCGAACTCGGATTCATTTGATGCTCATCCCCCTCGTCTTCATCATCGGAGTCGGTTAGACCAATAGAGTTATTAATCACTAACTATTTATAAGTATTTCTGGTGGTGTTATGGAGTTAATAGGAGTGTATAGGGTATTGCCTAAGATGAAGGTCACGATACCTAAGGAGATTGCTGATAAGTGGGGTCTTAAACCAAAGGACAAATTGGTGATTTACTATGATCCTGAGAACGATAGACTGGTGATCGAGAAATGGAGGAAGTAAGACCAACCATTAAGGGAAAACTACTCTTCAACTCTCTAGAGGATAAGGCTCTTCTATTCTACGTTATGAGAAACTTTAAGGATGCTATTGAGTATGCTCACTCACTAATGAGGAAGGGAATTAAGGAGAGTGAAATAGTAAAGCTACTCACTTCAAGAATACTTAATAACGCTCACTACTCGTATTCCGCACTTGTAAGAGCTAGGCTTTACAAAGATCAACCATATCTCAAGCTTAAGAAGCCACAACTATTCTCGGTAGGTAAGGGGGATGAGAAAGGAAACAGGAATATTAGACTTGTATCAACAGATGTTGTTAAAATAAAGATTCCCTCACCAACGGGACGACACAAGTGGATAGTGGCTAAGGTAAGGTTTGGAGGTAGGTATCTAGAGGTTATAAGAGAGTTGGTAAACGCTCAATTTCCCTATGGAGCAGGAATATATCTTAAGAATGGTAGAATAGAGTTACATGTCAATATCCCTCTAGAGCTTTACGTTAAACATCTAAGCAAAACATCCAGACACTATAATCCCAGAGGTCATGTAGCTAGTTTTGACTTCAACTCAGATAGGATATGCATGGCAATTGTTGATAAGAATG
>QMRH01000016.1 GCA_003650675.1 Thermoprotei archaeon | reverse complement strand
TACGTTACTCGATATAATAGAAGTGTTCTTTAGCAACATTATAGATAAGCAACTTTCATTCTTGACAGAGTTTATTCAAGACCATATTGACAGCTTTAATGAAGATACGAAGAAAAACGCGATGAAGATTCTAAATGAAACTAGGAAATCGCGGCACGTATTGCGTTTAACGGTGATGTTGATCGAGAAACTTAAATCACTGGCGCCGAGAGAGTTACTCAAGTTATTTAATAGCTTTAAGGAGAAACTATCGTCTCTCTGAAAACCGAAACCCTGTTCTAGACGCTGATGATAGTGGAGGTCGATTTGAAATGAAAGTACTGTTAGCTACCGAGTGGTTTCCACCCGATATAGGTGGGGTAGCTAGCCATGTCAGGGACTTGGCTGTAAATCTACGTTCAAGGGGACATGATATAGCAATTGTAACCAGGAAAAGGGAGGATAGGGGTGAATGGCCTTTCGAGGTAATAGAGCTGGAGCACAAGGATTTCCTCAGGTTCTTGTGGGGACTTTCAGGCAACGGCGTCATCAAAAAGATTTTAGACGACTTTGACCCCGATATAGTCCACGCACACCATGCATTTACACCCATACCCTTAGCATCGATCTTCTCGGCGTCCATCAACGGCTATCCGACAGTTTTGACAAACCACAGCGCCTACCTATATGACTACAACTACTTGCTTAAAACTTTAGGGTTTGTGGCATTCCCGTTTAGATCCATTATAGGTAAAGCAGATGAAGTAATTGCGGTAAGTAACGCGGCTGCAAGGTTTATCGGAAACTTCGCCCCCTCTGTACCCCTAAAGATCATACCGAACGGCGTGGACACGGAGAGGTTTAACCCTAAGGGTTCTAGAAGGCTCCGAGAGGAGGTTGAAGCAGACTTCATAGTACTCTATGTGGGTAGACTGGTCTATAGGAAAGGGGTTCATCATCTAGTGGAAGCCATGAAACTGCTGGCTAAAAGGGAACCAGGAATTCTGCTGGTGATCGCCGGCGACGGTCCACTTAAAAGATCCCTTAGGGAAAAGGTCGAGAGTTTAGGGCTGGATAAACAGGTTTTATTTTTAGGGAGGGTTGATGACTCTCTCCTACCCGACTTGTATAGATCTTCAGATGTCTTCGTGATGCCTAGCCTCTTCGGGGAATCCTTTGGGATAGTCGCGTTAGAGGCCATGGCATCCGGCATCCCTGTGATAGCAAGTGCTATAGGAGGGCTTAAGGAGATAATAATCGACGGGGTTAACGGGATCCTCCTCAGGGACGTGGATCCCGAGACAATAGCCGATGAAATATACCGTCTATACTTAGACGATACACTTCGGCTTTATCTGTCGAGAAAGGCTAGAGAACATGTTGAGAAAAACTACAGCTGGAGGAACATAACACGTAGAATAGAGGAGGAATACGTTAAACTCCTAGAGGAAGCGGCTTTAAAGCAATACGATAAGAGGATAGATGTGTTCCATAGGCTTCGGCTAAAAATCCCTAACTATTTCCCCTGAATAGTTACGTAGGCTGGATCCCTTTATGTCATCCTCCTGAAGCCTAAGAGTAGAACCAGTATATCTACTAAAAGGACTAAAGCTAAAAAGGAGAATGCATGAAAATAGCTTAGGTTTGCTACTATGAAGCCGGAGACTATTGGGCCTAGGGCTTGCCCTACGTCTTTTATAGTTTCCAGCGACCCTATTGCTGCACCATACATTTCCTTGGTAACCAGCTCGGAGACAAAGGGGGCTGTGGCAGCGGTACACGCAGATACCCCAATCGAGTATACTATTATTGATGTAATTATCGGGTAGATACTGTGAGAGAGGGATAGGAGGAGGGCTCCAAGCAACGACACAAGGAGGCCTGCAATGATCATTTTTAAGCGCCCCATCCTATCCGAAACCCTGCCCATAAGCGGCTTCAATAGGGCTATCACCAGCATCTCCACGGTAAAAATTATGCCGGTTAACCACGTTTCCGTCCACAGGGTTTCGACGTAGAGGGGTAGGAAGGTTTCTATACCCTGCATTGAAAAGTACACCGAAGCTTCCGTAACACCTATAAATATCACCCTTCTATCCGAGAGAACCCTAGTGATGTTCGCCAAAGGACTCGTATACACCTTTCCTCCCAAGTTTTCCCGGCTAGAGTGGGCTGGAAGACGAGACATGAACAGCAGTGCGATTAAACCGCTTACACCGCATACGAGATACGTGGCCTTGAAGCTAGCTAAATATATTAATGTCCCCGCAAGAGTCGGTGCAATAACCCTGCCTATAAGCGTGGAAGAGTGGAACAACCCCATCATTTCGCCCCGCCTAGAGGGAAACATGTCGGCCACAGTTGCCACAGCCACTGGCATGAATATAGCCGTAGCCAACCCATGGTAAACCCTAACCAAAGCCAGTTGCCAGCCACTGGACACAAATAGATACAGGAAGGGTGCCGAAGCAAAAACAAAACCACCCACCAGAAGCAACCTTCTCCTACCATACCTATCCGAGAGAGAGCCAGCAGTAACGTTAGTGAAGATCCCCGTCACCGTAGAGGCGGCAGCAATAAACCCCAGTTCAGCAGGCTCAACACCGAGGAAACCGGCAAACAGCGGAAGGGTAGGAGACTTAGACATAGTCGAACTCAAAATAGCAAAGAAACCCACCAAACACAACAACAAAAAACCCCTAGAAAAAGACAACAAACATTGCACCCTAATTCCCTAAAAATAGTCAACTAATATACTTTTCCATTTACATTTTAAACAATCTATATTATTGGATTTTGACCGAAAAAGAAAATAGTTTCTCGGTCGAAAACAAAAAATATTTAAAGGAGAAATCATCTAAAAAACACGGTGGAAACAACCATGAAAATAAGCAAAAAGATAAAACTCTTCCTAAAAATACTCCTCAAAAACCCCAAAATACTCAGCCTACTACTGTTACTCTTCCTCTGCGCACTCACTACATACGTGCTAGGCAACCCCGACACAACGACACTAAACGCAGACGGAGACAAAGGATGGCCAACACCTGATCCCGATCCGTTCCCTTAAAAACATATAACAATACTTATCTCTAACTTTTTATTGAGGGTTCTTCATGTATCGTAGCATTTATATATCGAAAAATGAATGGAAAGTAATATACCATTTGCCATCTTCAAAGACGCTGCGTGAAATCGCACGAAATACAGGTATGTGTCTTTCTTCTGTACAAAATACCCTTACAAAGCTTTATAGAAAAGGCCGTGTTTACTTCGTACCTGACTATGGTAAATTCGGGTTAATTCCTATCGCACTTATTGTTGAACCAACAGTAATTGAAGAACTTCCCTATGGTACAGTATCAGTTCGTAACATCTATGGAGGGGGAAGAATTTTAAAGCTTATATCAGCTTTAATACCTTATGTTTTCCTAGAAGAATATTGTAACTCCATACCAGCAAATATATTAATTCTCATTCGTGGCCTAAAATATTATCGTTGGAGGCCAGATGATGGGGGTACATTATATCTTCCTGAAAAAGGTACACTTATTCCTGTCTTTTCAAATATATTCACCAAAGAAGAATATCCAGAAAATAATTGTTTTCGAGAAGTAGAAAATATCACGCCGGACATTTATGATCTAATTATATTGTCTGCGAAATTACATAGGGGCCCCTTTATCAGGCATAAAGAAGCTTTGAAAGAAGCGTTAAAAATCGATCAATCGATCGCATTAACTTCAAGTCAAACTTTATCATATCATTTTAAGCGACATGTTATGCCTGCATGGTTATACAATACTTTTATACCATATCTGCCTATGAATGAAGTACCTTTTAGATTATTTTATATAAAGGGAAAAGAAGCTCACATAGTGGCTAGGTCTTTAATTAAATTACCATATTTTAGCACGGCACTTATAGATGTAAATACGGCTTTAGTTCTTGGACAACCCCCATGTTTTATGCATGAAAGAATATTTGAGTTGTTAACAATGTTTGACATCGAATTTCCTTATGGAGAAATTATAATGTCTAGTAAATCCATCGTTAAATCCACGCCTTATTTGTGGAAGTTTGTTAGGTGGGATGGAGGTAGGTGGGTTTGGTGGTGGCCGGAGGAGAGGTTGAGGGTCAGAGTGAGGAAGTGAAGTTGGTTTTGAGGGTTTGGGATGATTTTTGTAGGCTTATGGGAGCTGAGTTTGTCGCTGTTTTAGACTATTATGTTGGTGCTAGGCTTGGTATGCCTGTTAGGGAGGCTGTGGTTTGCTGTCCTGAGAGGCTTAAGGAGGAGATTTGTAACGTTTATTGTCCTGCTTTCTGGGATATGTTGCTTAAGATTATTTTGAGGACTGCGAAGAAGAATGGGGTTAGCTTGCGTCTGGTTTTAGATTGGTTTAATGAAGTGTAGTATTCTTTTAGGTTTTCTTGGAGCCTATTGTTTTCTCGCCCCAGAGTGCTACGGCTATTAGTGTTATTGTGGCTAGTATTGCTGCAAGGTATATTAGATCCTGCTCCAGTAAACCTATTTCCACGCCTTTCTCTCCCTGTATCCTGCATTCTATCGTCAGGTTTAGGGGCCGGCTTGCCTTAAATTGCACTAGGATTAGTGCGTCGCCTCGTTTAACCGTGTGCTCTAGTTCGGCGGATCCGTTGACGCTTTTCACGGTTGTGGATGCCCTTGGGACGAAGGGGTCGTATCTTGTTTTCTCCCTGTTGGTGGAGAAGGGGTAGAGGAGGGCTGTGAAGTCTCCTCCCTTGACCGTTAAGTGGACTGTGCCCGTGAGTCCAGTTAGGTTCACTATGATGGAGGCCTGGAATAGGGGTGGTTGGAGATGGATTGTAGTTGTGCCGGGTGCTGGCTGTAGCTCGGATACAAGTAGCACCCCTTCACCCATGCTCCTTGAAGTCGTCTCCTCGTTGGATACCACTAGGAGGTATAGGCCTGTCTTCCTTATCCTGACTGTTAACGTCTCCGGCTCCCCCTGCCCGTTAGCCGATACAGCTAAGAGCCCTCCGTTCACGTCGAGGAGGTAGAGGTTGAGGTCGCTTCTAGTGCCTACGAAGGGGCCGTAAAGTAGGATAACGTATGTCTTGTTCTCCTCAAGCCTATACTTGGCCGAAATGGTGGATCCCTTGGGTAGTAGTCCGGTTGAATAGGGAATCCCGACGTAATGGAGTCCCTGGACCCCTGAAATGGCTTCACCGTACCATCCCTTAGAGTAGACCTGAAGGCTACTTGTGGTGGTCGGGGTTAACTTAAGCTCTAGCTCCCCCGCCGCACCACCTGACTCCGGTTTAACCGTAACCTTGAAGGATATCGTCTCATCTAGAGTGAAGTTTAACGGTATTTTGGGTATGTCGACCGCGAGGAGGACTACATTTTGTTGTCCCTCCTCCAGGTATACTGCCTGGATTTCGGAGTTATCCTTGAGGAACCTCCATTTAAAGAGAGATGGTAGCCCTGTAACGGAGAGCTTGTATACGTCAGATAGCCCTCTGTTTACTATCGAGATAGGGTAGTAGACTGTGGTGCCGAGCTCTCCTCTCCTTTCAGGGTAGGTGCATCTTAGTTCTAGCAGGGTTCCGCTGAACGCGCCGATACTAAATGTTTTTTCCGTCTTGAATCCATCAGGATACACTATGCTCACCGTTATCTGCGTGTAGGTTTGGGGGAGCTGGAATGAAACTAGCTTTGTTTCACCGGCTTTAATCAACGGTATTGTTGTTTCGTAGGGTAGGCCAGCCACCGCCCCCATATACTTTAGAGAAACCTTTATGTCCTCTTCATCATCCTCCCCCATATTGGTTAACTTTACTGTAACATTGCCTCCCATTCTTTCAACAGACTCTACAACTATATTATGGGCTGAGCCTGGAAGCTTGACCGTATACCGGTCGGTCCACCCGTCATCGTACGTCACGGCGATGGTAATGTAGTCGTAGAAGCCTATCAGCTTGAAGTCGAGTGTAACATTGCTCTCTGAATCCACGGCTTCTATTTTAATGGAGTAGGGGGAGCTGACGATCACTCCTCCATATTCTAGGTGTACGGAAGCATTGGATAATTTAATCGGCGAAGGGTTTCTAAGAACTATAGATACCTTGTTTCCCTTTCTCTCCACAAAAACCGGCTCCAAGTAGCATCTGCTTTTAACGAGGAAGCTGAGGGTGTATGTATCCGTGAACTGGATCCCTGTTAGGGGATCCCGGTAATACAGGTAGATTGTAAGGGATACGGCTGAACCGTAGATTGTTCTGGGTACAAGAAGCTTTACCTTAAAAGAATACGATGAACCCGCACCTATCTTTTCAATCAGGATGCTCGAGAACCCTATTACTGTGACGCTTGGAGTGGCTGGCACCAACTTGACCTGAACTTGGGCCACAGGTAACCGTCCATTATTTTCAACCGTTATTTCAACCTCGTTTACTGCACCCGCCACCAGGTTAACCACATCCGTGGATACGGTTAATGGTATAGGTACGCTTTCTATGATAAGAGCTTGGAGTATCGTTGCCGTAAAAAATAGAACCAGTAGGATGGGCTTTATCCTCATGTTTACTTCGCCTCCTTGAAGAATACAGATACTATAGCCACAGTCAAGAAAAGTAGGTTAACTATGTAGAGTGCTGGCAAGGTTATGTATATATCTCCCTCATACATTCTCCCCTCAGGCAAAATAAATCCTAGCTCCTCCAATATCACTCCAAGCTGATACGACAAAGTGTACTGTAACGGGTTTTCAAGCCAAGCTATGCTGGGTACGAGAAGCCGGTAGATGAGGATTATGGCAAAGGAGGATAAAGCAGCATAGAGGGACTTTGAGAGAAGGGCTGAAAACAGTAGTGTAAATGTACCTATAGTGGTTAACCCTACCATCATCGTTAATTCCCCGGCCCAAAAGTCGTATGATAGTATGGCGATTAGGGCGTCCCAGTAGCCTCTATAGGCGAGGGATATTAGGAGGGCCAGCAACAATAGTGGAAGCAGTGTTATCAGGATCATCGAGATGAGAAAGGCCAGCCATTTCCCTAAAACCACCCCGCTCTTCTTCACGGGTTTGGTTACAAGGAGTTTAAAGGTCTCGTTCTCATATTCGCCAGCCAGAAGCTCACTGGCTATAAGTATGGCTAGAAGCTGGGCCGGTAAGCCCGTCCAAAAGTTCAATATGAGGTCTTCTGCCTGCCTCCAAAACTCTTCAAGGCATATGTCAACACCCGTCTCCGCAGGGGTTATCCCTCCGAGACCTAGGAGGAACATTATGTCCGGGAGAAGCATTACAGCGAGCATCAGCTTGAACTTCCTTGAGCCGATTATTCTGCGTAGCTCGTATTCCATTATCACAATAAATTTTATGTTTCTGATGCCCCAGTAGATCTTCACCAATAGCTCTTTCAAGCCCGTTGAGTTCATCTTGCCACCCCCAGCCTCCTGAGGAAAAGTCTTTCGAGGGGATCTCCTATGGGACGGAAACCGTATAGTGCGAGTTTCTCCTCTGCAAGTATCTTGGGTAGAGTCAGCCATAAGGCCTTAGACTTGTTTAAATCTACCTTAAGGTAGACGCTTTTATGGTCTCTGGCTCTGACTTCAATTACATAATCCTCCTTCCTGAGTCTCTCCAGAAGTTTCTTTGAATCGGAGACCTCCAGCAGGTATTCGTCCTCCTCCTCTGCTATCAGGTCGCTTATCCTTCCTTGGACTACAAGCAACCCGTTGTTTATTATGCCAACGTAGTCGCTGACTCTCTCAACCTCAGGTATTACATGTGATGATATGAGGACCGTTAACCCCTTTTCCTCCGCCAGCCTCCGCACCTTGTTTAGTATATCGAATCTACCTACAGGGTCAAGGTTTGATGTAGGTTCATCCAGCACCAGGAACTCGGGTTCGTTTATCAAGGCTTGTGCGAAACCCAGGCGCTGTCTTTCGCCAGCGGAGAGAGTATTTACCTTGCTGTAGGCTAACCTACCCAGCCCCACGAAGTCGAGCAACTCCCTGGCCTTCTCTACTGCTTCCTTCCTGGTTAACCCGCTTAATCGACCCATGTAAACCAGAAAGTCCATTGGGGTCATATAGGGGTATGCCACAGGCTTTTCAGGGAGATAGCCCAGCTTCTCCATGACTTTAACACGGTCGCTGAATACATTTAAACCGAAAACCTTGATCTTACCGTACGTCGGCCTAAGACAACCCACCACCATTCTAAGTGTAGTGCTTTTACCTGCACCATTCGGCCCAAGAAACCCGTAGACAACTCCTTTAGGAACCTTTAAGTTGAGCCTGTAGACTGCACATTTTTCCCCGAAAAACCTGGTGAGGTTGCTGGTTTCAAGTACAAGATCCGTCATAATCCTCATGAAAAATCTTTAGCTAATTAATATATTAACATATTGTATTTCCAGTACATATCTAAACAGCTTCATATCCTAGGTAAGTGATTGTATTCGTGATGCTAAATGCACCAGTATTTTGAAACCACTTTCTTAAGCCTAGAGAAATAGTATTGAGCCATAACCTCAACACCTTCAGTAGACTTAGAGGGCTTTGCAAATTTCGGGGCACCCCCTGTAAGTCCTAGTAGGAAAGCAGGTAGCCCCAACCTTAACCCCACGCTGTAGCCACCCTCCAAGACTACTGCTACCCTCTTGACACCTATTTCCCGAGGTATTTCCCCGAGTTTGAAAAACGTGTATTCGGTGGCATTGATATCGGCCAAACCATCCTCCCTGTATGCATCGAAGCCAGCCGAGTAGAGTAAAACTTTCGGCCTAAACTCCTCGAGTATAGGTAGGACAATTTCTTCTAAAGCCTTTTGGTATATGTCGTCGCCGCTTCCAATGGGTAAAACAATGTTTATCTTGCTTCCCTCCCCCTCACCTTCACCAACGTCCTCGGGGAAGCCTGTGCCAGGGTATATTGTCGTCGGATCCTGGTGTAGATCTATGTGAAGGACCCTTGGATCCCGGTAGAAGATCTCCTGTGTACCGTTTCCGTGGTGGACGTCGAAGTCTATTATAGCTATTCTCTCGATCCCCCGATTTAACAGAACTGCGGCCGCCAAAGCTACATTGTTGAAGATGCAGAATCCCTGTGAGGGGGCTCCTAAGGCTGTTCCTTTTCTACCAGCATGGTGTCCAGGTGGCCTAACCAGTGCAAGGAAAACATTTTCCGTCTTTATGGAGAGAGCCGCACACTTTATGGCGGCTCCTGCGGCCTTTAGGGCTGCTTCAAGGGAGCCTTCAGAGATGTAGGTGTCTTCATCCAGCATGTTGGGTACCGTAGAGGAGGCTTCGAAAACCCTTTTCAAATACCGTTCATCATGGATTTTAAGTAGGTCCCTTAAAGAGGCTGAGGGAGGCTCCTCTAGATTTTTTAGAAAACCTTTCTCTTCCAAGGATTTCAAGGCGATTTTCAGTCTCTCAGGTCTCTCCGGATGGGGGAAGGGGGGTGTATGTTTGAGGAAGGATTCACTGTAAAATATTTTCAAGGGGGATACCTCCAATAGTTTAGCCTGCACCCCCAGAAGCACAGGCACATGCACAGCTTACACAGGCGCAAGCACATGCACATGAGACACATGCGCAGCTTGAAGAAAACACAGGGCGTCCTCTCCCATCAGTCTGTCTTCCAGTTCTTCCCTCAATCGTCGAGGCAACCTGCTCAGCGAACTTCTCCACGTTTCCAACAATGTTTACTGCCGTCTGCTCGATGTTCTTGGCCACAGCATCCGTCAAGTCTATTATGTTCGGGGGCTTCGCTTTGAAGCCTTCCCTAGTCTCTACAGGTAGCGTTCTATTCCAGACAGTGAGGTTATCAATGTATACGGGGTAGTTGTAGGATAATATTCTAGGCAGTTTTCTCCTATATTCCGGATCCATCATAAGCCAATCCAGCTTCTCCTCCGCTGTCTTGACCTTGAGGAGTGGTGTTTCCGCCTTAATAACCTCTCTCCATGCCCTATCCACAATCCTCCTATAGTATCTTATTGTTTCCCTTCGACTGTAACCCCGAATCTTCTCTGCCACCCCCTTGTCGAGGGAATCTATCACCTTGACGAGACACTCTTCTCTTAAACCGCCATCCTCCTCTATGCATTCCAGAAACCCCCTTTCATAGTATCTTAACCTTCCTCCGTCTCCAATTTTCCTTAACTTGAGGGGGTTTACGGAAACCACCTCCACAACCCCTTTCCTTATCAGAGAATATAGTATCATTGTAAGTATCTTGCCATAGTCTGGCCTCCTTTTATGGCTTTCTATAAGCCATGCGGCTTCGGGTGCATATAGTCCTTTACGGGGGCCTAAAGCCTCCACCATCAACCTAGGCTCCTCATACTCCATCTTTCTCTGTGTCTTGTAGATATAATAGCTTGATACCATGATTAAAGCTACAAATATTATGTCTGGGAGGCTGGCTAAAATGGAGTCCAGCATAGTGTCCCAGAACCCTTTTTCACCGGGTTCAAGGGGGGTTGCCGTCAAGTATTTCGCGGGGAAACTCACACCGACTTTTAGTTTCTCGTTTGGCGCTAGTCCATGTCTCTCCCAGTATAAGGCCACCCTGCCGGAGATATTCATTATGTTGTCGTAGTCTGGGGTGTTTTTAACCTCGTTTGCTTTAACCCCCTCCGGCAGCACTATAGTTAAAGTCAGCTTCTCCACCTTCACCGGAAACCAGCTGGGGATAAACTGGAGTCCAGCGTTCCCAGGGTTTGTTTCATCCTTGAAAACAAGGTTTTTAACCTCAACTACTAGCCAGAAAACCCTTGTTTCGCCAGCCTTTATGGCCCTTGAAACCTTGAGCTCCACGTAGAAATTCCCGTCTTCACGGTGTTCCGTGAATTTTATCGATTCACCGGTATCCAGCTCCTTTGCCTCGACCACGTTGAAGTAACGGTTTGGCATACCTATGCTGACATAGTTTTTTATAGCCCCTTCGTCAACTTTCACGGTCAAATTATAGACTAGGATGCATGTGGTATCCTTCTCCACAAATAGGGTGACGTTTTCTACGAGAATCCTGTATTTAAGTGGTTGCGCGTAAACCGTGTTGAAGGAGTATGTACCTACTTGAAGTAAAAGTAGAGTTGCCAGCAACACGTTAAGTAACCGCCTTTTCATTTAGACCCTAAACATTATATTTAGAACTAATATAATAATCTACTTAAAGTGATGGAGCTTGGATGCCGTAAAACTGTTATTAAGCTTTGTTGCTGCTGGGATGCTATTTTTCGGGGCGATCTTTTTGATAGCTTCAGTGGTGAACCCCTACAGGATTCTTGTGGGTTTCCCGCTACTAGTAGGGGGAACTGTTATAGCATACCGGTTGCTTAAGCCTAGACCACGTGTAGTCGAGGTAAAGGTTTCATGGGATCCCTCAGGACGGCTTGATGTAGAGGAACTTAAATGCCCTTACTGTGGGGCCTCCCTACCTGAGCCTAAACCCGGCCAAGAGTTCATCAAATGCCCCTATTGTGGCAGAACAGTAAAGCTTGTCGAGGAACCGAAATGGTAGGATCTTCAGGAACTCGGTTTCATGTTGAACGGCCTAATCTTCGCCTCCAGGGGGCATCCTCCACCACACGACTGGAGGAACGGGCATTCTCGACACACTTCACCAGCGAAACTCCGCTTCCTAATGGCTTCACATAGAGGGTTGTGCCAGATCTTATCCCATTTATCCTTTAAAATGTTTCCTAGAGGATGATAGTAGCTTTGACAGGGGATGACCGTGCCGTCAGGCTCTATGGCCAACGTTATGCTACAGGCTGAACAGAACTTCAGCCCCAAACCCATTTCTAGGGGGTTTAATTCACAGTATCTTGTCACACCATACCATCTAAACCTCATACCATATTCTTGTGTCCTTTCGCTCAAAACCTCTAAAGCCATTTTAGTCTCCTCCATGGTCGGTTCAAACCACTCCTTAACCTCTAAACCCTTACCAGAATATATCAGCCTGTTTGCTGACACGTTTCTAACCCCTAGTTCGTGTAGGAAATCCACGTACTCCTCCACCTCCATGCAGTTTAATTTGCTTAGGGTCATGTTGACATCTAGGTATACGCCTGCATCCAGGATGTTTCTTATCCCTTGAATCGTCTCCTTCCAGCTACCCTTAACCTGCGTGATTTTATCATGTATTTCAGGCCTGTGGCTCTCTAAGGTTACTTGAATGTAGTCTAACCCTGCTTCAAGTAGAGTATCCAGGTATCGTTTGTTGCTTAGTTTTCTTCCATTAGTTACAAGTCCCGTAACCATCCCAAGGTTCTCCGCATACGATATTAATTCATTGAGGTCGCTTCTCAGTGTAGGTTCTCCTCCGGTGAACACTACATTGGGTACACCTACCTTAAAAAGCTTCAATATAGCTCTTTTCCATCCCTTAGTGTTCAACTCGTTTTTTAGTGTTCTGGGCGAAGCGCTATAGCAGTGGATGCACCTGTTGTTACAATCATAGGTTACCGCAAGGTCTACTCTAAAGGGGGCACGGGTCTCGAAGGTTAATGGATCAATCCTCTCTAATCCCAGGTAGGTTACAGGGCATACATCCCCCATTATAAGACTGTTTATTTTATAGACTATTTCTTCGTAGTCTCTTTTAGCCTTCTCCAATGTTAATCCCTTGAACTTTCTAACAGCCTTTTTAGCGACTTTTCCAGGGTCAACTCCCTTCAACATCTGCTCCACATAGAATGCAGCTGTACGGTTTAGGTAAACCACTTTAGCGGAGTTTATTATTAAGACTCCAAGATCCTTGGAATCCCATCTGAAGTGGAGCTTAACGCCCCCTTCAGGATCCCTGTATGTTATAAACCCTTTTTTCAAGACAAAGTCTCCGGTAATAGGATATATTTCTCCTGATATTTGGTTTTCTCATTTTAAAAGATATTACTACTCGCCTTCAAAAGTTCTTGCCAGGGCTTGGGCTCGCCATCTTATAAACGGTTTCACACGGGTGAGGTCGACCAAATATAGGTTCCTCTTATCTGCTATGTAGAAGTTCTTTCCCCGGACAACCAGATTTATTATGGGGACGATGATTTTTCTTTTCCTGTCTGCTTCATCTATCATCTCCACCTCGGCTGCGAAACGGGCGAAGGGTCTTATGTTTAACAGCTCCTTAACCTGAACTATGTTCAATGTCCTTTTAATTTCTTCATGTAGTATCCTCCGGGATTCAGGGTCCATTCTATTCCAGTCTTCTATGATCACATGAATACCCGGTGATGTATGTAGGAGGAGAACACCTGGTTTAGATATGGGGAAGGGTACATCTATACGGTTGATTTTGAACATGCCCTCATTTGTTGAGAGGACTATCTTGTCACCGATTTTTCTAATATTTACCCCAGTGGGCTTAATTACCTGTATTGTAATAGGGTTTATAACGGGCTTCTTCCTTAACTCGCCTTTTCTTTCACCAGTTATTTTCCCTTCCTCTAATGTAACTATCCTGTTGACAAACGCTCCTATGGTCGGTCTATGCGATATTATGATTATTGTACTGTCCTTAAGACACCCTATTATGTTGGTTAAGGCTTTCTTCTCTATATCCACGTGGACACTTGAGGTGGCTTCATCTAGTATAAGTATCCTAGGTTTAGATAGAAAAACCCTTGCTAGACAAATTAACTGTTTCTGTCCACCCGATAGACGGCGACCCTGCTCACCGACATCACTATCGTATGCTAAGGGTAGTTTCATGATGAAATCATGGCACTGGCATGCCAGAGCTGCTTCCAGTATCTTGGCTGGCTCCGTGTTCTCACTCCCATAGGCGATGTTTAGGGCCACGCTACCAGGTATTAGTATAGGTTCCTGGGTCGCCATTGCAACTTGCCTTCTTAAACAGTCGAGCTTAATATACCTGTAGTCTACGCCGTCTATCTTAATGCGTCCCAGCTTGGCATCAAGGAACCTCACTAGTATCCTAACGAGCGTAGTTTTGCCAGCCCCATTAGGGCCAACGATGCCTACGATTTCCCCTGGCTGAATCTTCAGGTTTAAGCCCTTCAGTACAGGGGCACCTGGTCTGTAGGCGAACCACAGGTTTTCGATCTCAATTAAACCTCTAATCTCCATTTCTCTCGCCTCTGGGGCTTCTCTTATGCTTGGCTTCGCCTCAAGAAAATCTTGAAGCCTTTCATACGCTGCCTGTGCGTCGCTTAGATTGTTCACAACGCCCGTTAAAGCTCTAATAGGGCCATAAACTTGCCAGACATACGCTAGGAAGGCGACTAAAGTCCCTATCTTCATCTCTCCTTTTATCACCATGATTCCCCCAAAATACATTACAGCTACCGACGTTAATGAAAGAAGCAACTCGAGCCAGGGAAGCACCTTTAAACTGTATTTGATCGCATTGATACGCGAGGTTAAGACACTCCATGAGAGGCTGATAAACCTATTTTTCTCCAGACGTTCACGCCCAAAAATTTTCACCAAGTAAAGTGACTGGATTATCTGAGTGGAATAGGCAGATAGCTTGGAGATGCTACTCCATGTCTGGTAAAACAACGTCCTTATACGTGGCTGATAGAAGAGGAGCCCTAAAGCATAGAGTGGCACCGGTGCTAGGACTATGCAGGCCAGCTTGAAGTTTAGAGAAAAGACGACTATAAGCATGCCTGCCAGAGAAAGGGTATTCAGAATAATGGTCTGCAAGGTATTTACGATGAAGTCTCTAAGCCTCCTGACGTGCGTTAACATACGTGCAACCACGTCCCCCGTAAGTACATTTTCCATCTCATGGCCTAGTTCGAGCACTTTATCGAATATCTTCCTTCTAAGTTCATGTGCCACCCTTTCGCTTAAGAATGTGTTTAAATAGTTTCTTAAAGTCGATACCATGGTTCCTAGAACATAAACTACAATCAAGAGACACGTATAGTAAAGTAGCTTTTCGTACGAGCCCGCCATAATCCCTTCATCTATTATGTTTTTAGTTAACAAGGGTGAAACTAGACCCAAACCTGTACCTATTAAAGACAACGTAATTACCGCCGTGAAGAGGTGGATGTGTTTTCTGAGAAGTCCTACTAGTTTTAAAAACTTATACTTAGAAGAGTCCCTAACCCCCATGATATATATCTGTAATGTTTTCATATATAAATTCCTTGTTATATGGAAAAATACTATCTACTCTATCAGCGAAAGATAAAGTATATGGGTATACTCGAAAGTTTGCTCCGTGTGCATCTCTGGAAATTTCACTTAGGTGGATGAAGAACTACTTTCAGTCCCTCTATCTCCTCTACGACGCAGCCCCATCCCCCTATCTCATACTTCTTTCTACCCGATGAAATCGTTAGGCTGTATTTAAGCCAGTTATAGTCTATGTTGACGTCCGTTATCTTCCCTTCAACTACCGTTATTTCACCGGTTTTAGGTAGTCTTCCTTCAACGCTGGCCTTCAAGGTCAAGCCTTTATCTATAAAGTATTTGGCGTCTTCCACCACCCGCCAGAAATGCGTGTAGCTTTGGGGTTTTCTAAACCTGGTGGCTAGATTAAACCTTAACTCTTCTGAAGTTATCCATAAGGCCAGGTGGAAAAAGTCATTTAAAAGCCTTAGAAGACTCTCCTCCTCGATGACTATGGCGTAGAGATGCGTTTCTCCTTTCTCGTTTAAAATCGAGTAATACGATGAAAGACCCACCTTCCTGTCGATAAGTATCGTCACCACAGTCGGTATAAATCTTCTTTTAACCTTAGAGTATCGGCCTAGAATGCTGGCAAGGTTTTCAGTGAGGTCACGGTCAGTTTCATATATTACCAGTGACAAGGTTTTACCATTTCTCCCAGCTTCGATTAGATCTTGTATGAATTTCTTGTATAGGAAGTCGGGGGCGGCGAAAGCTATACATGTTTCTGCGTGCTTTAAAAGCTCCTTTATCTTCCTGATAACATTCCTAGCCCCCCTTACAACCCATACTCCTCCATGAATCTGCTCCTCCAGCCCTGTAATCTCGTTCAATAATTTTACTATAGAGTTTTTCTTTTCCTCATAGACTTTAATCAGGTTTGAGAAACTGTAGTCGGGGTCTGTAATTCTATAGATTTTAGGTCTCCCGTTCTGGCATTCTATCAGCCCTCTTTCCTCTAAGGATTTTAACACGGAGTATATTTTGGATGTGGGGATCCCAGATCTCTCGGCTATGTTCGGTGCAGTAGCCTCTCTGAAGATCGCTATGGTAGCGTATGCTCTAGCCTCATAATTCCTTAACCCTAGTTGCATCAGGCTTTTAACCAGTCTGCTAAATAGGGTCTCCATGTTTCCTCCTTCCCAACCATTTTAAGATTAAAATGAAGGTAGCTGATATTATTAATATAGCTACCGTTAAGATACCAACCCAATTCACTTCCGAAGGCTTCTCAACGTTTTCTCCTCCTCCACCAGAGCCCAGGGGGAAGAGTATGAGATTAACTTTAACGTCTCCAGTCTTTACGACATGCAGTCCTCCCAGGGAAAGATCCTTTAGCTCGTCTCCACTTTTACCATCTATATGTACGGCTCCTTTATTCGAGGAAGCCGAAACAACATTGAGGTTTTCATCCACTTTTATCGTCACGTTCACATTCCCAATTTTGAATTTAAGTAGACCACTCGTATTAAACAGCTTTAAGCCCAATAGAAGGTACTCGTTTTGAGATATCTGGTATACCCTATATTCTATGAAGGGTTCAACAACCACCATGTCTACCTGCAATTCCCCCTCAACCACCTTCAGCAAATATTCACCCGGTTTACCGAACTCCCCTATAGAGAGGAAACTCCATGAAGAGGATTCCAGTCTGATCCTTTTCAAGAGTTTTCCGCTTAAATACACCTCTAGGGTGCAGTCGCTTTTCCTCGAGAGTAGGAGTATCCTGAATTTGTCTGACCCCTTAAGGTCAATTTTACCAAGTTTAATGAAATTCCCTTTATTTAGAACAATGTATTTGCCCTTGAAAGCATCCCCCCTCGCTATTCTGTAGACTCCCTGCAGGTTTTCAGCCTCCAGCATCAATGGAGTGGAATGGGAGATCGATCTAGCCCACAGGTATCTGGAACTATCCTCATTTGAAACCACGTATATTAGGGCATCCAACGGTACTTCCGTGGCTTCACATCCACTATTAGTGTTAACTCTACCTTCACCTAGTATTCCGTCGTAGACCATTCCTGTATTGGGATTGTACATCTGTACGCCAGCTGGATTGTTCCCCAGAAACCAGGAAGCAGCCAAGCCAGCCATGATATGGTGCACCTTGGATATCTCCTCGTCGGATATGCTTCTAGCCGATAATGCAAAGGCTTTAACTATGGTGGCTGGAATTATAGGCGGACAAGGATAGGTTCCTGGAATACATCTCCATGAAAACCATGTTTTATCGGAGTAGGTGAACTGGTGGCTTATAGCAAGGTGTACGAAAAGTTTTTCAGTGGCTTTCCTGGCGCTATTCACGTACTCTGTTTTATTTAGGATTCTGCCCGCAAGCGCCAATGCTTGGATCGGTAGCCCTGGAGCATAGGTTAAACTTTCACTATAGAAGCCCCATGGAGGGTATTCCTTGACAACATTTTCTATGTTTGCTTGTTTTGAAAGCAGTTTACCGGAAAGTAGTTCAATAGCTTCCTTAGCCCAGTCGGCGTGGCTGGCATTGTAGTAGTAGGTTAAACCCATTATTATATGGGAGATAGTCCATGTTGAACTTATGTAGGGGAAATGTTGCTTTGATTTCAATATAGCCTCCTCGAGCCTCCTAGCGAAAACTGCGTCGACGTCCTTGAAAACCATGTAACCTAGACCGAGGGCATGTATTGCTCTCCCAAACCAGTCGCCTGCTCCAAGGTCAGTTTTAGTCTCATCGACGAGGTAGAGGTAGAACAGCCCCTTTGGATCCTGCATTTTCATAGTGAATGTAAGTGCTTTTCTAGCGTATTCAAGCACGTTTTTATCTCTGAAGTGGATGTAATAATTTAAATAGGTTATCGCTGCTCTAGCGGTGTCATCTACGTTTACATGTCCCATAAACCTGCCGTTGCTCCAGAACTCCCACCAGCCGCCGGTTTTAGGGTCATAAAGTTCGTTTAGATGGGAAAGATTCACTTTCAGAGGTTGTGCTCCCGTTACACCTATACACATGTAGGCTAATAGGATGAACAAAATAAAAACGTTGTTTTTCATTTTAGATCACTAGTATGGGAACAGGAACCTGTAGACCATTCCCAGGCCTAGTATGAACGCCGAGAATATGTATCCTAGGAAGAATCCCGCGGCAAAACTTACACCGTATTTTTCGTAGGCTGTCGCTCCACCTAGCTTTATTACAATGTATTTGAAAAGCCAGGCTATAAAAGCTGGAAACGCGTGCCCCCAGGCTCCGCCCAGGATTCCGAAGAGCAAGCCTATGCCGTTTAACGGGAACCAGTAGTATTTCATCCTAAGGTAGAATACAAGGCCTGAGAGACCTAGTCCAGCCAACGCGTGGGCAAGCCATGGTGGTTCAGAGGGGTACGGTGATATAAGAGACGGATTAGTCCATCTGTCAGGCCACCACCATCCATCAACGCTTATCGGTATCTTGTTGTATCCTATGGTATACCAGCTCCAGATGACTAGGGGTATCGCCACTAAAGCCGAGACCAAGGTTGTCAGGGTTAAGGTCTTAAATATGTTTAGCGAATTAAGGCCTTTATCTTCCCCTATCTTGTAGGCGAGCAGAGAATAGTATAGTGGACCTGAAGTGAGGGAGGATGCTGGAGACACTATAAGGCTGTGGGCCATCAGCTGAACTTCAAAGTAACTTCTATCCATCGTCTTAAAGGACATTCCTGGATACAAGACGTGATACGTAAGGGCTTGAAGGGTGCCCCACCAACCCCCTGTAAAGGATACCCCTGCCTCAGCCGACTGTCTAGCCATGGCTAAACTGTGGATTATTACCGCGAGGAAAAGCCAGGCTACCGCAAGGATGTTGGCTCCGGTAATGGTCATTAAAACCACTAGAACTAGGTATGATACAAAGAGCAGTGTGTAGAAGAAGCTGTAGGACGGCTTCCCTTCCCTCAATTCTTTAACCGGACTGCTTTTCAAAGCCTTTTTAATCGTACCTACATACCATCTCCAGTTAAGGAGTATAGGCCATAGGAACACGCCTATGAAAATGCCAACCCCTGCCAAGGCGTGTAGCTTAAGGGGATCCTGTCTACCTATAATATCGTATCTGGCGATGCTATCCGCTAAAGCTGGCATATTAGGATAATATCCCATGATGTAGGCTACATGTGGAAGGATAACCAGGAATATGAGCCATGATATCCATGCTGTGAAGAGAACATCTAGGGGGACAAGGAAGTAGAAGGCTGCCTCTACCGGCGATGTCTGGAAGGTTAATACACCAGCATAACCCTGTTTTACTGCAGGGGAAAACACAACTAGGTCGAAAAGAGTTGGCATACCGTAGCGGAATGGAGGCTGGTTCCACCCGTAAATGTTAGGGAACCATGGCAGAACCTGGTGCAGTACCCACGGCAAATATGCTAGGAAGCCTATCACTATGCCTGCATGGAAGAGCCAAGAGTATTTCTGCTCCCTTCCAAGGGAAAACTCCACTATTCTATTCAATGCTATTGCATGCGGGTAGGAAAGTTTTTCAATTTTATTCCACCGCTCCTTAACTATACCAGCCAGTGAAAACATGAGCAAGATGTTTGCAATGGTGAAGATATACCAGTATACGATGCTTGGTGCCCAGGCGCCCCAAGGTGTAGGGGCTCCTCCTCCCAAAGCCTGTTTCAGGAGTTCTGCTGGTGGAGCCCATAGTGACGGTAGCAGGTTATTGTAGATCTCTGGTTGAAGTAGCCTGGCTCCGATAAGTTGGTTCATGAAACACCATGGATAAAAGTAGGCTCCCATGGCAAAGGGCATGAATAAGGCTATGGCCAGCAGGATTATCTGAGCTTCCCCCATGTACTCTCTAATCCATGGTCCAAGTATTATTAAGAGATAAAGCATTCCAAGCACAAGTATCGAGCCCTCTACTGGGCTTAAATGGAACCCTAACAAGAGCCCTATGAAAGCAACCTCATAGGCAAAGAGTATAGTAACGGCTATTGAAAGGAGTATTAGTAGGGGTGTAAGTCTCCCAAAGTTTATGGTTTTTTCATGGGACATCCTATTCACCTCCTCTTCCTACGGTAAACATACCCTCTTCCAGCAACATATCCTATTAAGAATAATATTATGGCGGCTACTAGAAGCAGGATTCGTGTTCTATACACCACGATTTCGAGAACCGATTTTACTGAAGTTAACCTGGTTATCTCCTTTGAAAGGTTGCTTATCATCTTTTCCAGCTCTGCTATCTGCTTCTGTAATTCGAATATCTCCTTCATCTGCGATAAAGCCGCGGGTAGCTGTGTTATCTTAACCGCTGGCTTGACGATTACGTTTGGAGCATGAATGTAATATTCATTGTATATCGTTTTGACGTATTCCAGCGGATTGGAGGTAACGGTTTTATCGAAGACGACTATGATCGACTTGTAAGGGAATGTCATGGCCGTATAGTATGTGTGTATCCCCTCGTCGTCGAAGCTCCATTTAACGGAGTCTAGTCCGGTGGTTGGGAAGATGAAGCCGAAGCCTGTTCCATTGTTGGGATCCAGTGAAACATACCAGCCCTCCTTTATTTCCGAGACTGGGACGTTGACGTCATCTGTCCTCGAAAAGTTTCCGGCCCCGTTAATTATTACAAGAGAGTATTTTCCCCCGCAACCTATCCCACCCCACTCCCTGTTTGCCAGGTTTACCTCAAGGAACATACCTGGCTTTGCATTGGAGCCCGTTATATCGAGCATAGTATAGATCCAAGTGTGGTTAGCATACAGGTAGTACGTGAACACTGGGTAGAGGTCGGTAATGTTATGGTACTGGCTTTCCAAAACCACGCTGATAATCCCTCTTACAGGCCCCTCCTTCATGTAAACCACTTTTCCACCGCCTGTCGCGGCATTAGGGTTGTGTTCTATCCATCCTGGATCGGCGGGACAGAAGAGTCTAGACCACTTCCAGAGTAAACTCATGTACTCTGAACCCTGTTTTACCACATCGTAGCCTGATGAATTTATCAGGATGGAGAAGATTCCTCCTGACATCCATGCCGCCTTAACGGCTACGACACCCACTATCAGGCCGTTGGATATTTCATAAGCCTCCGACATGAATTCGGGAGAACCTTTCTTGATCTCCTCCAGCAACCTGTATTCGTTTATCTTCACCTTGGTTTCAAAGGCTACCTCAGGCAGATTACTGGCTTTAAGTGGTATAAAAATCTGGTATTCGCTGGACTCGCCTGCAGGTATCTGGCTGACCGTTAGAAACGCGAGTTCATCCTCCGGCGAGAAGCCGTTTAAATCCAGGTCGTCTATCTGGCTTGGAATAACCCTCCCCTTATACAGTACTGTTACAGCCTTCCAGTCCACGTCATCTTCTTCTGTGGTAGTTTTACCTCCAAATGGATCAACATTCTTCGGCAGGGCGGCTGCTATATCCCTTAAACGAACTATAATGGGATGGTTTTCAGGTACAAGGCTCTCCTTCGAGGCCTGAACAACAACAGATACAATATAATATTCTTCCTTTTCCTGGGCTTTAACTCGACCAACTAAAGTGTATGAATATGGGGTTAAAACGAGTATTAATATTAAAAAAACATTTATTATTGATTTTTTCATTAGCTTCCCCCAGCTACTTCTTCCGTTTAACGATGAATCCTATAACTATACCTATTATTAAACCTACTACAAGCCCTCCTCCGAGGAACGTCCACTGCATGGATCTAGCTGCCGCTAGTTCTCCCTCAAGGTCGCTGATCTGGGCCTGAAGGTTGCTTACTTGGTTGTTCAGCTGGTTTATGGTGTTCTGGGCGTTGGATAACTGTGTTTCAAGCTGGCTTATAGTCGACTCCTGCTCCGATACTGTATTCTGAAGGCTTTCGACCTGGCTTTTTAGGGAACTTATTTCTTTTGCATAGGTCTCCAATATTGTTGCCGGTAGGAGCTTAGCCTCCTTGACCTCCTCAACTTCTATCGTGGGTTTGTTTGCATAGAGGTTGTAAAGTGCTCCAATGTATTCCAGTGGCTCGGTGGTTATAGTCTTGTCAAATAATACTAGAACCCTATAGAAGGGTATGGGTACACCGGTTGTATACTTAAGTGCAAGCTCATCTCCAGGGCTACCCCAATCAAATTTAACTAGGTCATCCAAGGGATAGAATATTGCACCAAAGCCCTTCATCTCGGATTTATTATAGACTGCAAACCAGCTCTGTGTAAAGTTCTCTTTTCTAAAGCCTTTACCCTCGTTTCTGGAGAATTCACCTAGGTTCGGTATATACACGGTGTCGTGTTCTAGACCCTGGGAACCCATATCCACAAAGCTCGCTTTAATTGGAATAGCTGTACCCTCCTTATAGCCGGTTCCAGTGACCGTTAGAACAAGCTCAACTACACTTAGCCCCTTATATACAGAGTACTTCTTTACAGCATAAACATTTTCAACGCTTCCATGGGATTCAGTGGACTGTAGTACCACTACGGCTCTAACAGGCCCTGAACTGACGTAGAGGATGTTGAAATCTGGGTTTTTCTCAGCCCATCCTGGGTCTCCCTCAACAAGATACCTAGACCATCTCCAGCCCGTGCTGTCCACTTCCCTACCCTGTTTCACCACATCGTATCCGCTTGCCTTAATCTGGGCCGAGAAAACTGTTCCTGCAATCCAGTCACTTTCATTCAGTATAACAGCCTTTATTAGGTCGTTTTCAAGGATCACGGCTGGCCCTAGGTCGCTTTTTTCGAGATACATTGACACAAAAGATACCTTGCAGGTTTCCTCAAATGAGGGTTTAGGTAGCTTATAGCCAGCTTCAGCCACAAGGATTTTGTATGTATCCTCTCCACCGGCTGGTATATCGCTACTCAATAGGAAGACTATTTCATAGTCGTCTTCGCTTTCACCTAGCTTATCCACCTGTGCAGGTATGATTTCATCGCCATGGAGCACGTACACGTTCTCCCAGCTAAATGATTTAGTTAACATCTTCTTTAGGTCGCCAACTTTAATTACAACAGGATAACCGGCTTTAAGGTCAGCGGATGCCTTCACCTTCACGTAAATATAATAATATTTCGGTGGTGTCGCCTTGTAGAGAGGAGCTGTTAAAAGAACCGCTAGTGCCAACACCAGAAATAGGATATATATTCTTTTCATATTTTTACCCCCTTTTGTGGGTTAATTTTTTGAGTATATTTTTATATCAGTAAAAATAAATATATAAGCCTTATCACAGTATACTAGAGTTGAAAGGGGGTTCAAACCGATCATGAGTAAATCTTCATTAAAACCAGTTATCCTCGTGTTAACATTAGCAGGAATCACCCTGTTTGCAGCGATTTCTGTTCTGGGAGACGGCGGACTACAAGCCAAACTAAACCAACTCAAGAAAATCTATGCTGAGAAACAGCAGGAATATGATGCTCTACTTGAAACCTATAAAAATCTCGAAAATGAGGTAAATGGTCTTCTCAGTCAACTCATGTTCCTTAGAATAGGGGTAATCGCCCTTGGCGTCTTGGTCTTTGCAGTCGGTTTCTACATTGGATATAAACACGAACAAAAAGTGGAATACCGTTAACGAGCTAGGCTAATATGGTAGAAGCCAAATGGATCTACCAGCTAGTTTTATTATCATCAGCAGTAGCCTAAGCGAATTGTCTCCTATAAGGAATCCCATAACCATGTATGCCGAAACCTTACTCCAGTGCTCGCCAACATGTCTCGCTATAAACTTGTTGCCTATAAGGGACCCCACAAACTGGGCTACGGTGAATGTGGGTGGTTGAAGAATACCTGCAACGGTCATTATCAATATATGGGGTTTACCTACTATGAAATCCGTGAAAGTGTAGATTAAAGCTCCTCCAATGAAGCTACCCAATATAATATCTTTTCGGAACATGTATCCTGTCCAAAGCCATTTCTGAAACCTCCAGAACTCCACTGCCTCTACAGGCCATCCTGTCACAGTGTAGGGGTAGGCGCTTGAGGGGATCGGAGCCGCAGTCCAGAAAAGGGAGACGTATATGAAGCTCATTAGGAGCCCCAATGCCACCACAAGGATATATGCTTTAATGTAGTCTATGGTTCTACATTTCAGTATCTCTGCCATTTTAAGGTGTTGGGCTACCATGGAGCCGCCCGTGTATATTTTCATGGGTGCGAACCATATTAACGGACGCCGATATCCACTGAAATAGATCACCGTTTCCTTTAAGTAGGGGACGTTAAACCCTATTGTAACTCCTGCCGCATATGTTTGTAGCATAGTGACTATGAAGGACCAGCCGACTACAAGTAACAGTAGAATCCAGAGAGGAAAATCCGGTACAAACACGTATACAAGTAAAACCGATAACAGGGACGACAGTAGATAGAGGAGTAGATAGATGCTTCCCTTAACCTCGCCTTTTCTAGAGGCCTTGAACATTATTTTGAAGGCGTCTTGAAGCTTCTTATATCTAAATATCATCGGGGCTATAGCTGAAGCCATGCCTAATCCTATCGCCGCGCTAAGCCAAAAGTATATCTGGGATTTCTGGTATATCCAGAGCCAATTATATCCAGGCTTCCATTTCGCTTCTAGGGGCCACATATTGTAGGCTGTAATCACGTGGTTTCCGATCATATAGAAGGCGATCATCCCCATCAACTGGATTACAGTTACTTCCAGCGGGAGTATGAAGCCTAAAATATACTGGCTCAAATCAAGCGGGAAAACAGCTAGGGCTCCGGGGAAAACCATATCTGTTAACGGTGTTAAATCCACTGGTACACGGGAGTTTATCTCCACACCTAGGGTGAAGGGCAGGAACATCGACAGAAAGTTGTAAATTAAGCCGGCGAGGAAAGATAAAAGGAATATCCTAATCTCCCTGGGCTTCTTCTCGGATATTGTTTCAATTATGGTGGCTTGAGCCGAGGCCCAAGGGAACTCAAGCTTGTAAACTACCCCATAAAGATTATAGGCAAACAACCCCAGCGATATGTTGGCCACCACTTCTAAGGCTGTTACCAGAACAAGCAACGCTACCGGTAGAATCCAAGCCCGGTCGAGAAAAGTTCTAACGTATCCTATCCTCAATGCATCGACCCCCACTGGGGCAAAGAAGTCCGGTACCACACCCGTCACCTCCAGGAGTCTAGCTATCTCACTGTTAGCAAAGTAAAACCTCTTCAACAGGTCTACGAAAAACCACGTGGAGCTCCACAACCCAACCCATTCAAAGGTCATCATTATGAATATCTCCTGCTGGGTCATTCCTACGCCAAAAAGACTTGCAATCTCAACCCACAGCAAAACTATTATCCAGACCGAGAGGGGCATAGTTTCGCCAGAGACGAAGTAATAGTAGATTACAGCTGGCTCCAGCAATATAACTGCAAAGAGAAGCGCTATGAAAGACCTCCAGGTCAACCCCTTTGAGTATTCCGCCTGCATTCTACCTCACCTCCCTAAACCTAGATAGACCCCTTTCCACATACTCGTTTTTAGCTTCATCACCCAAGGACCTCCAACTTAGAAACTGTTTCCTCACCTCCCTGAAGAAAGCTCTATTAGATGAGATCCAAGGTATTTCAGGGCCGCTTTCCTTGTAGACTATGATCTCGAAGCCAAAGACCCTTCCTCTCTCCCGTTGAGCCACTACACTGACTTTCTCCATTATGCCTTGATCAAAGGGCGCCAGACGTACCTTAAACTCCATTATTTTTACATCCCTTCCATCTGAAACATCTTCCCTGTAGGCGAACCCACCTTCCACAAAGAACAGCCCCATTCTCTCTATTGAGTGGGCTTCAAAGTACTCCCTAAGGAACTCAAACACGCCATAAACATCTTTTTCCACAGCCTTAAAGGGTAGTGGAAGGGACCATACGTTGCCCTGAGGACGTGTCTCAATCTTCCATCTTCTTTCAAAGGAGGGGGTTATGAGGGTTGAGGCTTTGAGAGCAGGGTAGAGGGCTGAGAGCAACGTAAACGCGACTATGACTACTACAACAACCACCTCTCCAATCGAAGCATAGTTTGGATAAAAGTTTTCAGGGTAGGCTCCACTGGTCCATAACAGCCAGGTACCCATCATGCCGGTAATGTAGCCTAAAATGGATCCTATCACAGCGTATATGAAAGCCTCGGCTAGAAACATTCCGGTAACGTGGAGGGGTGCTAGGCCAACAGCACTATACACCTTCATTTCCCTCACCCTCTCATACATGGCATTTAGCATCGTGGTTAGGACCGTGAACCCGACTATAATTAAGGGTATGATCACGGTCTCTAAGCCTCCTACAAAGTACTGGATTCTAGGAGCTATGACTATAACCTGCCTGGATTCAGGGGAGCCGACGTAGACGTCCAACATTAGCCTCTTTGCGAAGACTTCTCCCAGATGTAAAAGCTCATCCTCAGACACCTCACCTTTAGGAATGATGCTTATAGAAAGGGGTTGGGAGTTTACCATTTCCTGGGCGAAACCATACGGAATTATCAGAACCTCGCCACCCGACAGATATTTAAAGTATTCCCCTGCACCCTGCCTTAGGTCTATAGGCGTTATAGGTCTTTGATTTAAATCGATTACACCCTGTTCTCTAGACCATAACACATCGCCCCTAACTATCCCGAGAATCGTTAACTTGAAACCAAGGAGGTCTATTTGATCGCCCACATCGATGGTCCTGTTATAGAACATGGAGAGGGACTCCGCCATTCTATCGTTTATTATTACACCATATGAGTATTCATCGTAAGGGGTGACGGCTACAGGTAGCATGTGGATCTCCAACGCCTTCAGAAGACCTGATCCCAACGCTATAATGCCCCTTACAGGCGCCATTTTAGATGCATTCCATGAATAGAGTAGCTGGAACCCTTGCGGGTAAATCCATGACCTAGCAGAGACCGTGTAGTTGCGTCCTAGAAGTAGCTGTAACTCGAGTAGAAATTCCTCTGGAAGAGGCTGATCCACCATCCAGGGGGCTCTCTCTATCATAATACCCGTATAGGGGGCTCTCCCCACAACCCTTGTCGACACCATTAACCCCGAGGTTATAGAGGTGAACGCCGTTAGGGCGAAGACCGAGCATATAACTGAAATCAGGGTAAGTACAGTCCTCACCCTGCGTTTCCTCAAGTTTCTGGCACCCGTTGAGAAGGCAGTTACCAGTAGCCCAAACCTCTCTATCTCCATGAAATGCTTTCCTATCATTGCTTCTCTAAGCTTCTTCATCCAAGAGTAGGTTTCACCCAATAGAATCACTATCAGCATAAACACTAGTATCCCAAGCGATGCAGCTACCGCAAGGACATAGACGTTTGTAGCCACGTAGAAGCCTGGATGAAACAGCGCTAAAGTGAAAAGCGTTAGGACATATATGACTACCACGGCGGATATCCTCTTTACACCCTCAAGTGAAAACATTAGACGCTCCATGCCGATCGCAAACGGCACTGAGAGAAACATGAAGAAAAGTGTTGAAACCACTATGTCGTAGATTTGGCTCATAGCCGAACTATATGTGCTTCTAGAGAAAGCCCACACGTTAAACGAGTATGCATAGCGTTCTAGATCCGGTGCACGGGGATCACTAAAGGCCTTTATGAATTCTTCCATTAAGGTATAATATTCGTGTAGCTGTGCCGAGACAGCGCTCTTCTCTATTAGAATGTTCGCCCTAGATAACGCCAGGAAGTACATGTCCCTAGCGTAATCTAGGGGGGATGCTACGACCATATCCCCTGGATCCAGTAAAAAACCTTTGCCGCCTGGATTCTCTGCCGACGCATTGTTCAATACTATTAGAGGGTAGGGCTCGTCGGTCATAACTACTACTTCTGAGGGAACCCCCGGTTCTACGAAAACCGCTATATCCTGTAGTGTGGAGGGTAGCGGGGTGGTTGTCATGATTGTGGGTGCGGGTGCAACGTAGTCTCTGTGAATTAAGGGTGTGTGGGAGAGGAAGTTTAGCACATTTACTTCCTTTATTTTCATTTGAAGGGACTGGGGGTTTAAGGGTTGTAGTAGGATTATTGTGGCGGCTTCAAATACTGGAACGAGCTTGTATGCCTCTGGAACAGTTAGCACTAGGGTTCTTTGTAGACCATAAACCCCGGTATCAGTGGCATAGACGACCTTACCGCTTTCATCTAAAACGTATCCCTGGACATCGACTGTCGAATATGGTTTAAGACCCGATAATAGAGCCGCCCCCTTGTCTCCAGCCTTTATCACGATACTGAAGCCCTTTGAAATCCACTTGGAGTTTGCAGGCATGTTGGATGTATAGACGTAGAAGACAGCGTTGGGACTTGAAAAGTTATCGTACCATGCTGTATTTACATTGTATTTAGCCAGCTGTAGTTGAAGGTTAACGAAACCCCAGTCCCCATAGAATCTAGCTGGTGTAAGAACGTAAGGTATATCCATGTTGATGTATTCGAAGAGCGTTATCCATAGGTATCTAACCTGCTTGAAGAAGTTGCCTAAATTGAGTTTATCGAAAACATCTAAAGGCGTTTGCTGGAGGGGTCTTAGAGTGTTTGTGGTTACAAAGCTCAAGCCTCCTCCGAAAGCTGAGGCCGTGAAGGGTTCAGAATCCAGGTAAAGGTATGGAGGGTTCATGGGTGGGGACATTTTCACCCAAGGAGGATAAGAATAGGTTACCATGTCAAATACATGGTATTCTTCGCCGAACATCGATTCAGCCTCCTTTAACCATTCGTCAAAGAATTTCTGAGGCACCCAGCTATACTTCTGGTTCACCAGGGAGTCTGGGTTTATGTAGCCATACCCCAGCCCCAACGCGTATAACCCAAGTTGATCGTTATCGGACGATAAATCGAGGCTTAGGAATCCTTTTATGAATACACCTATCTCATCAAAATGCTTCTTAACGAACTCCCGTGCCCCCCAAAGATATTGATAGTGTGCCGCTAAAGCAACAATCCATACTGTTCTCTTCGGTTTAACTATTTTGAGGGCACGTGCATATTCAAGTAGGAATGAGATGCCTAGGGAGTCTGTAGCCCCGGGAGCCAGGCCGAGAACAGGCGAATACGAGTCATAGTAGGCGGCAAGAACCATTATTTCCCCTTTGAGCAGGGGATCCGTACCCTCTATTTCCGCAACTATATTATAAGCCGGTTTATTCTCCCATGAAATTTTAGAGTGCACACGTATACGGAAACTTACTCCGAGCTTCATTAATCGAATTAACTTAAGTGCATCACCATACTTTAGGTAAAGACGGGGAAAATATAGTGGAACATTGAGGGACTTCAACATTCCTTCAGCGTAGGTGGTGTATGCAGGTTCAATAAACAACACCCCCTTTGCCCCCATTATCGACAAAACCTTCCACAGTGCACGGGTATTGTAATCGAGTAGAACAAATTTTCCCTTAACGTTCTTCTCTCCGAGATCCTTCACGCTACCCACGTAAACTAGTTCATCGCCTTCAGGTGGACTCTCATAGGAGCATAAACATACGTGGTTTGGCCAGAGAGGATAAACAGGAAGACGGTAGCTTCCGTTCTCCATCAAAACCTCTATATAAGCTTCTTCAACTACAGGAACAGTAACATTAAACTCCTCCCTCCAAACCCTTAAACCATACTGTCTAAGCTTTTTCTCGATATAATCCGCCGCCTTATAGAAACCTTGGGTACCTGTAAGCCTGGTTTCAAACGAAGAAAAATATTTTATATGATCCAGGATCCTCCCTTCATCGAGACTACTTTTCAGGAAAACAAGTTCCTTCTCTGGGCGACCTCTCACAGGAGAGGGATATGTGAATAGATATATCATATAGAGGATTAAAAGCATCAGCACGAGATAGCTTGATCTCTTAACCAATAATTACCACCCATATATGGTAATTTTTTATTATACGCCTAATAAAAATTTTTTCTGCTAAATTCTTCATAATTATTATTTTTATATATGTTTTAGAATTGGTATTTTTACTTAAAATACAAGAATGTTTCTTAAGATGCAAAAAGCTTATTTGTATACTAAGGAAAAAAGTAGCGATGAAAAGGGATATTTTATTTAGACTAGATAAAAATGTTTCAAAGATTGGCGACATTCGAAAGCCCAGGACAAACGATGTTTTCAAGCGCCTGCTGGTGCTACCTCCCGAGAAAATAGTGTTAAAAAACCTTCTATTCAAGCCGCTTTTTGCAGCGTTTAACCCAGCCATGAAAATAGACGGTAACATCGTTAAAATATATGCAAGGATTATTATAGGCTATTTTACTTACAGTAGTGCAGTCGCAGAGCTTACCATGAAGCTAGACGATATATATGGAAGCGGCCCTAAAGAGAATGTTGAAGCAGAGGTTGTTATCCTGCCGGAGAATGAAGTGGACTTTTGGGGTGTTGAAGATCCTCGGGTCACCCTTCTGAACGGGGTGGAATTCATAACATATACGGGTAGAACGAAAGGATTCTTTGAGGAGGATGTAAATAAAACAGTTCCGGTGGTAGCTAAGAAAACTAATGGAGGATGGAGTAAGATCCTTTATCTAAAGCTTCCTCAGCCATTAAATCAGATAGTTTCGCTCAATAAGGATGCTTTTATACACATGTTTGGTGAAGAGGATAAAATACACGTGTTTCATAGACCAGTATTTGAAAACAGTCCTCCATCCCTCTGGTATGGTCGCATACCCTCTTGTTCGCTGGAAAGGAGTGGCTTCAACGAGGAAATTATCCGCGATAATAGGATACTAATGGTTCCAGCAGAATATGAATACAACATTGGCTGGGGAGCCCCCCTGATAGAGATAGATGGAAAATACTTTGCCATAGCGCATGCGAGAGGGGTGGATGAAGTATATCGGCTGTACTTGCTTCAATTAGAAGTAGATGACGATGGCTTCACGGTATCAGGAGTATCTGAAACATATGTTATGGAGCCGATGGAGGTCTATGAGAAGTATGGTGATCGCCCTAACGTGGTCTTCGCCTGCGGTGCCGAAGTAGTTAAAGATAAGGTGATAATATCCTATGGTGCCGCCGACAACTTTGTAGCCTTCGCCGAAGCAGATATATCCAGTCTAATTAGCTTAGTTAAAACAATCTAAAATTTTATTTGAACTAGTTTTTATCTTTGGAGAGTAACTAAAATGATTTTATTGGCTTCCGTGTAACGGTGATTATTCCCTTTTATTTTATGTATCAGTATGCAGGTAGAGGGCTATAATTTGTGAACCATATCCGTATATTTCTTGAGGTATCCGTCCTGAAGGCTTTGCAAGAACCGGGTATATGTCTTCTATAGGCACCCAGTACTTTTCATCTATCTTCCCGTAGCCTAGATTCCTATATTTTATGCCAAGCACCTGGGGGAAGGAGTATTTGGATACTATGGCCGTATTCAATGAATAAAATTTATAGAGCGCTGCCAGATTTGGGCTTGTTTCCCCTAATGTATTGTAGGCTTCCTCAAGGAAAAATTTAAACAACCCGTATTCAAATGCAGCCGCATATATCCCGGGCATTGCCGACACCAATGTAAAAGGTACTTCCTCTTCAATTAGGTTGCCTCTATGCAGGTTGATCCAGCGGAGACTAAGATAGACCAGTTTGGAGAGGTAGTCGAGGTACTTGTCTTCGCCCAGGATCCTGTACAGATGCGCGGTTGCAGCCACCCCCATCGATGCTAAATGTGCTTCATATAGTTTTCCATAGTCACTGCTAATGTAGTGTTCGAGGCTTCTCATAGCCTCATGCAGATATGTGCTGTTTTTCGTTAACGTATACATTTTCACCATCAGGTAGGAGTATCCTAGAGCCGCGTCGGCTTCAACCCCCGGTTTATCTACAACAAAGTTGGGGTACACGAATACCGGGAACGAATAGTTCACTTTTCTAGCGAACCGTATCAGCCAATCGGCGTTCCTCTTATGTTTTTCCAAGTCTATTTTAACCAGGTTTGGTGCAAGGGAATGGGCAGCCAATAGCATGCTGGGGTTAGTAACCTGGTACCATGAGTCCATTCGCCCAGCTTTCCCCCAGTTGTTGCTGTAGATACCGTAGCGATCATCGAAGTAGACGTCGAAATAGCTGGTGTTTCCTAGTATATTTAAAATAAGTTTTTCCAGCCTTTCCTTTAATTCACTATCCTGTGTCCTATTATACAGATAGGATAACCCTAATAGGGTATTTGCCTGTGTAATGAACTCGCTTTCAAATACCGTGTTTCTACGGTCCCCGATGTATGCTTTTAACAGGAACTTGTCGTCCTGTGTGGCATAAACATCCTTTACATTGGGCGGGGTTTCCAGGGTTTTAACCATATTACTTATATAATCCATGTTGTTGGGCGTTAAACCCTTCTCCTTGTTTCTAGATGTAATTATACTTAAAAACGAGAAGAATCCATCGGAAGAATCTAAGGAGCCTTCTTTGCTTCTCCATGCATAGAGGTAGTATTTTGTTGATATAAATGTGCCTTCAACGCCCTTTATATTCGGTGTCTTTAACCCGAATCTCTTTCTGCTCATCTCAAAATTATATTCAAAAGTATACCTGCTTTCCTTGAGAGCATAAATGCTTTCTTTACCACTTAGGTCACAATAGGCCACCGAGAAGAGATATTTTCCATCGGTGTCCCTCATTTCGACGATTATAGGGTACTGGGGATAGGTTGCTGATACCAGGGGATAATGCCAGCCTGCCTCTCCCCCATAGAGATCATCCACGTACTCTCCCCTTCCATTTGTTGCATAAAAGCCTCCCATTCCTCCCCGCAACTCCCCTCCCTTCAAGGTAACAAGCAATTCAACCTCCAGGAAACCAGGGTACCTTTTGTCAACTCTTATGGTTGATGTAAAATTCCATAGAGAATTCTCCCCCCTAAGCCTCAACAGAACTTGTTCACCATCCTCCTCGACCTTCACTTCCTTAACGTACGAGAAGTAATGGTAGTCTTTGCCACCTTGCCCCTTGATTTCAAGACAATAATCCGGCTCTTTTCCATAGTAAATTACAATCGAGACATTCTGGTAACCCTTCTTCTCTGAAGCATATCTTCTAAGCTCTAAAACAAGGTCTTTCATCGGTATTTTAAATAAAGTCTCGTGGGCCTTGTTTCTCCCGGAAAAGAATGGCATTATAACCACGTTAATCACAGACGAGAGTATTAGCAATATAAATATTATCAAGAGAACCAGTAGAGGGATGTTAATCTCCCGTATTCTATGTATGAAGCCCAAGGATACCACTATTACTAGCTTTACAGGTTAAGAGGATAATAAGCATTGTCCTGAAAACGCTAAAATTTCCTAGTCTCAAATTGCGGTTTAACAGGTCTCCTGACTGTAAACACAGCTTCTAAAATGTCTTTACGGAAGGCCATATCGCGTCGAAATCCTTTTTGATGTCTTCCAGAGAGTATAGTTGGACATCCTCCTCTTCACTGAAACTGAACCCGGATCTACTATACAGCACGTAGATGTTTCTTCTGGTATTCCTCCTCCAAGGGAATTTTTCCGCCTTAGAGATCAGCGAGTAAAGTACTTTCTTGTCAAGGGGTTTTTCGCTCCACTTTACCTCGGCAAAGTAGGCGGTGTTTGATTTAACATCAATGGCGACAAAGTCTATCTCCGTGTCCCTGTGCCACCATTTACCTACCTTAGATACGGATAATATTCCTCTTTTAGCTAGAGATAGGAAATGCTGTAAGGCAACTTGCTCGAATATATGTGAGGTAAATGCATCTATACTGGCTTGTATACATCTGGATACTTCATCGTAAAGCCCTAGCTCAAGCAAATTTATGTGAGGAAATATCATGCTAAACCAGAATTTGAGGAAGTTGTCCTTCAGATAATACCTAGCCTTACCCCTCTTACCTTCTTCCAGAAGAGGATATCGTCTCTCTATCAGGTCGAGATCCCTTTCCAAAATCCTCACATACTTCCCAACCTCACTTGAGGTGACGCCAGCTTTATCCGCTATTTCCCCTAGCCTGGTGGCACCGCCAGCTACAGCTTCAAGCACCCGTAGATATCTGGATGGTTCCCTAAGCTCCATGGATAAAAGTACTCTAGGCTCCTCTCTTAACGGTGCACCCGGCTTTAATACCAAATTCTCTATGTTTTCCATAAGACCTTTAGAGTCGTCTAAAAGAGCTAGATACCCTGGTGTTCCCCCGAACACTGCATAGACCCTAACTTTATCCTCCTCCCCATATTTGGTTACGAACGCCCTTACAGCCGCATAATTAAGTTCCTGCATCTTAAGTATCCTTGTGGCTCTGCCGTAAAGGGGAGATTCGTAGGATAATCCGATCCTCTCCATCATTCCAACCGACGACCCAGCTAGTATTAACATAATACCGCTTCTAGATAAATGGTGATCCCAGGCGCTTTGAAGCTCCGTTACCCCACCAGAGTCGTGTAATCTCTGAAACTCGTCTATAATCACCACACGTACTTTAAGTTGTCCAAACAACTTGTATAGGTCACGGAAGCTGTCAATACGCGGTGTATAGGGTAAATCAACTTGCCTGCATAATTGCTCCACCAGATCCCTTAAGGCATATTCGGGCTCACTGTAATTTGCAACTAGATAAACAGCCCTCTTTGACCTCGTGAAAAAGGATAACAGGAAGGTCTTGCCGATCCTCCTTCTGCCGTAAATGATCACCAGCTCCGCTCTACGACTAGAATAAGCTTCCTCCAGTAACGATAACTCGTTTTCTCGATCGATGAATTTTATACTCCTAAGTCTCATACTCTTAAGCCTCATACTTAAAAGAATAAAATCTACTTATATACTTTATAATATCCATCTTTCTCTCATTTTGGAGACTCCTGTAGCCTTTAAAGGTGTTCGATTAATTTAATATTTATCAATGTTACTATATATCTATGTAACGGTGCATAAGATGCCTCTCTTACAGGTAGCCTTGGATGTTCTGTGTCTTGAAGAAGCCTTGAAAATAGCACGTCTCTGCGTGGAAGGGGGGATAGATATACTGGAGGCTGGAACCCCCCTGATAAAGGAGGAGGGTCTTAGAGCTGTATCTCTCTTGAAAAGCTTGTTTCCGGAGAAGATAGTTGTGGCGGATACAAAAACCATGGATGCCGGAGCCCTTGAAGCAAAGGCAGCCTTTAATGTGGGGGCAGATGTAGTGACTGTAATGGCTTTAGCAGGCGTAGAAACCATCAGGGAGGTCGTAGAGACAGCGAAAGATATGGGCGGCAAGGTTATGGTTGACATGATGAACGTGGACAAGGTGGTGGAAAAAGCTGTGGAAATCTACGAAAAATGTGGTCCAGACTTGATCTGTCTACATGTCGGCGTCGACGTCCAAAAGAGAAGGGGGATAGATGTTAGTGTGCTTATCGAAGAAGCAGAAAAAATTAGAAAAACTATACCCGTGAAGGTTGCGGTTGCAGGAGGAATAAACGCCAAAACTGCCCAACTTTTTGCCGAAAAGGGCATCGATATACTTGTTGTAGGGAAAGCCATTATAGGGTCGCAGGATCCAAAAGCCGCTACAATTGAAATCCTGAAAAGCATGGGTAGGATTTAAAATCAGGGTAATAACCTTTTGTAAAAGAAAACAAACGCTTTCTAGAGAGAAACCCTTCTTCAATAATATAATACTACAAATCGATAGGGGGAGACTTTTATAACATATTGCCTCTGCCTAATCCTAAAGATCCATATCCAGAGGGATTAGTTGGTATTTATAAAAAGTATAAGAAGGGATGTGAGCTATCATGTGGTGAACTAGCTTTAGCGAAGAGATTTCATCAAATAGGAGATGACAAGCTTTGGGGTTATGTTGAATCTAGGCATGGGATTAAGAACGTAGAACTTATCGAATCCGGTCCAATAAGAGCAACCCTTAAAGTTTATGGAGAAATTAGATTTTGGACAATAATAAAGTTGCGTTAATATCCACCTTCTTTCTATTTTCTTTGAGATTACCTGTATTACTGAGGGAAGCCGTGGGAGGGATCATGGCTGCTTCGGAGACCCTATTTGCTGTTAAGAAGCTAGCCTCACTTTGATTTTTCTAGGATGAACTCCGTAAGTGCTTTTTGGCTTCGGTAACCTTTCGCTTGGGCTTAAATACTAGGCAGTAAGTCTCGTAACGCACTATAATTCTATGCCACTTAATGCACCAGCCGAGGGTCTCCACGTTCTGCCTGATGGCCTCAGCTAGGGCCATCTCCAATAGCTCTCCGCTCAGCCTATAGTGCGGTACGAAGTACTTGCACCTTCTGCAGTCAGCCATCTCCCTCTGATCATGAAACTTTCACTGCAGATTCAAATATTTACACATAACATTGGTAAAACTATTCTGCTCGAATATTGGGATTTCCTGACCTCCGCCCATTATTCCTTCTATTCTCTTTAAGATTAACCTATTATACGGCGAGAGCTTCATAGCTGCTTTCTTTACTTTCATGGTCTTTCTATTATATCTCTTGTGACTTCACGCCTTGTTTTACGGAAAAAGCTTGTGGTCAAATTTAGGCATGGTTATGGAGTACTTGCAGAGACCTCTATCACGCTCCCAATATGGCATTTAAGCCAATTCTGGGGAAATTCCTTCTCCAGAATGGATCTTATCCTATCACCGCTACAGTGAATCGGCGCTATCTTCTCAACCCCTAGCTCTATTAAACGCTTAATAGTTTCTTTACATGCGGATTCCGACGCTCCTATCATATGGAATCCTCCTAAGACTAGATAGGGCTTAATTCCAAGGTCAGTCTTTGCCTTAGCGACAATATTTACAACGCCTGGATGACTGCATCCAACAAGGATGACTAATCCCCTTCCCTCGACGTTTATGGCTAGAGCTTCTTCGGCTGGAGGGCCGTAGAGCCATCCAATTATGGCTGCTCCCTCCGCTACTTTTGTTGTCTTGTCAACTTCTTTAATATCTAATCCGCGGATCCTTATTCTCTCTGCAGTACCTTTCGGAACATAAACCTTTAACCCAGGTCTGACTTTAGCAAGGTATGATAGACCGTTAATGTGATCTCCATGCTCATGCGAGATCACGACGAAATCTATCTCGCTTGGATCCACTCCAAGCTCTTTGAGATTCTCTCTTAAAATGCTCGGATCTGGTCCTGTATCGAATAATATCGTGTTCTTCGGAGTTTTCACCAGGATGCTTAACCCCCACGCCGTCTTGAGCTCGCCATCTGGATAATTATCGACCACAATAATCAGCTTAAGCCCTTTAACTGATCCCACTAGAACTCTTTTCGTTTCGATCTCAACCTCCTTTTTCCGAATACTGAATATGAATACTCCAGCCAATAAGCTTATTGAGATAACCACTATTATGAGGAATTTAAGCTTATCCCTCACCCATCTCATGTCTCCTTCTAATAAGAAATGTTTTCTCGCGATATTTAACCATAATCCTTTCGCCTGAATTCACTAGCCTCTCGAGGAGCTTGTCTGAATTGGGAATGGGTTTCGAGAGAATTTGATAGGCATAGTCGAGTCTTACGATGTTAAGATATTAAGACACCTAAAGTAAGAGGCCTTCTGCGGTCGGTATTGTAGGACTTTTAATACTTATAATAACAATCTAGAGGGGGTTCAGGTTTGATAGACCTTCATAGACGTTAATAGTCTTTGGTCTACCAAACCCTTGGGCTTCACCGCCCTCAGGTCTCCTTTCATCGGAGACCATATCATCGGCATCCGCCCCCTCAGGGCAACCCCGACCCACAGCTCGTGGTTCAGGAGAGGCTTCACAAACCTCTCCCAGCACTCATAACTGTGGGGGAAGCCCCGCATCCTGAGGTAGATGTTTATGCAGGCATTCTTCTGCCTATCAATAACCAACC
>QMRH01000015.1 GCA_003650675.1 Thermoprotei archaeon | reverse complement strand
TCTAACTAAGGAAGGTTATGCAGCACTACAAGCCATAACCACCATTAAGAAGTATGGTTGGCAGAAGAGAGCCTACATCATAAATACAATAATCTACATTGTAGCAGTAGCTTTCATGCTATCGAGGATTCTAATGGAAGGTGTTAACTCTATATACACAGTTGTCTTAGTGCTAGCAACCCTGTGGTTTGCCTACTACAGCTACTGGTCTATTATGAAGAGAGGAGTTTTCAGAATAGAAGGGTGAGCTAATAGTGAAATGGGAGTATTACAATGAACGCGCTCTAGCTTAATATTGAAAGAAATGCGTATCCACTTTGTGGCGCTACAATGACCAATAAATCCGTTGGCATGTTCAATGCCTCTGTTAATGAATCTATACATTTATCTGCTGAGTCTAAGAATCTCCGGTAGGTAGCGTTCTTCCTGACCTTTTCTCTGAGGGAGGTTAATTCATAGACCATGTAGAGAAGGTAGATAGATTGTCTAAGAACTAGGTTAAATAAAGTATTCCAGTATACAGTTCTTTACAAGCAACTCTTTTTCTCTTAACACTAGACAAGGTATTTGAAAAGCAAAATAACAAATTTAAGTATGTGGCCTAAATTCTATTAAATGACGCGGGGGTGCCCGAGCCAGGACAAAGGGGCGGGACTTAAGATCTAGAATAAAATGGGGCTAGATAGGAAATCCCGTGGCGTAGGCCTGCGCGGGTTCGAATCCCGCCCCCCGCATTATCCCCCCTCGATAAACCTTTAGTTATCCTCAGTTTTGCAATTCCATTTAAAATCATAGGTTTTGCTAAAATCCCAAGCCAGCAATATTTATATAGACTTTCTTTTACACCTAAAATGGAGTATTTTAGGCTTGGCCCGGGTAGCTCAGCCTGGGAGAGCATCCGGCTGAAGACCGGAGGGTCGTGGGTTCAAATCCCACCCCGGGCATTATTGAATCATAATAAAATTTAAAACTAAACTATTAAGGATACAGTTTTTCCAATGATTTTTTAAAAAAAGAACTGAGAATGTGAATATTTTTGAGTGGGCCCGGGGGGATTTGAACCCCCGTCCACCCGGTTATGAGCCGGGCGCTCTACCTGGCTGAGCTACGGGCCCTGAGGATCAGGGATAGTATTTTATTTTGAGTATATAAGGATTATTTTCTTTTTTCGCGGGTTTCAATGAACTCTGTGTAGCCACATTTGCCGCATGCCCATCTTTCTACAGGCTTGAGGTGATGGGCCATTATTGATCCGCATCTTGAACATTTTTTGTTTTTCAGTTTTATTGTACCGGTATTATAGTCATATTCATAGAGTTTATGCACGTGGGCCATGGTTTATTTCACCCCTGCTGTTTCTCTTTTAATTCAGGCATGTTTCTCAAAAGTATAAACTCCGGTTCAATACTTTTTGCTATTTCTGGTGTGTCGTATATGTGTATTTCGGCGATGCTTTCATGAAAACCGTATTCAGTTATTATTTTCCTTATGATAACTGTTTCTATGGGAACCTTAAACATTTGGGCGATTAGTTGACGTATTGTTTGGCGTGAGGGTGTACCCTTAAACGAGTGTGTTACACGTACTTTTATTTCCTTGCGTTTGAGTAGGTTGTTTCTTTTATCTACCAATACTTCAATGTTATCTACGGATTGGGTGTTGACCCCCATTTACTCCACCCACCTATGCAAGGCTTTAACGATTTATTTATTTCTTTTTCTTTTTCTCCTCTATCCACTCAAGCTTACCTAAGAAAGGTTGACGCATGGTTAAACCTATCCTTAGACCGCGGGTCTGCATGGATTCCGTGCTTACTTGAACGATCCTAGCTCTAACGATATCGCCTTTGGCAAGCACCCGGCGTGTGTTTTCACCGATAGCTATCGATTGATGGCGGTCGTAGGTGAAAAGTTCATTGTCCGCTATCTGGGATTTATGTATGAATCCATCTACGGGTCCCAGGCGCACGAAGACTCCTATGTCTTCGATCATTATAACCTCTCCTTCAACTATTTCATGGAGCAGTGGTTGAAACACTAGAGCCTTGAAACGTACCTTATGGTGTGTAGAGGGGTCTCTGGGAAGGATTCTACCCACCTCTGAGACCTGGACCTTCAGTATGCTTACAATTAACCCCAGATTTGCCACTACTGTACCTTCATATCGATCCTTTAGTTCTTCAAGGGCTATTTTTTCTAGAGGTTCCCCGAACTTCGATGGATGTATACGTATGGTGTCTTCCGCCTCGATGAGTTTATACATGTTATATCGTAAGCCTAAACATAAGCCGAACTTAAAAACCTTGTCTAACTATATTTTTCGAAAAAGGTCTCGGGAAAACCGATGCCGCGTAAAACATCCCACAATATATTCTTAACGTATCTTGAGGCTATGGAAACAACTAATGCTTCACCAGGGTAGCCGTATAATATGAAGCTCCCTTCAGGAGCCAGTAGCATGGCGGGGATATAGAGTAGATCTTCCTCGCCATCCACTATGAGAACGTGCCTGGAGCGTGTGTTTACTACATCATAGATTATACTTTTAATAGAGGACCAGGCGTTAAACGTGATAACAGAGGGAGGATTCTGTATAATAGTTATATTATACTCTTTTCTCAGCAGACTTTCTCCGGATAAGACTCTTGACTTAAATTCCTCCCGAAGGCTTTTCATATCGATAATTAGAATATGTGGAGTGAACCTCGAGTATTCAAGGAAATTCGAGGATACTACGTCGCCGACGCAGATTATAACCTCTGGTTTAAAGTCCAAAATTAATCTATCTAATTTATGTATCGAGGAAGGTGGCTTGTCAAACAATGGAATACCTATCTTTACTTTGAAAAGCTTTCTATCTTTTTCTTTAAGTCTGAATAAAATGTTTTCCCCCGATATATCTACCTCACCTTCAAAGTATACTTCCCCGTCTTTGAAAGTTCTAGTTTCTGTTTGAGAAGAGAATCGTCGCTGATGATTATTGCTAGGCCGAACCATTCTTGCGTTAAGTCCCTGGAACCACAGTCGGGACATTTATCAACATTCTGTCTAACAAGACGCTTACAATTTCTACACGCTTTAAAGGGGGTGCCTATCCTTCTGCTCATTCTCTGCACCTACGCTTCAAATAATTCCAAAGGTGCTATAAATAATATACATGCTTAAGATAAAAGGATCCGACGGCTACGGGTTGTCTACCCTAAATCCTTGTTTGCTACGTCTATAAGATATTGTGGAAACGTTTTTTTCGCGGAGCCTCCTTCTAAGTTCTTTGTCCCCAGTTACAACTATACATCCTTCCCTGAGCGCATATAAGAGTATTTTATCGTCAACAGAAAGTTCTTTGTCAAGATCGGGGTTAACTAGCATTACTTTTTCATATATCACTTTTAAAACATGGCTGAAAACCCTTTTTTCTCTGAAACTCCCCTTAACGCACTTCATCAGAGTCTCTTCCAGGCTATCTAGCAACATTATAGGATAGTATGCTTCACCCAATACATTTTCAAGTTCATCAAATACATCTAGATTTTCCTCGAACATCAAGGCTAATGCATTTGTATCCAAAAGTATCTTTTTCATTCCACTTCACTAGCATATTTTAATGGCGAAATATAACTCATTTTCCAAAATCTTTCCGGTGTTTGAGGAAACGAAATACTTTCAGTTGTAAACATGGTAAAAGTATTTCTTAAACATCAGTATAAATTTTGGTAAAATAAATGGTGATAAGGTTTTATCAAGAAGTTACATTAAAAGTGAACGGTGTAATTGGATGGCACAGTGCCAGGAGAAAATAAGAGTTATCATAATGGGAGCAGCCGGCAGGGATTTCCATAATTTTAACATGTTTTTCCGGGATAATCCCAGATACGAAGTAGTTGCATTCACAGCCGCACAGATACCCAATATAAGCGGAAGGAGGTATCCTCCAGAGTTGGCTGGAAAAAATTATCCAAGGGGGATACCGATTTTTGATGAACGTGATTTAGAAGACCTTATAGAGAAATTTGATGTAAAACTCGTTGTACTGGCTTACAGTGATCTCCTATACGAGGAAGTTATGCATAAAGCATCTTTAGCTCTATCTAAGGGAGCATCATTCATGCTTCTAGGGCCCAAAGACACCATGTTAAGATCGACGAAGCCTATAATAGCTGTGTGTGCAACACGTACAGGAGCAGGCAAAAGCACAGTTTCAAGAACGATATCGGAGATACTTAAAAGTCTAGGAATAAGACATGTAATCATAAGACATCCGATGCCATATGGAAATCTCATGGAACAGGCGGTTCAGAGATTCGCCTCTTTCGAGGACCTAGATAAATATCACTGCACTATAGAAGAGAGGGAAGAATACGAGCAACACATTGAACGAGGGATTGTTGTTTACGCGGGGGTTGATTATGAAAAAATTTTACAGGAAGCAGAGAAAGAGGCAGATGTCATAATATGGGATGGAGGAAACAACGATTTTCCATTCATAAAACCAGATTTAATGATAACTGTGGTTGACCCTCTGAGGGCTGGACATGAGAACAGATCTTTCCCGGGAGAAGTTAACCTTCGTATGGCTGACATTATATTAATAAATAAAGTTAATATAGCTTCGCCTGAAGGACTTGAAACAGTCCGACGAAACATAAGAAAATACAATCCCGGGGCCGTGGTCATAGAAGCGGAGTCGCACATTATGGTAAATGAACCTACACTAATAGAGGGTAAAAAGGTTCTGGTGGTTGAGGATGGCCCCTCGGTAACACATGGACACCTAGGCTATGGGGCTGGCTATATAGCCGCTATCAAGCATAATGCATTGGAAATTGTGGATCCAAGACCGTATGCTGTGGGATCCCTGAAAGAGGTTTACGAAAAATATACACATATAGGACCTGTTCTCCCTGCAATGGGATATGGTGAAAAGCAAATGAAGGAGCTTGCGGAGACCATTAAACACACGCCATGTGATTCAGTCATTTTAGCCACCCCGGCGGATCTCTCTAGACTACTTAAAATAGAGAAACCGGTTGTGAGGGTTAGATACAATTTAAGGGAGGTATCTGGACCGGCGTTAAAGAATGTGGTAACTGATTTTCTTTATAAACATGGGTTGAGAGTAGAAACTAAATAATGGAAAACAAAATGTTATACCTTTAATTATTAAAAGTCTCCTAGAGACCATGGTGCATTAAAATGGTAGAAATATGTTTTTCTCGTGAAGGTGTGAAAAAGATATTGGACTATGCATTGGCCCACTGTAGAGACGAATGTCCAGAAAAACGCGATCCCTACACTTGCGTTATCCTAGTAAAGTTAAGGGAAATTCTAGGATTAGAACCACCACCCTGTATCGAGGACTACGGGGGATTCGATGAAAAAACGTTTACGGCACTCATCAAAGACATAGAAAAAAGATGGGGTATGGGTATAGAAGACGTCCTGAAGGAATTAAAAAGCAAGGGGGCACGTACATTACAAGACAAGATAGATCTTGTTGATGCAGAATTCGCATTAACGGTCTTAAGAATACTTAAAAACAGGGAGGAAGAAAGGTTTTTCAAGGTACAGTAATATACATTAGGGAATATAACAATGTTTACAGTTTTTGTTATTGGAACAGCTGGGTCGGGTAAAACCACATTTATTCAATCCTTCTCCGATTTTCTTGAAACAAATGAAATATACTCTATTAAAGTCAACCTAGATCCAGCCGTAGACTATCTACCTTATTCACCGGATATTGATATAAGGGATTATATAACAGCCTGGGATATCATGAAAAAATATAATTTGGGACCTAATGGAGCGATCATAGCAGCTGTAGACATGACAATAAAATACTTGCATGAAATAAAAGAAGGTATAGAGGAGCTACAGCCTGGCTACGTGCTGGTCGATACACCCGGTCAATTGGAGCTTTTCGCCTTTCGACAATCCGGTGAAGAAATAGTTCAGACTCTGCGGAGAGAAAGAGCGGCAATAATATTTATGATAGATGTAATACTAGCCTTATCGACGCAAAGTCTTATATCTTCAATACTATTGGCTGCCTCAGTTTTTTATAGGTTTAACTTGCCTATGCTAATTTTATTAAACAAAATCGATCTTCTAAATGAAAAAGAGATAGAAGAAATATTAGATATCATAAATAACCCGGAAAAACTAGTAAGCGGGGTTTCCGGCAAAAAGGATATTACTGTATTTCATGAAAGTATAGTAAGCGCGGTTGAAAACTTCATTAAGGTTTTTGGATGCTACCCTATATCAGCGGTAAAGAACCAAGGACTAGACAAGGTATACATCTCGTTGCAGCAAATATATACTGGTGGAGAGGACTTTATTTATTTTGCACCATAAAACAAATTCTACACCCTAAAAACACAACCACCTGAAACAACTTTCACTGCAATGGCTTTGCATGGCAATAAACTTAATATGTTACTTGTAGATTACTGTGCAGAAGGGAGCTGCTATGAAGTTGGACGCTTTGAGAATCATCGATAAAGCCAGAAAAGAGGGTAGAAAAATTCTCTTAGAACCGGAGGCAAAGACCATATGCAGGCTCTATAACATACCTGTAACGGTTTTCGATGTAGCAACGACGGCTAATGAAGCTGTGGAAAAAGCGAGGAAAATAGGGTTCCCCATAGTAATGAAAATTATATCACCAGATGTCGTGCATAAATCGGATGTCGGAGGGGTTCTGGTTAACGTTAAAAACGAGGAGGAAGTTAAAGCTGGTTTCGATAAAATCATTGAAAATGTTAGGAAGAAATTGCCAAATGCACGTATAAAGGGAATATTAATACAAGAAATGGCACCTCAGGGCATTGAAACGATAATAGGAGGGATAAACGACCCACAGTTTGGACCTACAGTAATGTTCGGACTAGGCGGCATATTCGTTGAGGTTTTGAAAGACGTTTCATTTAGAGTGGCGCCTATAAGCAAGGACGAGGCCATAGAAATGATAGAGGAGATAAAAAGTTGTAAAGTCTTAAAAGGATATAGAGGATACTATAAAGCAGATATAGAAGGTTTAGCTGTAGCAATAGAAAAGGTATCGCACCTAATAAGCGAGCTCCCTATAGATCAACTAGACTTAAACCCGGTGTTTGCATACGAGGAAGGTAAGGGGGTAAAGGTGATCGACGCCAGGATAATATTGCAATGATGTGAATAAACGGTGATGGATATTAGCAAAGCGACATCCATAGAACCAGAGGCAAAAAAATTAAATGAACTTAAAGAACGGCTAAAGACCCTTGAAGAGAAACTGATCACAGTTCAAAGCGAAAGAGACGCGTTAAACAAAGAGGTTAAAAGCCTTTCTCTCAAGATTAGGGAACTAAAACTCTTGGCCAAAAATATACGAAACGATCTCAGAGAGTTAAGGAATGAAAAACGGACGAAAGCGCAGGAACTTAGGGAACTCAAGGCTGAGAAAGAAAGACTGCGGCAAAGATTAACTGAGATAAAGGAGACATGGAGGAAGCTAGTCAAGGAAAGAAGGAGTTTGATTGAAGCGGTAGGAGGGCGTGTAGGTGATTTAGAGGAGTTGAGACAGCGGTTAGAGGAGATGGAATGGCGTTACCAGACATCTCCTCTTCTCCCTGAGGAAGAAAAATTCTTCGTGGAAAGAATGCTGTTGTTGGAGAAGAAGGTTTACGTTGCCTCAAGAGTGAGGGAAATAGATGAGGAGCTGGAGAAATTAGGTTCCGAAAGAAGAGATCTTACGGATAAATATTCCCAATTAATAGAAAAAATGAAAATGATTTTCGACGAGATACAGGGTTATCGTGCTAAAATAGATGAGTTGGTCAGCGAGCTTGAGAAAATAAGTAAAGAAATAGACTCCTTGACCGCTGAAAGGAATAAGATTAAGGAGCTTGCAGACAAAAAACATCAGGAGGTCATTCGGCTTAAAGCAGAAATAAGGAATATTAATGAAGAAATCGAAAAATATTCCCTTCTTCTTAAGGCAAAGAAAATAACTATGATTTTAAACGAGCAGAGAAAAAGAATGATGGAAAAAGCGCGGGAAATCTATAAGAAATATGAAAGAGGAGAAAAATTGTCTTTTGAAGAACTTAAAATACTTATAGACCTTAACCTCATCTGAAAAAGCTTTTTCTAAAAATTAGATATCGGTTACTCTTATTAAGCTCAAATGCTCTTTTTAAATGTGGTATCTAGCTAGGGGGTAGTTTATTGAAGTTGAGGGCGCCGAAGAGGATCATAGTTCTTTGTGTTGATAGAGATGCGGATATAGAGGTAGTTACCCGACGGAGTACTCCCATTGTGGGGAGAGACCAGGTTTTAGCTGCCGCCATCGACTTTGCTATTAAACGCCCAGAGGATTCTGACGCAAACTCCCTCTTTGCAGCTGTCCAAATGTACGATGCTTTAAAGGAGACTTTCGGCATGGAAAATGTGGAGGTAGCTGTGCTGGCTGGTACACCTAATGAGGGGCTTGAAGCCGACATGAAGATCCTCAGCGAGCTCGAGAATGTTCTAAAAATATTTGAAGCTGAGGGAGCAGTCCTAGTATCTGATGGGCCTACAGATGAACAGATTCTTCCGATAGTCCAGTCTAAAATACCGGTTATTTCGGTGAAAAGGGTTATTGTACAGCAATCACGTAACGTAGAAGAGACATTTGTCATGTTAACCCGTTATATTAAGAAATTATTTGAGGAGGACAAATACAGGAAATATTCATTAGGGGTGCCAGGGTTCCTAGTAATATTATATGTTCTCTTTAGTTTTCTTAACATGGAGGTATTTAGAATCCTACAGGCTCTTCTGGCGGTTCTTGGTTTAATCCTGATAATTAAAGGGTTTTCGCTAGATGAAAAAGTTAAAAGCGCATATCTTCATCATCCCGTAACATTTGTATCTATACTGGCTTCCTTGATTTTAGCCTGGGTGGTTACTGCATCCATAGTTACCAAATTGTCGGAAATCCAGAGACCTGGAGACGTTAAATCTCTTTCACAGGTGTTATTGATGGAGATCGGGGGGCCGATCACCATACTTGATATACTAATATTCATGACTATATTAGCTGTCGTCGGACTTATCGGCGATCGGATTCTCGAATCCGGTTTCGGAAATGTCCCCTGGAGATACTATCTCTTATTAGTCTTCGTCGTACTTTCACGTCCTATACTTTTTGAAGGAATAAAAATTATAATTGGGACAGGTGACGTGATATATCTCTTTTACTGGACGCTCATAACCATAATTTTCTCCTCTCTGATAGGAGGCTTCTTTCTGTTAAGAGAAAGGATAAAAGGCTCCAAGGAATAGTTTTTCTAAATGCCATGTTTTATGCTCCTTTCAGGGGAACATGAAACTTTACCCTACCTAGAGGTATTGACTCTTTTAGAAACTGAGCTTGTTGCAGATAAAATAAGTCTGCTTAAGAAAATCAGCTATCTAGACCAAGTCTTGAGGATCGATGTTGACTCGCAGACTTGTGCACGTATAGCCGAAAAATGTGGGTATGTACATTTATGTTGTGAGGAAATTTTTGTAACGAAACAGAATCTAAGGGAAATAGAGAGAGCAGTTAATTCTATGGAAGCGAAAAACCTTCAACGTTGTAAAAGAATAGCTTTAAAGATCATATACATAAAAGAGTATGGCAAGAAACTCGATGTAAAATGCATCGAAAAAATTATACTTGATGGCCTTAACGTAAAGATCCCCGGTTTTAAGCTTGACTATAAGAACCCTGAGATAACTTTTGTCGGCGTGCTTACGGAAAATAAATTTCTTTTTGGAAGAGTTATAGCGGCGGGATCTAGAAGACAGCTTATTCAAAGGAGCCCTGGCAGAAGACCTTTCTTTCATCCGAGTTCTTTGAGTTCTTTGCTGGCAAGGGGACTCCTTAATATTTCAGGATATTCAGGGAATGATATAATAGTTGACCCGTTTTGTGGTACAGGAACAATACCCATCGAGGCAGCTTTACTTGGTTTAAGAGCTGTCGGAATGGATATAAATCCTAAATTACTAGTGAAGGGGGCTCGAGCAAACACTAGAGTGCTCGCAGGTCAAGGAGAAGCTCTAGTAGATTATATTTGCGGAGATATCCTTTTACCTCCGTTGAGAGAAAATATTCTACATAATATAATTATTGTAACAGATCCTCCATACGGACGCTGTGCATCAACCCATGGTAGAAACTCCTTAACTTTACTTAGGGGTCTACTCAGCTTTGCAAATAAGCTAGTGAACGTAAAGCAGATAGTTTTCCTAATGCCCCATTGGTTGAAGATAGCCGATATTGTTGAAGGTGAAGGTAAACCGGCTACACTACATTTTATGAGGGTTCATGGAGGGCTTTTCAGAAAAATTGTAATTTTTTATCCACGACCAAATTAAGATAGCTGGTATATCTTGTTTACGAAAAAGGGTATGGAACTTTTATATTGGATGTAGATAACTGTTACATAATGGCGCCAGAAAGCCCCCTGCTTTGGAGGGAATGGTGTCGGTAGGTTTAAATAGAGGAGTGTCAAACAGCATTTTCGGGGGATGGGCACCCTCCGTAACGGAGGCATGTCCATCGGGCTGGCGGCACAGCCACTGCTTCAATGAATCCCCCACTTAAGTAGGAGGAGTGTCAACGGTAGGGTTAGGGATGTCTACCGATAATCTCTGAAATAAGATTGCTCGGAGTTGGTCGATTTGATTGAACTGAGTTTCTTGGGCACGGGTGGAACTTATCCCCGTAGAGGTCGAAATACTGTATGTATTGTAGCTAAAATAAGAGACCTTATAATAATGTTGGATTGTGGTGAAGGATGTCAGAAGAGGTTTATACCCAAATTTGGTGCAAATTCAAGAATGATAATACTTCTCTCTCATTTACATGGAGATCACGTGCTTGGGCTTCCTGGTTTAATATTCTCCTTTAATCTTCTTGAGCGAACAAAACCTATAACGATTGTAGGTCCACTAGGTATTCAACGCTTTATTACGGGTTTTCTTAAAGCATTAAATGTAAAACTGAAGTACCCGTTGGAGTTGCTGGAAATAGGAACCTTTGAGGGATTATTGAAGATATATGGAGATAAAAGTGTAAGGATTTATTCCTGGCATTCAAGACACACATCTCCTACACTTGGTTTTCTAATTTACGAGAATAAACCTAGGGGACGGTTTAACGTGGAAAAAGCGAAAAAACTTGGGATCCCCCGGGGAAGACTCTGGAAACGTCTGCAGAACGGTCTTATAGTAGGATATAGAAATAAATTATATTACCCGGAAGACGTGCTAGATGAAATAAGAGAGGGGATTAAAGTAGCATATTCAGGGGACTCGCTTCCCAGCTTGGATCTAATAAATTTAGTGGGAAGAGTAGATGTTTTAATTCATGAGGCATCTTTTACGTTAGATAATTACATAAAGGCTAGGGAATCGGGCCACGCCACAGTCTTTCAGGTAGCAGAGCTAGCTGAAAACATGAAAGTAGAGACATTAGTACTTTGTCATATAACACCTCGCTATGATGGACGTATAGATGATCTCTATAACGAGGCTAGACAAATCTTTGGTGGAAAAATAATAGTCCCTAAAGACGGTGATGAAATTAGAATTAAATAGATTATCGACATTAATTTATAGCCATATCATCTATGATTATCCAGGAGGAGGAATATTATATGGGTGAAAAGTACTATCTAATTGGCTTCCCCCTAGGTTTTCTAATACTAGATGATGGAGGAAAAATAGTTGAAAAAGAATTCTATGAAAAGAACCCATCTAAAATAGCTGAGAATATTTACAACTTAGAGAAAGGTACAGTAATCCGTGAACTTGAAAAGCTTTTAGATAGATTCTCCAGGAAGCATCCTCAAGCAACGATAATTCTAGAAGATGAGGCACTTGCAAAAACTATAGCCTCAAAACATCGAGAACTCAACGTCACCGTAGAGTTGCCATCAAAAGGATCCAATGTTTTTCGCTTACATCTAGAAGAGTACCTTCAAAAGTTTGGTATAACTTATAGTGAATACTTGGATCTCCTTTGGAAAGTGACTCATGAAGAAGTCAGGTTGAAGATAAAGGAAACGGCTGAAAAACGGGATCTCTTTATTGCGCAAGCTATCTCAGCCCTCGACGAAACCGATAAAACAATAAACCTTTATGCTTCCCGAATTCGAGAATGGTATAGTCTCCACTTCCCTGAACTTAATAGTGAAATTAGGGATCATCGCCTGTATATCTCCATCATTTACAACCTAGGTAGCAGAGAACAGATTACTGAAGAGGAGTTAATTAAGAAGCTTGGACTTGACGAAAAGAAGGCTAAAAAGATAGCGGAATTAGCAAAAACAAGCATGGGTGCTGATATAACTGCTTTTGACATAGGAATAATCAAGCAACTTACCGGGATAGTGTTGCAGCTATATGACCTTCGTAAATTTTTAGAGGAATACATCGATGAAGCCATGAAGGACGTGGCTCCGAACATTAGGGGGCTTGTCGGTCCACTTTTAGGTGCGAGATTAATAGCGTTAGCTGGCGGAATAAGAAAGCTTGCAACACTACCAGCAAGCACTATACAAGTCCTAGGAGCAGAAAAAGCTCTCTTCCGTGCTCTAAGATCTGGAAGCAAGCCCCCGAAACACGGGGTAATTTTCACATATCCAGCCATTTTCCGCGCTAAGCGCTGGCAACGAGGAAAGATTGCCAGGGCTCTAGCAGCCAAACTTGCTATCGCCGCACGTATTGACGCATTTACAGGAGAATACAAAGCAGATTTATTAAAGGAGGAACTTGAAAAAAGGATAAATGAAATTAAAACATTGTATGCTAAACCGCCGAAAAGAGAGGAAAAGCCGCCCGTACGAAAAAGGTTTAGGGAGAAAAAGCGTAAGAAAAGGAGGAGGTGAAGATAAATGGTTGAGATTACAGCTGTAAAGGCGCATGAGAAATTTGAAGGAGTATATTGGGTCTTCTTTGAGGATGGAAGTAAGCGACTTGCCACAATCAACCTGACACCTGGAAAAAGGGTTTATGGAGAGCTTTTAGTCAAGTATAAAGAGGTTGAATACAGGATATGGAATCCATACAGAAGTAAGTTAGCTGCAGCTATCCTAAAGGGACTGGAGGTAATGCCCCTAAAGAAGGGAATGAAAGTACTGTATCTTGGAGCTGCATCGGGAACCACGGCTAGCCATGTTTCCGACATCGTCGGTAATGAAGGTATTGTATATTGTATAGAGTTTTCTCCACGGGTTATGCGAGAGCTTGTTGAGAGGGCGAGCCGTTACAGAAAAAACATGGTGCCGGTCTTAGCTGATGCAAGGTTTCCAGCTAAATACTCGTGGCTAATAGAAGGAGTCGATTTAATTTATGCGGATATAGCACAACCTTTCCAAAGCAAAATAGTTGCCGATAATGCAGACATGTTTCTCCGTAAAGAGGGCTGGGTCATGCAGGCAATAAAAGCCATGAGCATTGACGTAACTAGGGAACCCTCAGAAACGTATAAACAGGAAATAGGTCATCTAGAGGAACGTGGCTACAAGATCGAAAATGTGGTTCACCTAGAACCTTACGATGAGGCTCATGCTTTCGTGGTTGCCTTAAAACTTAAAAAGTAAAATGAAGATAGTAACACTAATTAGAAAGAACATATCTTTTCTAAGTGATTTATGCCAGGCGTGCCGGCTACAGGAAGCAGGAGCAGTAATGGAAGAAACACAGTCCGACTCAGTAAGGTAGTTACTAGTCTTCTAATCGAAAAAGGGTTCCACGTATCCGTATATAAGGAACCTGTACCACGTAAGCGCTACTGCTTTAACATTACAGCTAAAAGAGGAGATAAATTTCTGTTAATAAAGTGTGTTGAAAGACTTGAGCGTTTTACTTCTCAGCTTGCCTCAGAACTTAAAATAACGTCCTTTACCTTTGGAAGCACACCTTTGGTTGTAGCTTTAAAGGACTCGGATGGCAAGCCTCTTCTAGAGGGAATATTATACAAGAAGTATAAGGTATTCGGTGTGGAACCGTCAACGCTACGGATCCTCCTAGAGGAGAGAGGGATCTACATTTATGCCGATAAGGGTGGATTCCATGTCAAAATAAACGGTAAAAAATTGAGAAAACTAAGAGAGCGATTAAATCTTTCTTTAGGGGAAGTCGCTGAAGCTGTAGGGGTTTCTCGCAAAGCGATATACGAGTATGAACGAGGAAACCTGGGTTCAACCCCCGAAGTGGCCGTTCGACTGGAAGAATTGCTTGGGGGATCTATAGTTAAACCCATTAATATTTTCGAGGAGACGCATTATAGAAAAGAGAGCGATGTACAATATAGAATAGCTAGATCCCACCTTAGGAAAATGCCTACACAATTGCATGAAGTTTTTTCAAAGGAGATTGGCGATAAAATAAAATTGTTAAGACAAGCGCCATTTGAAATAATAGTGAACAAAGATAAACGGCCTTTAATTGTAAAGTTATTGCTAAATTTAAGGCGAAAAAGGGAGCAACTTAAGGAATTGGAATATTCTATAGACTTTTCTAAAATGGCGGATGCCCAACTGGTTTTAGTCTCGAATAAAGCTTCTTCTTATGAAATAAAAAAGTCGGAGATTAACTCAGATGAACTATTGATGTTGTCTCCTGAGGATGCTAAAGAGCTTAAGGAGCTTCTCGAAGAATAACATCAGGGTTTCCGTTAATGCATAATAATTCAATGTACACTTACGGTGAGATAAATTTTCCACTTGAAATTATAAACGAGGGACATGCTAGAATTATGGTGCCGAGATTAGAGGCTTTTTCGCGGAACGGTGTAGTGGAACCTGCGTGGGCTCCTGTCTTCTATAATCCAAAAGCGAAGTTTTCCCGCGATATAAGTATACTTTTCCTCTATACATACTTCAAACATATTCTTCCTCCTAAAAACGGTCGTGGGATAAAAATAATTGAACCTTTAAGTGCCACGGGCGTGAGGGGGCTTCGCTATATACTTGAAGTACCATTTGTAGAAAAGGTTTTCCTTAACGATAAAAATCCCCTAGCCTTTAAATTAATCAAAGTTAATAGCCAGCTCAATAAGGTTCATGAGAAAGTATTTATTGGAAATGAGGATGCAAACATTTTCATGTACGGGGTTTTAAGTAGGGAAGGCCATGTAGATGTGGTAGATATAGATCCTTTTGGAAGTTCCACACCCTTCCTAGATACAGCTTTACGATTGGTTCGAAATAACGGGATAGTTTGTCTTACATTCACGGATGTTGCCGTACCCTACGGCGTTTACCCCCTAACTTGCCTACGCCGATATTCTGCATTCTCGTTTAGGGTTCCCTTTTCTCCTGAAACTGCACTACGTATATTGTTGGGACATCTATGTAGAGAGGCGCTGAAGTTCGACTATGGAATAGAACCGCTCCTAGCTTTTTACGTAGACTATTATGTGAGAATTTTTGCTAGGGTTATTAAGAAAATACAAGTCGCAAATAAATCCTTAGAAAAGTTAGCCTATGTAGGTTACTGTACCAAATGTGGTTTCCGTATGCAGGTCAACTACTTGACGGCGAAGCATGGCATGGTCTCCTACTGTGACTTATGCGGACATAAAATACGATATATTGGACCACTTTGGGGTGGACGCTATCTGGATAAAAAATTAATTGAGTTCATGCTTATGGAAAACGAGAAACAAAGGTATGGAGATTCTCGCCTAGATAAACTTCTAAAAACACTCTATAACGAGCTTGATGAAGTCCCCTTCTACTATAATGTAGGTGAATTTGCAAAAATGTTTAAGATGAATGAAAAATCACCAACAAAATACGTAAAAATCTTTCGTGAAAAGGGTTATAAAGCCTCTTTAACCCACCTCGATTCCAAGGGCTTTAAAGTCCATGCAGAGTATCCAATAATCTTAGAGGAGGCGAAGAAGGTTGAGTAAAAAAGAGGAGACTAAATGTATAAAACGTTGTCTCTTAGTTGTGCTTGTCGGTCTCCCAGGAGCAGGAAAATCCATAATAGGAGAGGTTGCGCAGGAAAGAGGATACGTCAGGGTTACTATGGGAGACGTCATACGGGAAGAGCTTTCTAGACGGGGACTGGATCTAACAAGAGAAAACATGCTTCGACTAGCACGTGAACTGAGAAAAACGTTTGGGAATGATATTGTGGCTAGGTTGACTGTAAAAAAGATAGAAAAGATGTTTTCTATGATCTCTGATAATGTACTTAAATTGCTGATTGACGGGGTTCGAAGTCCAAGGGAGTACGAGTATTTCAAAAATTTTGCTTCTAAGGCTCCTTCCGCGAAAACCATTATACTAGCGGTTCACGCTTCCCCTAAGACACGTTTTAAACGACTCGTTGAACGTGGTAGAGTAGATGACCCCCATACGTGGGAAGAATTTTGTGAAAGAGATAAGGAGGAGTTGGGCTTCGGGATAGGTGAAGTTATAGCCTTAGCCGATTACATGATCATAAATGAGAGGAAAAGCATTGAAGATTTAAAAAGAGAGGCAAATGAATTATTTGAGCTTATAGAGGGAGAATATTTTGAGGATACGGGTTGAGGTTGAAGTAAGACCTACAGAATCGCTTGATAGAATTAAGCAGGCTATCCAAAACTTATTCGATTACGAACGGACTATAGTTAAAAAGCAAGGAAATTCTCTTTTAATAGTGGCCGAAGCTAAATCACCCAAAGCTTTAAATAAGCTACATAGTTTACTACGTAAACAAAGAATACTAGATGCATCGAGGGGGCATATAAAACGGGGTGTAAAGGGTAATAGAATAGTATTTTACCTGAATAAACAGGCGGCCTTCATGGGTATGGTTAGCTTCTGTAGTGTTCCGGAAAAGGAGAGTCCCCTAGGCCCCATTAGATTTGAAATAGAATGCGCTAATGAAATGATGGTTGAAGAATTTTTAGATTGGCTAGTACCTAGAACCATTAACGGTGTACCGGTTGGTGAACTCAAAGAGCCTCCTAAAGATTCTTAGAATGTTTATAAGAAAAATTTATAATCCCCTACGTAACATTACACACCAGGTGCTGTGAATGCCTTCACACGGGTCTTTAACTAAGGCAGGTAAGGTTCGAGAGGCTACACCTAGGATCCCCCCTAAACCTAAAAAGAATCTCTCTCCTCGTAGACGAAATAAAAGGAACTATAAAAGGAGGATAATAATTCAGGCCACTATTCAGACTAGGAGAAGAAGATGAAATTTAGATCAGAGTTTTCTTGTTTTAAAGTAAATTTCCATTTTCTATTGTTTTGAAAAATGTTTTTCAATAAACTAAAGATAAAATACTGTTTAGAGGGTATTAGTTTATGAATGAGCATCTGGAAGGCTACAGCAAAGAAATCCTTGAACTTTTGGCTTCAAAGGATATTAAAATTTATGACGAAGTTTTAATAGAGTGGAAGGGTCTTAAGCTTAGAGGAATAATACTTCCTAAACCGGTTTACGGGGACCCTTCAATACTAATTGTTAAGCTTGACAACGGCTACAACGTGGGTCTTGACATTAAAAGTATAATGAGGATCACTAAATTAGGTTCAGCTGAAAGAAGTAGGGAATTTAAGAGAATGAAGATAAGTCCAAGCAAGGAGTTGCCCTTGGTTTCAATAATAGGTACAGGGGGAACTATTTCATCGCGGGTTGACTATAAAACAGGCGCAGTCTATCCATCATTTAAACTGGAGGACCTGTATACCTTTCTACCTGAGGTATTCGACATAGCGTTTCTTGAAGTGGAGGAATTACTGAAGATATTTAGTGAAGATATGTCGCCTAAACTTTGGACTCTTATAGCTGAAAAGGTTGCTAAAAAACTAGGTGAGGGGGCAAAGGGAGTGGTTATTGCCCATGGAACCGACACGATGGGCTATACCTCTGCGGCGTTAAGTTTCGCCTTGCAAAATCTTCCGGGACCAGTTGTGCTAGTAGGTGCACAGAGGTCTTCGGATAGACCTTCCTCTGATACTGCACTTAACCTACTTGCTGCAGTTGCTACAGCAGCCTACGCGCCTTTCGGGGAAACCGTAGTTGCTATGCATGGTAGCATCAGCGATGACTATGTATTGATACATAGAGGCACGAAAGTGAGAAAAATGCATACCAGTAGGAGGGATGCATTTCAAAGTATTAACACCATCCCCCTAGCAGCTTTCAAGGAAAACAAAATATTTTTATTCACCAGTAAATATAGGAGAAGAAGACGGCTAGAGGATCTTAAGCTTGTAAATGGATTTGACGAGAAGGTTGCTTTAATTAAATTTTATCCTGGCATGGATCCCACGATAATAGATTTTCTAGTAGATAAAGATTACCATGGAATTGTCATAGAAGCGTCAGGCCTAGGTCATGTGAGGCAAGAACTTATTCCATCGATAGAGAGAGCTGTCGAGGAGGAGATACCAGTGGTAATAACATCTCAATGCATTTGGGGACGTGTAAATCTCAACGTTTATAGAAGAGGTGTTGAATTAATCAAGGCAGGAGTTATCCCTGCTGAAGATATGTTACCTGAGACGGCTTTTGTCAAGCTTTCATGGATTCTAGCTCAGACACGTGACTTAAAGAGTGTGAGAAAAATGTTTTTAACAAACATTGCCTTCGAAATATCTTGTCGACGCTGTCCAGAACATTACATTAATTCATTTACAGGTATTCCTATAGAGAAACATGCTGTTGAAGTAATAAAACTGCCACTATCCGAGAAAAGTTAGTATCTTTTGCTAACTCTAGTCCAGTACTTTGCCTCTCCACCGCAATTTACGCATTTTTCGCCGGTAGCATCAGAAAGGTTTGGATCTATATCGTAACCTAGAATGTTGCTGTTGGTTCTCTCCTCTATTTGAAGACCGCATTTCTTACCTCCACACCACGGGACCTCTACTATTCCTTTCTTCTCGTCTAAAAGTCTAGTAGCATCTGAAATATTCCTTGACCTCGTGACCCTGGAATTGAACCACTTCCATGCCCTCTCTTTAAGGCGTCTTTTAATGTTCTCGAATTCTGTTTCAATAAACACTGTAATTTCGTTCTTGGGAATCGTCGTCCTCTCCAAGGTGTCTCTTTTAACTATCGTGACGGTGTCTTCTTTGAGGTCTCTCGGACCGACTTCTATTCTTAGGGGAACTCCCCTAAGCTCCCAGTAGTAGTATTTTTCCCCAGGGGTTATGTCGCTTCTATCGTCAAGAACGACGCTATATCCTTTTTTCTTCATTTTTTCGTAAATATCTCTACAGGCTTTTAGTATTTCTTCTCCGTCTCCATATATTATCGGTATAATAACTACTTGTATGGGAGCCACGTTTGGCGGGAGAACTATGCCGTGGTCGTCTCCATGAACAGATATTATAGCAGCTACCACCCGTTCTGAGATACCGTAGCTAGTTGTATGCACGTACTCGTGTTTCCCTTCTGGAGTTAGATATGTAACCTCAAATACTTGGGAGAAGTTTGTCCCGAGATAATGTACAGTACCTATTTGCAGGGTTTTTCCATCAGGTAAAATCGTATCAAAGGCTATGGTGTATACTGCGCCCGCAAATTTATCCCATTCTGGCCGTAGCGAAATTAAATAGGGTATGCAAAGGTCATCAAAGAACTTCTTATATATTTTAATAGCATCTTTCACCTGTTGTTCAGCTTCTTCTCGTGTTTTATGTGCGGTGTGAGCCTCCTTAAATGTCGAAATTTCTCTAACACGTATAAGGGGGGCGGTTGCCTTTGTTTCGCACCGAAAGACGCTTACAACTTGATATATTTTCACTGGAAGATCTGTGTGAGCATGGATCCAAAGCCTAAACATTTCCATTATAGCGGTTTCAGAGGTTGGTCTGAGAGCTAGTCTAGAGGTTAGGGATTCTTTTCCGCCGCGTGTAACCCAGAATATTTCCTCCTCGAATTTCTTTATGTGCTCTGATTCTCTTCGAATCAAGGTTTCCGGGATTAGTGTCGGAAAGAGTACTTCGTCGTGCCCTGTATCTTCAAGTAATCTTCTCATTATATTTAAAATATTTCTTCTTAGTCTCATTCCTAAGGGTCTCCATACACCGGTTCCTTTAACGGGATAGCGATAATCATAGTATTCGGATCTAGAAATAACATTGCGAAACCATTCGCTAAAATTTGTCTCCCATTGTTCACGTTTAACCTTCATCACGTAAGGCCTCCCTTGTATTTAATTACAAAGGATACTATTATGCCATTTCCGCTGAAAGCTCGAAGAAAAATAAGGCTTAAATATCTTTCTCTTACTTAAGAGCAGGGGCCCGTAGCTCAGCTAGGATAGAGCGGCGGCCTGCGGAGCCGCAGGTCCCGGGTTCGAGTCCCGGCGGGCCCGTGGCCTAGGATTCTTATTTCTCTTCTAATAGGGGTTTAGCTAGATCCATTATAGCTTTGTACCAGTCACGCGCTTTTACTACGCCGGAAGCTACCAATACACCTACTGTGCCAAGCTTTATTGCGGCGGAAACATCTTCCCCGGTGCTTATACCGGCCCCCGTCAATACCTTTACATCTGGATTAACCTTTTTTACGAGCTCTACGGTTTTGACCACTATTTCAGGCTTAGCTCTAGAAACAGGTATACCGGTGCCTATTAGTTCGGGAGGTTCTATGGCTATCATATCAGGTTTTAACGCCGCGACAGCAGCGCTTACCTCTGCAGTATTAGCGCATACAAGAGTTGTTAAACCAAGTGTTTTGGCATGTTTTATAACTTCATCAATGATGTCTAGACGTACACGCTTTTCAGAGTGGTTTAAAAGGGTTCCTATAGCGCCAGCATCTTTGATGGCTTCCAATGTTACGTGGCCGGTATGAGCTCCAGGGGTCACATTGTCTGCGTGCTGGGAAAATACAGGGATTTCAACCTGTTGGGCTATGTAGGTGAGGTCCGTTAGTTGTGGTGCAACAGCAATAGTGATGCCTGTTTCTTTCCAAACTTTTTCAGCTACCTTTGCAAGTTCAAGCCCCTTTCTGCCCGAAGACTGGGAGTATGTTTTGAAATTTATTACTATTATTGGAAACTCCAATGCCATTTAGTTACACCAGCATTCACTACAAAACGAGGTACTTAAAACTTTTTGCTAGTGGAAACTCTTCCATAAACAATAAAGATTTTAATATTATATTTAATCTGGAAACCTAGGGCGTGTTGTATGTGGAGCATGTTGTACTACCTACGCAATGAACCTGAAGTGTTACGTTGGTCTCAGAGGGTTCGAGGAGAAGACCCTGAAGTTGTCGATAAAGCCCTAGAATACGATAAAAAATGGAGAATGTTATCTAAGAAATTAGATGAACTAAGACATGAAAAAAACAAGATAACGAGAACTATAGGGTTAACTAAGAACCCGGAGGAAAGGGCGCGGCTTATAGAACAGGCTAAGCTTATTTCGCAGGAGATAAAAAATCTGGAAAATGAGGTTAAAAAAGCTCTGGAGCAACGAAATAGTCTTCTCTTATCTATTCCAAATATAGTGCATGAAAGTGTGCCCAAGGGAGCTTCAGACGAAGATAATATACCCGTCTTCTTTTATGGTAAACCTAAGGTATGGAAGGGGTTTTTAGAGCTTTTTAAAAAACAGACAAAGGGCTTTAAGGTGGATTTCGAGCTGGTAGACGAAAAACCGTTAAGCCATTATGAGCTAGGATATAAATTAGGATTAGTGGATACGGAAAGGGCTGCAAGGGTTGCGGGATCACGCTTCTTCTATCTATATGAGGACCTCGTATGGCTGGATATAGCGCTTACACTTTACGCGATGGATTTCCTGACGAAAAGAGGGTACACCCTAGTTCTACCCCCCTTCATGTTAACTGGAGATGCATATCGAGGGGTCACAAGTTTAGAGGATTTCAAAGATTCCATATATAAGATAGAGAACGCGAACCTGTATTTAATAGCCACAGCTGAACATCCACTGGCTTCAATGTTCATGAACGAAGTGTTGGAAGAAAAGGAGTTGCCTCTAAGGATTGCAGGGATTAGCCCCTGTTTTAGGAAAGAGGCTGGTGCACACGGAAAAGACACTAAGGGGATTTTTAGAGTTCATCAATTCAATAAAGTCGAGCAATTCATCTTCTCGTTGCCTGAGGACTCCTGGCAGATGCATGAAGAATTAATTAATAACGCCATTGAGCTATGGAGGAACTTAGGCATCCCCTTCCGGATCGTTAACGTATGCACAGGAGATCTAGGGATAGTTGCAGCAAAGAAGTACGATCTTGAAGCCTGGATGCCTGGCCAAGGACGGTATCGAGAAATGGTGTCATGTAGCAATTGTACGGATTATCAATCTTACAGACTTAATATAAGATATGCTGAAAAAAGAGGATATCCAACTAAAGGCTTTGTACACACATTGAATTCCACGGCCATAGCCACCACGCGAACAATTACTGCTATAATGGAAAATTATCAATTGGAGGACGGTGTGATAGCTATACCTGATGTATTGAAACCATACTTAGAAATGTTTAAAAAAGCTCCCCACGACTATATTTACCCGCTTAAAAGGCCTCCTCTGTCAGGCTAAAGCGAAAAATAGGGATCTAAAATGCTAAAAATATATCTCGCCGATAACGTTATTAAAGTACCTTTAGAGGAGAACGATGCCAAGGAGATCGCGAAGATACAAAATAAAAACATTGGTTTCAGGGTAGGGAATACTTACACATTGAAACCATATGAAGCCCTTTACCTAATGTATTACAACAGAGCTGTACTTTTTAAGGAGAAAAGAATGTTAAGTTTCGAAGAGGGGTTAAATGAACTTTCACTATTAGATGAAAAGGTATGGGTGCGGTTCATATTATTTAATGATCTCCAGAAGAGGGGTTATAATGTAAAGAGATTTTTAGAGGAGAAAATAAGTTTTTTTGTCTCGATAAAAAAAGGCAAAGCCTCTCCAGAAGAATATATTTTTCAAGCTGTTCTTGAAGGGGAGCCGTTAACGTTCGAGGATCTAAAAAAGTTGGCTAAAGAAGCAATTAGACTAAGGAAGAAGATTGTTTTAGCTTTAATAGATAAAGAGGGAAATATAACATATTATACCTTTTCTTACTCCACTCATTAATCAGCTTTATACCTTACTTTCACTGTTTTGAAATATTTCCCAGGTGGCCTAGTATTCTTTAGGTGTTGTAATTTTGAGTTTATAAAATGTTCTAAGGTAATCATCGACCCATATGTGTCTAAATAAAGCCTCATATTCTTCAATAAGATTCTTCTCGTCCGAGATTACACCATATTCTACTTTATTATTCAGTGTATAAGCTACTATAAGCGTCTCTGAGTCAAAGAGCCCTATTATTAATGGAAACTTCACTTCAACATACCGTATAAAGGAGGGAACATTAGCAAATTTACTTATAAAATCTTTATCAGATATTGCAAGCTTTAATGAAATACGACTAGCAGCCTCCAGCAACAGGTCCCGTGTTTCCGGCTCTAGAATTGCAAGGTCGTTGATATACGTTTTTATGGAATATTTTGCTGTCTGCAGCAACGAGATATATTCCCTTTTTATGAAAGACGGGCTCCTCACAATCATAGTCCCCTTCGGCAACTTCCCGCTTACTGTATCTAGGTGAAGTATAATTTTGTTTAAAGCTTTGTTCATTAATTCTAAACGTCGATCTAAGGTGTCTTTAAATATCTTGATATCCTTCACTATACCGTATACTTTAGGTCTAGTATCTTTCTTGTATATTATTCCCCGTTCAAAAAGCTTTTCGAGTATTTCGTAGAGATGCGGTCTATTGATATTGGTCTCTTTCTCCAATATTTTTACACTGGCTTCTCCCCTTTTTAAAAGGAAAGCAATTATTTTGCTTTCTCTCTGATTAAAACCCAGAACTTCAAGCGCATATAGCAATTGTTCTTCTATCATATTGATACTACCTTTATGAAGTATTTATAAAAACATATTCTTAAATCCCTTTCGATGGGCATTTACAGGACCCGATGAAGCGGGCATTAGACAAGTAAGTATTAATTTGTACTTCCTTCTGGAAGATAAATTATAAGAAAAGCTTTTATCGGGCGAAGAGACACCACACTACGGTAATAAAATGAAGGTAACTATAAGTTTGATAAAGGCAGATATTGGTGGCTGGGTTGGACATAGCACCGTACACCCCAAGCAAATAGAGCTTGCTAAACAGAAGCTTAGTGAGGCAAAGGAAACTGGTCTTCTCTTAGACTTTTTTGTATTCCATGTAGGAGACGACCTACAGCTTTTAATGACCCATAAGTACGGAGAAAGTAACCCCGAAATACATAAATTAGCTTGGGACACGTTCGTGGAGGTAACCAATAAAGTTAGCAAAGTTTTGAAGCTTTATGGTGCAGGCCAAGATCTTCTCTCTGAAGCCTTCAGCGGCAACGTAAGGGGCATGGGACCTGGAGTAGCAGAAATGGAAATCGAGGAAAGGCCTTCGGAGCCATTCATAGTTTTCGCTGCCGATAAAACTGAGCCTGGAGCGTGGAACTATCCTCTCTACAAGATATTTGCAGACCCGTTTAATACCGCTGGCCTTGTAATAGATCCCAGCATGCATGATGGCTTTAAATTCGAGGTCATGGACGTAATAGAACATAAAGTCGTGGTCTTAAACGCCCCCGAGGAAATCTATGACCTACTCGCGTTGATCGGAACACCGGGAAGATATGTTATAAGGAGAATATGGAGAAAGAAAGACGACTTGATCGCGGCAGCAGCTAGTGTCACACGGCTTAACCTAATAGCAGGGAAATACGTCGGAAAGGATGATCCTGTTCTAATTATAAGGGCACAGCATGGTCTACCGGCTGTAGGTGAAATTCTGGAAGCCTTTGCCTTCCCACATCTAGTGGCAGGCTGGATGAGGGGGTCGCATAACGGTCCCTTAATGCCAGTTCCAATGAAATACGCAAAATGTACTCGATTTGACGGTCCACCTCGGGTCATAGCATTAGGTTTCCAGCTACATGATGGTATACTTGAAGGACCTAACGACTTGTTCGATGATCCAGCATACGATCTTTCAAGACAGACGGCGCAAATGATAGCGGAATACATGAGAAGACATGGACCCTTCATGCCACATAGGCTCGGAATGGAGGAAATGGAGTACACAACCTTACCTCACGTACTTAAAAAACTTGAAGATAGATTTAAGATGGCTGAAGAGTAGTCATACAATAATATATTAATATTTTTTCTTTTTAATACTTTAATTCTATTTTCTAGAATACATAAAGTTAATTAACTTGAACAGGGAATGTCGCTGGGATAAAATTTGGGTTTCAAGATGGATGAGGAAACAAGAAGGGAAGTTACACGTCTTCTAAAGCAAATGACTGGAAGGGTTTATCTCCGTTTCTTTAAGCCTGAAAAGGAAGAAGAATGTATGTACTGTAAGGAGGAAGAAGAACTATTAAACATACTTTCAAGTCTAGCCCCTTCTGGGAAAATAATAATCGAAAAATATTCTTCTAAATCGGAAGAGGCATTAAAGTATTCGGTTGACCTGTTTCCAGCGCTCCTTGTTCACGGAGAAGGAAAAAACTATGGTATTAGGTTTTTCGGTATTCCGGCAGGCTATGAATTTGCAGTTTTAATCGAAGATATAATCGATGTATCAAGAGGCTCTGTCGACCTTGACAAGGAGACTCTTGAGATCTTAAGGCATGTAGATGAACCAGTAAAAATAAAGGTATTTGTCACGCCATCTTGTCCTTATTGCCCAATAGCTGTTAGAACAGCCCATAAGTTTGCAATGGCGAATGAAAACGTTTCTGGCGACATGATGGAGGCTCTCGAGTTTAGGGAATTTGCAGAAAAATATAATGTTTACGCGGTTCCAAAGGTAATAATAAATGATGTAATAGAATTTGAGGGGGCAATTCCTGCGAAGTACTTCGCGGTGGCGGTTGTCGAAAGCATAGGAAAAAGAATACCGGGCTTAGATTTCAAAGAAATATACAAACGACTGAGAAGTCGCTAATATTTATCAAAGAAAATACTTCTAGTCTTCCTCACCCTTCTCCGGTATATAATAGTATTCATGAAGGACTTCCTTTTGATAGCGATCCAACCATGAACCCGGTTTATTTATCCTTGGTCTTCTAGTCTCTAAGTCTCTTCTGAAGGTTATTTCAAGATCCTTCAAAAACTCGTTCATTCCTTTCCTTAAACTTTTAGGTGCAGAGGCATAGCCGCTCTCTCCCTGTTTTCCTTTAAATATCATGAGGCTGGTGGCCATGAAGTCCTGTGCAACGACGTCGTGTTCCACCACGAATGTTACGACGCTTTTCTCCTCGGTTATTCGTTTAACCAATTTTGCTACAGCGAAGCGTTGTTCGACGTCAAGAAATGCCATGGGCTCGTCAAGGAGGTATATGTCAGCTTCCTGCAATAAACATGAAACTATTGCTGCACGTTGAAGTTCGCCACCAGAGAATGTAGAGATCTCTCTATCAAGTAGTTTTTTAAGTCCTAGAGGGTTAATGAACTCGCTTTTAATATACGAGTTTTCTACATCGACTCCCACCTCTTCCTTCAAGTATTCCCTAAGGGTGCCAGTGTAGCTGATATTTGAAATGAATTGTGGTTTATAGCTGATCTTTAATTTCCCGCGTGTTTCAATATAGCCGGAAGCGGGGGAAATTATGCCTGCTAGTGTCTTAATGAAGGTGGTTTTTCCTATGGCGTTTGGACCTAGTATTCCTATTACTTCTCCTCGATGGGCTTTACCACCCTCCACTTTTAATTTAAATCCATTTAAAGATATTTCTAAGGGGGACCATGATACGAGAACGGTTTCGGGACGCCATTCTTGGGGAGCTGGACGTGTATGGAAAATTATGGGGTCCGGTCTTAAACGTATGTTTTCTTCCTTGAGGTAACCTTTTAGATAGGTGTTGATGCCTACACGGGTTCCTCTAGGCATTGAAACTATACCATAGACTGATGGTTCTCCATACAATATGCAAATGTAATCTGATACGTAATCCAAGACCGCTAAATCATGCTCCACCAGTACAACCATTTTCCCTTCTTTTTCTGAGAGTCTGCGTAGGAGGGCAGCTATCCTTAAGCGTTCGCGGACGTCGAGAAAGCTGGCCGGTTCATCGAACATGTATATGTCAGCGTCCCTGACGTAAGCTAAAGCTATGGCTAGTTTCTGAAGTTCGCCTCCACTTAAGTAGCCTATATGTTTATTTAAAATGTTTTTAAGGTTCAGGGCCTCTACGATTTCACGCCATAATCCCCGTTCATCAGCGTATTCTAGCAGTGTCTTTGCATCACCCCTCAGATATTTTGGTAGTAATCCTATTTCTTGGGGCTTGTATACGGCCTGAAGCTGGTTTTCTGATAGCTTTGCAAAATAGTTTTGGAGCTCCGAGCCTCTGAAAAACCTTATTATTTCATCCCATTCAGGGGGATCATTATATCTACCTAGGTTAGGCTTAATTTTACCCGAAAGTATTTTGAGAACTGTGGATTTGCCAACCCCGTTCTCTCCTATCAAACCCAGTATTTTATTCGGTTTAGGGGGAGGTAGGCCATACAATTTAAATGAGTTGGGTCCATACCGATGGATTGCTGTTTTTTCCAATTCTTCCGGAAGATTCACTATAGTTATTGCTTTAAATGGGCATTTCTTTATGCATATTCCACATCCAATACAGGCGATCTCGGATATTATGGGTCTTCCCAATTCTTCGTCGAATTTAATAGCCTCGCTCCCGGTTCTTACAACTGGACAAAAACGAATACATTGACGTTGACAATACTTGGGTTTGCATAGTTCGTAGTCAATTACTGCGAGTCTCATCTACTTTCAGCCCAGAATTAACTCTAATGCCAAAATAAAATTATTTATGAAAGCTCAGTCAAGTCCCTCTTCTCGTCCTTCACTCTCCATAGTTTCTAAAAATACTTCGTAGTATTCTCTAAGAAGCTCCTTTTCTCTTTCCCTTTCTTCTCGAGATATTTCCTTTGTTTCCTCCATTACAGTAATCTTGGTTTTCTTTTCCTCGCTAACTTTATGCGTAGACTTATACCCCTCACCAGACTTTACTTCTCTACGAAATCCACAGTTACGGCAGACAAGTACAGTCCTACCTTTCTCTCTTACAGGTATTAGAAGTACCTCACACTTTGGACAAAACTCAACCACAATAGTCCCCTCAAGTATCTTTTTCTGCAAAGTGCTTGCTTAAAATTTTTTCTATCCACCTAAGTAAATAAACAAAGTAGTTTTCATCGTGAAAAAATCAATTAATTAAATTGTAAACAGAAAACAAACTTATTTTAGTTTACATGTATACTATGGTTCAATGAACCATGGACTATGATTTTCGTATGGCACAGGTGGTGCAGACACTTAGGAAAATAGGTGCAAATAGGGTGCTTATACAGCTCCCCAATGGACTTAAAAAATACTACAGCTATGTAGCTGAAAATCTACGGAAAATAGGAATTCAATCCTATTTATCGCTCAGCCATTCATGGGGACCCTGTGATCTTGCGTTGAAGGAGGCGGCCAGTACCAAATGTGATACGCTTCTACACGTAGGCCATCATTCGAGGATTCATGTTTGGCGAACTCCCAACCTAAATATAGTTTTTTCACCGGCATTTTTTAAGAAAAATCCTAGAAAAGTGGTTGAAGAAGCAATATCTATACTGAAGGAGAGAAAGATGTTTAAAGTAGGTGTTTTTACAACAGTTCAACATATTACTTTTCTTAGCGAATGCGTCCATACCCTTGAGGAAAATGGTTTTAAAATATATGTTCGGGGAGCCCCCTTCCTTGCTCGTGGACAGCTGTTAGGCTGTAATCTTCATCATGTAAGGACATTAAAGGATAAGGTAGACGCTTTCCTCGTTATATCTGGTGGTCTATTTCATCCAATCGGGGTTTTCTTTGCTTCCGAAAAACCAGTTATTCAAGTTGACCCCTACCGCAATTTGGCGAGGGATGTTACGGATGCAGGTTCAAGAATTCTTAAAATCAGGTTATACTATTTGCTGAAAGCTCTTGATGCAAAATCCTTCGGCGTCATAGTTTCCACGAAGCCGGGGCAAAGACGTTTAACAATGGCTGAACATATCAGTAGGATTCTTGGGAATCATGGTTATAACACATCTATATTAGTTTGTGATGAGGTTGACCTAGAGACTCTAGAAAATGTACCCTGGATAGATGCATTTGTAATAACGGCCTGTCCTCGAATAGCCCTTGACTTTCAAGAGAATTTTAAAAGACCTTTACTGAACCCTGGAGAAGTTAAATATGTTCTTTCGGGAAGCGTTGAATCATATGATCCTTTTGACTCTTTAAATATGCTACCAAGTATATCATCATTACAGAATGTGAAAAGAAGGGAGACGTGAAAGTATTGAAGCTTAAACGTTGGACGAAAGCTCTTCTAAATGAATACGGCATTAGACCGAAGAAACGGCTAAGTCAAACATTCATTGTAGACGACAGGATATTGGAGTCCATTAACAGGTTATTAAAAATGGAGTCTAATGAAACTATCCTTGAAATTGGTGCCGGTTTGGGGGCGCTAACCCGTAAATTAGCTGAAAGCGGAGCATATGTACTAGCACTTGAAATTGACGATAATCTTGTTAAAGTACTTAAAAAAGTTATAGATAAGTATGCTAATGTTGAGGTGATTAAAGGGGATATCCTGATTTTTGATTGGAGAAATGTGGATAAAATAGTTTCGAATATACCCTATCACATTTCATCACAGATAATAATTAAATTGATCAAAAACATGAACTATAGGACAGCATTCCTACTGCTTCAGAGAGAATTTGCACTAAGGGTTGTAGCGAAGCCGGGAAACAGGGATTATGGTCGATTAACTGTAATAGTTAGCTTAAGAGCTAACGCTAGAGTGCTGGGATTCATACCTCGAAGGGCTTTCTATCCTAAGCCAAGGGTGGATTCCCTTCTAGTTGAAATCAATCCCCTTAAAACACCATTTTTAAAGGATGAGGAAATACATGCTTTCGAGAACTTTACAAGAAAGCTTTTCAGCGAACGACGTAAAAATATTTTAAAGGTTCTAAGCAAGGTTACAGGCATGGACAAAAACGATGTTAAAAGAATTCTTCAGAAACACTCCATTCCTCCCGATAAACGCGTCTATATGCTTACTCCTATGGAGTTCCTAGCCGTTTTCCGTGAGCTTTACATTTGAGTTTTAATGGTTTTCTTTTCACAGCACCACAATGCAAACATGTTATCGAAATATGAGAGAACCGGTTGGTTCTTATCCTTACCCGTGCTGTTATCCCGGGTAAAAGAGGGGTATAACATTTCTTGCAGTATAGAAGTTTTAGGGAGTGAGGGATCTTAACCCTATTACGTTTAGATATTCTTAGGGCAAGCGATACGTATCTTCTTGCAAGTACTGGATCGCATTTTACCACGTTAAGCGCATATTTCAGAAGCTTTAGTATGCGTTGAAGTGCAATGTCCTTTACAACATGTCTGCGACCATACCTACGCATGTATGGAAAACCTATGCTAATCATTAACATTTCTAAATAAATATCCTAGCTCTATTTCTAGTAAAATATACAGGTGAAACTGAAGTTGGAGAAGCTGATCCTGGTTTTGGCTGAAAGTGGTTTGGAAACTGTGCCTAAGGAGATATCGCATCATCCAGCTGTGGTGTCATGTGCTAGAAGAAGGGGTAAAAAACCAACCCAGATCCTCCTTGACATATCCCTGCATTATCATGCTATGAAAAGGCTTCCCGAATTCCAGAAAAGGGGTAGACCGGACATAGCGCATTTTTTCCTTTTACTGGCTTTAGACTCTCCTCTAAATAGACGAAGACTAATGGAGACGGTCATACATACTCTTCAGGATAAAGTCATATTTGTGGATCCATCTACACGGATCCCTAAAAACTATAATCGTTTTGTAGGATTAATAGAACAGTTGTTTGAAGAGGGTAGAGTTCCACCGGACTCCGAGACTTCACTCTTAAGGATTGAAGAGAAAAGTCTTCGCGATCTAATAGAATACTTTAATCCTTCCCGAGTTTTTCTCTTAAGCGAGAGAGGTAAAGGAACCAGGCTTCTAGAATTCGCGGACACCATAGCGGCGGAGAAGAAGCCTATGTTGCTTATCGGGGGTTTCCAAAGAGGAGATTTTTCCGAGGAAACTTTATCATTATGCGATGAAATTATTTCACTGTACGATGAATCGTTGACTAGTTGGAGCACTGTTGCCATAGTGTTAACGGGTTTAAGTATAGCTTTGAGGTTGCTTTAGGGTGTATTTTAATGATAGTAAAAGAGCTGGACTTGAAGAAGAAAGTTATAAGAGTCATACCTGAGTCGCTAGATGACCTCTATAGACTTTCCTTCCTAGTCGAGGCTGGCGATAAGATATATTCATGGACTTTAAGATCATTTAAAATAGATAATGGTATTAGAAGCATTCGCGGCGAGAAAATTAGAGTCTACATCGGCTTGCAAGTAAAGGCTCTCGAGTTCCAGGAGTTTTCCGATAGACTTAGAATAAGAGGTATCGTTGTCGAAGCTCCAGAATGGTTGCATATTCAGGGTAGCCACCACACTCTTGTCGTCGAACCGGGCATGGAGCTGAAGATAATTAAGGAACAAATCTATTCATTTCAACTGAAGCTTCTTAGTAAAACTAAAGAGAGTGGTGTAGTACTGTTTTCGGTGGGCGAAGACGAGGCGGCAATAGCCGAGATAAGGGAGCAAGGGCTTAGAATATTGTATACGTTACCGGCGGATCTTGAAGACTCGGAGAGGAGCCTACAGAAAAAATACGAGGAATATTTAAGGAAGGTTTGTGGTGAATTTCATGCCCATGTTTCTAGGTTTCCTAATATTATAGCATTAGTTATTGCCGCCTCGCCGCTGGTCTACAGATGGTTGAAGGATTTTTTTGAAACGCAGGGGAAAATCAAGAACGTTATTAAGGGGAAGCATGTTTTCTGGATAGAGGTTAGTGAGGGAGGAGTCGCAGGCATTTATGAACTTCTTCGGAGTGGGGAAATAAGGAAACTTTTTTCGAGGATCATGGCGATGCACCATGAAGAACTTTTAGACGAGATATTCAAAGCACTTGCTTCTGAGGAGAGGAAAATTGCAATAGGAGTTGAAGAGGTTAAAAAAGCCACAATCCTTGGAGCAGCAGAAAGAATTCTCATATTAGATAGTTTCTTGCGGGAAAATCTCTCAAATGTAGAGATCCGTGAGATAGTAGAACATGCGGATAAAACACGTTGTGAGATAGTCATTGTTCCCTTCAAGAGTGAGGCGGGGTTAAAGCTAAAGCATCTTGGGAATGTGGTTGCTATGCTTCGTTATCCCATAAACCTTAGTTATTAGTAAGCTTCAGTCTACCGCTGGATATTAACTTTCTGATTACCGTTTCAAGGGGTTGTATGGACGGAATCTCCACCTTCATGTAGAGGCCGGTCCTTCCAACTGCGGATCTTTTTAGTAGCATTTTCTTTCTTTCGTTTACAGTGTCTATAGAAATTCCTAGGATTCGCGCTACTTCAGACTCTCTCCCTATTATGGAATACTCGACGTGTCCTTTTAAGGTAGGTTTAACTAGCATTAAACGCTTGTTTACACCAGGTTTTCTAATGTCTTTTAATAATTCCTCTAATGTGGATTCTCCCCCAAAGGTGTAGAATTCACGTTCCCGTAAACTTAACTTAGTTAAGGGAAAGCTCACCGTCTCTCTTTCCGAAAGGTGAATGTAAACTTTAACTGCACTTAATGGCGTTGCCTGCACAATCTCTTTGTAAAGTACCTTGATCCCGGCGGCCTCTAAAGCCTCTTCTACAATAAATGAAGGCACATTGTAAGGTAGGACTATATCTATATCGCTTTGTGGCGTGATGTCTCCGCGTACAATACTCCCATGTACTATAGGGTTAAGGGAGTATCTTCTAAGGAGCTTCATTAGTTCAATGGCACGTGCACGTAGTTGTTTAAGTAGCCTCCAGTGTTGGCTAGAATATATGACCTCTTTCTCTTCTCCAGGTTTTCCGGGTCGGTTTTTCATTTTAAAATCCTTCTTCACCGAGATGTTAAATTCCTGATTTTCTCTAAGTTTTCTAATAGGCTTTTCAGTATCTCAAGGTATCTTATAACCATCTCAAGGTTTCTTTCATCCTGCAGTGCCACCGTTATTTCCTCTATTTTACTGAGAATTACATCTTCTGTTGATTTAAGTAGTAGCCCTCGTTTTATGGCTTCTACCTCATGGTCGTCTTTAGCCAGAAATATTCTTCTTTCACATTGCGGACAGATTACTTCTCCTGTGTTGAGCCTGAATAGAGGGGTTTTACATATTGGACACACGTCACTAAGCATAGTGGCGCCGCGTTTAAGTAGTTCAGCCATTCGTTTAATTGCATCGTTCCCTGCTCTTGCACTCATATTCATCAAATCTTTAAAATAGATTATCCTTAAATAACCCTATGTATCGTTTGACTATAAGGGGTTGAGGCGTTTGGCTTCAAGGGTAATACTCGAGACGAAAGAAAGGTTTCATGAAAAAATATTTGTAGCTGGATTCCATGGTGTAGGGTATGTGGGGTTCCTTACTGTCCAACACCTAGTTAAAATCCTCGGTGCAAAGAGAATAGGTTTTGTCGTCATGGATCGTGTTCCCCCCTTTGTTAGGACGCGTGAAAATGGAATAGCAACCCCCTACGAACTCTACACGGCTGGGGAACTAGTAATACTTTTGACCAATGTTCCGGTGCCCCATGAGTCTATGAAAGATTTCTGTGAAGCCGTTGCGAAATGGGTTTGTAATCAAGGTTTTAAGGAGGCGGCATTAGTAGGAGGCTTAGACTCTAAGACGAAGAAAAATGATGAAAAGGTTGGTCTACGTGTGGCCGCTACAAGGAGATTTCTCGAGCATAAAAGGCTTGAAGAACCGCTTTTGGAGGAGGAGTATTACATAGTTGGCCCTCTAGCCTACTTACTCATGTTCTTTGAAATATGCAACTTCCCTGCTCTAGCGGTCCTGCCCTATGCTAGCGTCGAATATCCCGATCCTCGGGCAGCAACCGTGGCAATCGAGTTCTTCAATAGATACTACGGTTTAAATGTGAACGTCGACGAGCTTGTCCGTAAAGCTCAGGAGCTGGAGGAGGGGTTAAAGCAGTTGGAAAGTCTTGGAAAAAAGCTTGAAGAAAGTAGTAAAAGAGGGCTTCCAGGAACATACTACATTTAAGTGTAACTGTTAATTATCGTAGACCGAAAATCGTGCTTTTGGCTTCTATTTTCCATTAAAGTACCTCCTTTGATCGATGCGGCTAGCAGATGTTGACGGATGGTGTTACTTAACAAAAAGTAGTGAAGCTATAGTTCCCACGATTCTGTCGAAGCAAGGCTCTTTGTCAACTTCGTTGGGCAAGCATTTTATTATCCTGTATTTTATCCCTAATTTCTTCAATTCAAATTCAAGCTTCTTTCCCGTATCTATACCCCATCTTTCATCATCCCAGCAGACTACTAGGGCAGTTATTGTGGGGAGATTTCTTCGTATAAACTCTATTGTAAGATGAATCGCATCGTCGGCTATGTTTTCTGTAATTGTATAGGGGCCTTCATATTGTGATAAAGGGTATGAGTCGTCGATGTGTATGGGTATGAGACCGAATAACGGTGCGTAAACTAGTATTTCGACTTTGTTTGCTAGCTGTCTGTATTCTTCGAGCAGTCTTTTATAGAATCGTGCTATGGGGCCGAACCTATGGAATGGTTTTTCCATGGTTTCCGGTAAGAGTAAAGCTACCTTTTTCCCTTTTAAAGGGTAATCGCCAAGAATCTTCTTTCTGTGTCGGTATACTTCTACACGGTTTTTAGATAAATTATCTAGAAAGAATATGCCGGTGATTTTTCCACGTGTGAGGGGGGAGTGTTCCTCTATATATGGCAGGTATTTTTCTATTTTCAAAATTGCACGTTTAAGCTTTGGATGGCTACTTACACGGTGTTCGACTAGGTTCCAGAGGTCTCCTTCGATTATGGCTTGTTTTATAGTATTTATTTCCGAAAGCAGGGCATACAAGTTATGTTGGGCTAGGAGCCTTACCTCCTCCTCTTTCGGCATATCTTTTAGATCGTTTGGTGAGTGTTTTCTACAGGTGGGGCAGTTGCAGGGAAAGTATTTTAGGTCTTCTATTCGGTAGGTTCCCCAGGGGGTCATGTATCTCCCTTTTTCAGCATAAAGTATGTATGAAGCGGAGTCGAATGTATCGACACCGAGTGCCACCATTAAGGCCAAGAGCATTGGATGGCCTGCACCGAACAGATGTAGGGGTTTTGATACGGGTAGGTTTACTTTAGCAGTTAAGACAAGCTGGATAAGTTCATCGAAAATGTATTGTTCCATGATTTGGGTGGGTCCTCCTATTCCATAGATTTCGAAGGGTAATTGGCTCAGTTGCCGCGCCGAATACTCAACTAGATCATAGTGTCTACCTCCCTGCACCGGGGCAAGTAGGAGCATGTCTTCTCTTTCACGGATAGCTAGGGCTCTTCGGGCTCGACGTATTGTTTCTTCCACTTCTAGAACCGCCTGTTCTCTACTTGTATGGTATCGGGTTGGTATGTCAAGTATTATGCAGATGTCTGAACCTATTTTCTCTTGGTATTTTATGATCTCTTCGGGTGAAACATCTACATAACCGTATTCCATGAGTTGATATGCTCCAGAGTCCGTCATCACGGGGGATTCTACTCCAAGAATTTTATGAACACCGATTTCTTCTCCGTATTCCCCGTACCTTCTAAGTATTATAAACGAGTTTGTCATCAGCAGGTTAAAGCCCATTTCGAGTATTTCGGATGGAGATATGATTTGTTTAAGCGGATTTATTACTGGTGCGAATGCTGGCGTCTCTATTTTTCCATGAGGTGTTTCTATTACACCTATTCTACCTAGAACATCTTTTTCCTTGACTTCGAAAAAAGCTTTATCAGACATTTTAATCTAGCTTAATAACTCTCATGCTACACCTTTTTCTTCGAGAAACTGGTCGAATAACCTTTTTATCCTCTCGGCTATTGGGCCCACCCCTTCTACTCCATGTTCTGTGACCCTTATTTTGTCCATAACCACTACTACTCTAGCATCCTCAACGTACTTCACCATTTTAGGGAAGTATTTTTCAAGTATTGTGGCGAACTCCCTTAAATCGAGTGGAGGTTTTTGGATGAATATTTTTGCTATTATATGACCGTAGATTATTAATCGAGGATATTCCTCACCCTTTTTCCCTTTAGCCTGTGCTAAGCAAAGGTCTTTTCCAGATGCATCGAAGCCCACCAATAGGCCCGTATATTCCTCACCTGTTGTAGTTACGACTGTGACTTCCTTATTTAAGAGGGAATTTATCTCTATGTTAAAGCGCCGGGTGGCCGTACTCAGGCTCAATTCAGACAACCTCGCAACTGATATTCGATTTTAAACCTCACAAATAAGATTTAAATCTTCCGTAATTTATACTCTCTAGTAAATCCTTCAAGCAAGTGGATGAACCATGTTTGAAGTTAAATTTAGTATCGAGAGGTCGGAGCCCTCCCCCCTGCCAGAGGTCACTATATTTTATCTTCGTAGTGAAAAAGGTGATATTGAAGCATCTCTCGACATGGCTGAAAGAATTTTAAATGATCTAGGAGAAACATGGAATAAAGGTGATACTCTGGTGATTCGCTTGGAAACCAGCGAGGCTGAAAAATTCTATGAAAACGAAGTATACGCTACTGGTAGAGTTTATCATAAAGAAAGTAATGGAAATATAAAGTATTTTATATCTATAGGTGGTTTTCAATTAATTATAACCTCTGGAAAGGAGGTTCCATTCCTAGAGGAGGCTCTTAACTCTGGTAGGAAAATCTATATTTCAATTAGACGTATAAAATAAAGTGAGTTTAATGTTGACGCACAGCCAGTTAATTAAACTAAACAGGTGGGCCAAAGAAGTACACGGTAAAATAATCTTCTACTTTGAGGGACATACATTCACGCTGGTCCTCGATGGAGTTATACATGCAGAGGACACTACAGGTCGCCGGGCCTCGTGGTCCACCGCCTTTGGGCCACAGAGTCCAAGCGACGTCATCTCATCCTACAAGGTACGTAAAATAGTTGTAAGGATCGAGGATAATGAATTGACGTTTAAATCCATGAAGGAGTTCATGGAATACGCCTCCAAAATACTCTAGATTTCATGAAAGAAGCCCGGGAATGGGCCCGGGGGGATTTGAACCCCCGGCCTCTCGGTTATCAGCCGAGCGCTCCACCAGGCTGAGCTACGGGCCCTCCGTAAACGTAGAACTCCTAGAATTATATAAGGATTGCTAGCTAAAGATTCAGAGGAAAGCCCCTCCAGACGCTAACACCAGAGTAAATAATATAAGGAGGTTGGCTCAGTAATGGTAATGGGTCCGCAACCTCCGGCGGCCCAGCTGGATCAAGCCAGGCGTACAGCCTGGAGATGAATGGCTGGCCTCCGGTTGCGGATACACACTCAAGTTCATGATGCGGGCCCAACCAACTCCACCCCTGCAGGGGGCGGAGCGTTGGGCCTTAGGTGGGTTTATGTGCCACGCAAACCAGAACCACGCGACCTTAAACGACAACCCGACTCCCGACGAAATGCGGCCGTAACTCCGGTTGATCCTGCCGGACCCGACTGCTATCGGGGTGGGGCTAAGCCATGCAAGTCTTGGGTCCCAGGCCATGGTGGGGCCCGGCGTACGGCTCAGTAGCACGTGGCTAACCTACCCTCGGGAGGGGGATAACCTCGGGAAAGCTCCATAAAGCAAGTCTTTATGGAGCCCCGAAACTGAGGTTAATACCCCATAGGGGAGAACACCTGGAATGGGTTCTCCCTGAAAGGGATGCAACGCCATGCCCGTTGCATCCGCCCGAGGATGGGGCTGCGGCCTATCAGGTAGTTGGCGGGGTAACGGCCCGCCAAGCCGATAACGGGTAGGGGCCGTGAGAGCGGGAGCCCCGAGATGGGCACTGAGACAAGGGCCCAGGCCCTACGGGGCGCAGCAGGCGCGAAACCTCCGCAATGCGGGAAACCGTGACGGGGTCACCCCGAGTGCCACCCGCTGAGGGTGGCTTTTCCTCGGTCTAAAAAGCCGAGGGAATAAGCGGGGGGCAAGTCTGGTGTCAGCCGCCGCGGTAATACCAGCCCCGCGAGAGGGGGAGCCCCTACTATAATGGGGCTCCCTTCGCGACTGGTCGGGATGTTTACTGGGCCTAAAGCGTCCGTAGCCGGCCCGGCAAGTCCTCCCTGAAATCCACGGGCTCAACCCGTGGGCTGGGGAGGATACTGTCGGGCTAGGAGGTGGGAGAGGCCGAGGGTACTTCCGGGGTAGGGGCGAAATCCGTTAATCCCGGAAGGACCACCAGTGGCGAAGGCGCTCGGCTGGAACACGCTCGACGGTGAGGGACGAAAGCTGGGGGAGCAAAGGGGATTAGATACCCCCGTAGTCCCAGCTGTAAACGATGCGGGCTAGGTGTT
>QMRH01000014.1 GCA_003650675.1 Thermoprotei archaeon | reverse complement strand
TCTATCTTCCATAAATCTATAAGCTCAGGACGCCATAGCCACTGCCATGCGGCTGGTCCTCCTATAATAAATTTCAATCCATTCTCTCTAGCCTTTACCATGGCTTTAGAATTCATAAACCTCTTGAAAGACCTAGAATTTACTGGTTCCCTACCTGTTATTGCCCACCATTCTGAACTTGGCGGGCCTAATGCAAAGTAGTCATGGTGACCAATTAAAATCGCCTTAGAACTATCAATATATTTATCTATATAATCAGGATCTATGACATATGCATCATAACCAGCATCCTGCAAAGAAGCCTCGATCTTCCTCAATCCATATGGGGCTTCAACTGGCCGTCCATACTCATCAACCTTAGGCCTAGGCATTGAAATCCAATTCCATACACTCTCCGGAATTCCTATTGGAGGGGATGTGGTCATAAAGCCTATGAATTCATATCCATGATGATTAGTCATCATAGACCTATCTGTAGTTATTATAAAGTCTATCTTCATCCCCTCACCACCCATATTTTTATAGTTCTAGAATGATTTGTTAGAACGTAGTCTCTCAACATCTCTATAACATCTCTTTTAGAAAACCTTGGATTGTCAATTATAATATCAATCGCCCTATACTTAACCGGGAAAGACTTTAATTTACCGACATCATCAGGGCCTTTAACATGGAATACAAGCTTACTATCGTACTCCATAAGTGAAGACCCTATCTTTAGAAACACATGTGTTAGATTAATTTTTCTATATTTATTCGCAGACTATCTTAGTTGCGTCAAACTAGATATTATATTAATATATATTCCCGATTATAGTAGCCCTAACTTTTCTTTTCCTTCTTAAATTCTCTATAAATTTGAAGCGAACAGTCTTCTTCATTTTCTAAAGGAAACTTGTGAAGAAAACACCAGTGTTGTATAGAAAAGCGTATTTTTCACTCATAGCGCGCTAGAATCTCTTGGAGCTCTCCTGTTCTTAGAAGATTGGTTCTTATATGCCAAGGTTTAGTTCGTTTATGTTCTATCTTGAAGCCGTTTTTCAGTAGGATCTTATTCATGTCTTTTTCAGTAAGAAAGAAAGTGACGGTTCTTGAATGAATGTGGTTGCACGTGCTTTATTTTTGGTAATTATGGGTATTTTGGGAGTTTGTGTGGGCTTCTCCCTCAGCCACCTCACCTCTATCAGTGGCTTACTGGGCGATGCATCGACGGACGTCAAAGGGTGCGGGTTACCGGGGAGCGCCGTCATCGGCTAAGCCTGACGGCATCTGAGGTGAGTAGATAAAACGTCATATATAACTTCACTTTTCTCAAGGGATAGAAGCTCAGGTTTATATTTATTTCGTGCCTTCTAAGCCTCCTAATTTCACCTCTAACTGCATTCTTGATCTCGCACATTACTTTCGTTCTCAAGACCTTTTAAACCGGAAGCAGGCTGGCCAAGAATTTAAACCAAACTTTACTTTCATGTACTCCAGTGTATCTATGTGTTCCATGGGGACAAGCCTCTAGAGCGGTTTCCAGCGTTAACTTAATGCTTATATAATACTATTAGTATCATACCATTGGTATCATACTATGGGTATTATAGTGAAAAGGCCCTACCTTGACAGGTTTTTGAAGATCGGTGGGAGGAGACTGCTTTTTGGTCGCAGAAAAACAGGGAAAACTTTTTACGCTAGGCTTTCACTACCCGACTACCACTATTTCATCGTGAGGAAGGGGGCCTGTTCCTGGACCCTACTACAGGTGAAGATTTTAGCTTAAGCGCTTTTCTAAGGCTTTGCGGCGACAGCGTAATAGTCGACGAGTTCCATAGGGCCGATCCCAGGTTCTTCGACGTACTGCAGTCCGGAGCCTGCGGCGAGAACATAGTGTTGATCACCTCCACGCTTCATTTCTACAGGCGTTTCGTGGAGGGACCGGAGGCGCCCCTAAAAGGCCTGTTTTCGATAAGACGAGTAGGGCTCCTATCCCCGCTTGAACTCCTATCCATGGAGTGGGGTTTTAAGGGGAAAAAATTGCTGGAGAGGCTTGTATTCTACCAAGAGCCCTCGCTTGTTGGGAGGAGCCTGGAGGACTGCATGATTTCTGGGTCGATGTTCGCCAGGTCTCTCGTAGGAGAAGTGCTAGACGAGGAGGACATCTCCTACAGCAGGCGTTTCGACGCAATACTCGAGGCAGTAGCGGACGGCGCCAACAAGCTCTCTGAAATAGCTTCATACCTGTACAGTAGAGGGCTCATAGACAAGGCGGCGACGTCACATATAACTAAGTACATTGATGCGATGATTAAGGCAGGGCTCCTGGAGAAAATAGAGGTTTGGGGGAGGCGGCGGGGCGGCTTCTACAGGCATGTATCACCCATAACAGAGATAATCTACTACTTGGATACGAAGTACGGGTTTAGGGATCTCCAGGCTCCTTGGGGCTTCGTGGAGAAGGTTTTGAAGGAGAGGTTGCCCCTGCTTGTCGAACGCTTTGTCGAGCGCTTTATGGCCGAGTACTTCGGCTTAAAGCCTGTGAAAATACTGGAACCGGAAGTGGATGTGGCTTTAGTGCTCTTCAATAAAGTGAAGGTAGTGGCCGAAGTGAAGTGGACCACCCACCTCTCAACATCAGACCTCAAGAAAATAGAGGAGAAGTTAGGCAAATTTCCAGGCGCTGAAAAGATACTTGTCGTCCCCGAAAAAGAGCTTATCGGAACCACAAGCCTAGAAGTATGGGATGTAGAAGACCTTAAGGCCAAGGCTAAAGACTGGTTTACCATACAGAGTGCTTCAACTTAACCAACCCTTTGTACGTTCCAGTAAACTTTTCGACCATCCTTAAACCGTAACCTTTAACTTCCTTTTAAACCCTAGATCTTGTTGCTCTTCTTCGCCTCGACGTATTTTTCACCTATCTTGTAGAGTTTCTCGTCATCTATTACCAGAGCTAGATTGTTTTCGACGGCTACGCTGATGCAAGATGCATCATAGTATGTTAGATTCCCTTTTATAGCTATTTTCTAATGTTTTAGCGGGTTTCCTTCTGCCAGCTTCTTTAACCTTCCAAAGACTTCCGTCAAGGAGTCCAATATTAAGCTGGCTTCCTCGACGGTTATTTTCCTGTAGACCTTAACCTGCTTCTATATAGAGTTTCCCAGCTCGTGGAGGGCTAAGTTCAGTGTGTCGGTAAAACAAGCTTTTAGGGGTGGTTTTAAAGTCGGGAGGCTTGTATCTAGCTAGGTTGATGAAGAGTCTAGATAAGTGACATCCTTGACTGGGATTACTTTGCCTTTCTTCATGTATTTTTTAAGCTCCTCTTTACCTATTATATGTAGCTCTATTGGAGCATAAAGGGGGAGTTCTAGATCTTCGGCCTTCTCTAGGATTTTAGTGCGCAGCTCTACAGCCTCGTTAAACGTTGGTGTATAGGGTAGTACTATTAATACGTCTATATCGCTTCTAGCTGTAATCCTGTTTTCGGCTACACCTCCAGTAATATAGATTTCTGCTTCTAGCATAACGTTTTTCACAGCTCTATACAGAATCCTGGCGTATTCTCTCCACTCCATTAATGCCCGTAAAGGTGTAACTTTATTTACCATCCTAACTACCTCCTCTAAACACGTCGTCTTCAATCTCTTTAACCAGCTTTATTATGGATCTAGCGGCACTTACCAAGGTCTCTGCCTGACCTCTACTGTACTCAAACACACCGTATATGGAGCGTGTGTGAGCCTCATCAAGCTCGGCTAAGATCCTTCTACTCCTCCGAACATAGTCATATATCCTCTCTGCCACCCTTTTCAATCCGTTCTCCTCGGCTACAAGAGCTAGTGCGCCAAGCAGTGTGCGTACGCTATGTCCCCTCCATTCTTCTCCAGATAACCGATATAAGAGACTCTTAATGTAGAGCTGAGTAGCATACTCAGCATTGAGTACGGCAAGATCGTATTCTCCTTCATGTAGAAGCCTCTCCGCCAACTTCATCATAGACGATGCTCGACGCTTCAAGAGATTAGGGTAGCCACCACTCAAGTACCGTACCCTACATCTAACTTACCGGTAATCAATAATATAAACACTATCTTTCCTAAACACGGCCCCACGAAGGAGTTACTACAAAAGAAGAAACTGAATTTATTTTAAAGGCTACAACACCCCTATTATTCTACATTAACTCTCTTCTAAAAAATCAGAGAATAACATTTAAAGAAGAAAAAGTGAAAAAGCTTTAAAGAAATGAGAAATTCATACTCAACAAATAACAAATGTTTTATTCTATTCACCTAAGACATCGAAATACGTGTAAGTCCTTTATAAATGTAGGGAGGTTATGTCATCGGTGTTAGGAATCCATCTATTAGTGAAAGGTTTATAGGGTTCCTAACACCTGGATTTTCAGTGGGAACTAGATACCTAGGGCGTCCAGTTTAAGGGAGATATTTGGGAAGGAGTTTAGTGAAGGTCTTTTTAGGCTAGTTGCGGAGAAACTATTTTCTCTTTATGAAGAGTATTTGCGGCTTGGGGGAATCCTTGATGAACTTAGTGAACTTGGCGCGACTCAGGATCCTTAGTCTAAATTAAAGTGTTTTAAATTCAAACTAGGTTAGCGTCTGAGTTGCATTTTCCCTGTGGTTTCCATGGTTTCTTCTGCTTCAGCTATATTGGACCCTGTTTTTAACCTGTTTTTGATGGTTTCTTCAGCCTGTTTAGGAGCTGGTTGACTGTTATTGCTTTGACACCGGCTTTTTCTGCCTTTTTTCTTAGCTCGTTGTCTTCTGTGACTAGTGAAGTTTTCATCTTTTTAGCTGCTTGTAGATATGAGGCGTCATAGAAGGTTAGTTTCAGTTTTGTGGCGAGCTTCATGGTGTCTTTAAAGTCCTGGGGTGATTCTATTTTAGTTTGCTCGATGATTTCCAGTATTCTGGCTATTTGCTCGGCCTTGCTTGCTGCATCTTCTGAGCTTATGAGGTTTCTCAGCGTGCACTCCTTCCAGATCATGTTTCCTAGCTCGTAGGCGGCGAGGTCAAGTGTGATGTTTCCGTCGAGGACTTCAATGGACTGCTCCTTCAGTCTCTTAAGGATTATAGCAATTGCGCTTGAATCCAAAACATATGTCATCGCGCTTCCCGCATCTCCCTTAAGCATTTAACTATATCTTCGTCAGGTATTTTAGCGAAGAACTCTCCAAGCTGTGCCGCAACCGCCTTAAGTTCCTCGCGTTTCCTCCTCCTCACCTCCTCCTCGAGCGCCCTCCTCACAACCTCGCTTACGTTGATCCCATACTTAGCCAGCTCCCCTTTAAGTTCCCTTGAAACCCGTACGGTTATCGTAGTATTCTTCATAACACATCATCATTGTATAGACATAGATGTAACACTATATAAGCATTACACTTTTAACGCGAACCCATCATTTTTGCTGAAGACCACGGTGACCTTCCTTTCCATCCTCGAATCCCCACTACTATATCTATATCACCTTCTTCTCTCTGATCTCTCCTCACATACAACCCGAATAAACCTATCCGTTTAACTACAAATCTCTTAATCCTATCATTCTGTCAGTATCATACTATGGGTATTACGGTGAGAAGGCCTTGCTTCGACAGGTTCTCGAAGATTAGTGGGAGAAGATCGATATGGAACCTGTTTATGGTGTCGGGCTGTAGGGGATGGAGAGGGCTATCAAGATCATAAAGTAGAGTAGCAGGGTGAACGCTATTTCCCTGGTTGATGATGGGGTCTTGTGGCCGAACGCTAGTTTGAGTGGTAGTGTTATGGTGTTCGAGATGAGGTTAGGGAGGGGGATCATGAAGGGTGTTTTCTCCCTATACTTCAGGTACCTGTCGCCGTGCTTCTGGATCATGTCGAGTTCTTCCCGTAGGGCTACAGCTATCATGGTTGTAGAGAAGACTAGCCATATTAGTGGCGGCGGAGAAAAGTATCCTCCACGGGGATAGCGGGTCAAATATTTATCGAATACCAGTAGAGCGTAACTCCAGACTAGGAACGCTAAGTATTGAGGGTGTCTAGAATACTTGTAGATCCCACCGGTGACGAGATTTTCTCCGCTGAAGCGGTGGTATAGCCAGGTGGCCGACGCTACAAAGAATACTATACAGCTAGTGAAAACCATTGTAATAAAGTAAAAGTTGTCGAGAGGGTACCCTGCTACCAGCGTGGTTAAAAACCTAAGTACATCGTACGGCAGGTAAATTATATCACCTAACATTAGGATGGAGCCGAAACCAATCTTATCGAATACCGTTTCCCCCGGAGACACGTCGACCAGCGGTATCCACAAAATACGTAGAACACCTATACCAGCTAGGAAAAACATTGCGGAGGCAAAGTAGCTGAAAACTGGGAGATATAGCGTGAAGGAGCCTAGGAGGGACACCTTACTTCTTCCAAGAACAAAGCCTAAAACTATAAGTAGCAGCGCGATGGAGAACCCTATGTATCCTACGACACGTAGGCTTGAAATAATCCTCAGATACTCGTCGATGTAGGGCCATGGATCCCCAAAATAGTTTCTCAGGTAGTTGTTCAACATTGTGGGCAGGATAAGCGTAGAGTAGAAGAGTGTGAAAGTGAACAATAAGGCGAGAACCGTGGAAGCCAGAACCCTGAAGAATGCGTTTCCACCAGCCACTTGAACATCACACCCAGTAACATTAAAGAATACGACCCTTTTATTGCTATCACATGAACACCCGGGACAATTCTCGTGAAAACGTCTGGATTGAAGGCTTAACTGTAGGCAAGGTAATAAATATATTAGGTTAGGTTGCTAAATTAGATGTGATATATGGATGTTTGTGACGGGTGACGTGTATGCCCCTAGCGCATGGTGTAACAGCCAGGTTGCCTGCCGCCTTTAATAATGTGGTTAAAGCCTTAGAGCTTCTAGACTATGCTTCATCGGTCTACTTGGAGGTCTTCGAAACACAGCCAAGGATAGCTATAGCGGTGGGAGAAAAATACTTCTTTAGGGCGGGAAACTACCTTTCATCAACCACCCTCGTTATCGAAGATGGGGACCATACGATCGTTAAAATAGTGGCTAGCGGTGGACGGCGAGGCCTACTAGACCTCTTCGACCTAGGCTCTGCAAAAGATTATGCAAACGATATTCTATATGATTTATGTGGAAAAGTTGGGGTAAAGCCTGAAACCATAGTCGAGGTCGATTACCTCGATAAAAGCAGGTCGAACAAAATGAAAATACAGTAGCATAAACACTTCACTAGATTCATGATTAAGCTACCGTACCGGGGAGCTTATTACTTGAAAGGAGTATAAAAAGTAGGGGGTTAAGTTTGCGCGGTGAAGCTATGCGTTGGTGGTCTGAAGCTGAGTGGGATCTAGAGACAGCCAGTATCCTGCATGAGAAAAAGAGGTTTAATGCAGCCGTTTTCTACGCCCATCAAGCTGCAGAGAAGGCTTGCAAAGCCCTTTTGTTCAGCGTAAATGAGGCCCCTTGGGGCCACAGTATAAGAATTTTATTGGAGCGCTATGGGGAGGCAGAAAACATAAATGTACCAGATGAGATCTTTGAGTACGCTAGGGAGCTGGATAGACACTATATTCCCTCCCGGTACCCTAATGCTCATCCTGCGGGAACCCCCCACGAAGCCTATGATGAAAAAACCTCTCGTAGGGCTCTTGAAGCGGCTAAAGCTATACTAGAGTTCGTTAGGAGAGTCTTATGGAAGAATTAAGGCGGGCGGTTGACAGGCTGAGGAGCAAGTATAACGTCCATGCTGTTATATTGTTCGGCTCGAGGGCTCGAGGAGACTGGACACCTTGGAGCGACTACGACCTACTTATACTAGCAGACTTCAAGGAAAAATATTTGGATAGAATAGGGGTAATACTTGGTCTCTTAAGCGACATCAAGCTTCCCATAGAACCCCACCCATACACCCTAAAGGAAGCCATTCAAATGCTTAAAAAGGGAAACCCGATGATCGTAGATGCAATCGAGGAGGGGAAAATCCTATTCCACACAAAAAGGCTCACCAAAATAGTTAAAATCTACAATACCCTCAAAAGAAAAGGTCTCACAAAGACGAAAACCTCGATAAAACTACCCTAGCATCATAAAGCATACAGAAAGCTATAATTTGATGTTCCCGCCATTCTTCAAGGCCATCCAAAAGGTTAACAACATTCTCGTGATGTATGGAGTCCTCGAAGATATCGTATATTAGTACATTAGTGTCGATTACAAAAGCAACACCAGAAAGCCCCTGCTTTAGCGGGGAATGAATGGTGTACCGTGAGTAAAGGGTGGAGCCATAAACCCGGGTCCCTCATGGAGGGATAGGGATAACGGGCCAGCGGCACAGCCCTTACTTCGATGAACCCACGAGAAGCAAGAATCCCCCCACTTAAGCGAGGAGAGTGCCAAAGCTTTCATTTAAAACTCTCCTTTAGCCATCTTTCCCTTTTTCTCAATATCGTCGGGTGTAAGTTTTCTCCCAGACTTAAAGTCCTTCTCTTAGAAGCAACCTTCACAATTACTGTTCTACCTTATTCATCCAAGGTGGCCCCAAGTAATCTCCCTCATTTATCCTGTCAAATAGATCTCTCCAAAATCTCTTAGGCTACATTAAACAGCAAGCTGGTGAGGATCCAGTTACTGGATCCTCACCAGCAATAAGTTTTTCGCCGAGAAAATAGTCGAGAAAACATGTTCGCTCAAAACTTGATCATTGAGAAAAGTATGAAGCTGGGAACTGGCTATCATGTAATACTCTTTCAAAGACATATTGGCTAGTTCTGCCATATAAATCCGTAACCTATGGAAAACATTGCTAAGGATGTTCGAATATTACGCTATATACACATTTTTACAATGTGTTTTAATTCCAATTCTTCGAGAAACTCCCCTTGAATAGGTGTTCCTACGGCAAAACCGGCTACAGTAGCACTACTTTTACTCATACACTAACTATACTTCTTCTCACTTCAAATTCTTCTACAACAAAGAGGTTTCTAGTAAACTGGAGGCCGGTAGATAAACTTTTAAAATATATTCTCGCTAGAATATACTGGTGGGTATATTCTGTTTATAATAGATAGGTTTGAGGCCGAGCTTATTAAAGGTGGAAAATACTGGTTGCTAGTTTACGGTAGGAGAAAGACTGGTAAAACTTTTCTTCTTAAAAGGTACCTGGACTGGGACATTTATGTCACTGTGGGGAGGGGCGGCTTCTGTATAGTGGAATATAAAGGAGGTCGTATGGAAACGTTTTCTCTATCCAAGGGGTTTAAGGATGCTCTAAACCGTGTAGTGGAGGGCATGGTGGTGGTTGTAGATGAATTCCAGCGTGCGCCAGAGTGGCTCTGGGATTACATAGCAGTGTTGAGGCATAAGGCGTCTGGCAGGCTGGTTTTATGCGGCTCAAGCCTTTCTGTAGCAAGGAGGGTTTTCGATAGAAGGAGCCCTCTTCTCGGTCTTTTCGCTCCAGTAAAGATCGATGTCATAACTCCAGCCGACGCCATATACTCGTTGTCTAGAAAGCTTAGACCCAGAGAGGCGGTGTTATGGGCTCTCCTGGCTAGAGATCCATGGATACTTGGGCTCATAGAACCTTCAGGTGACCCCATCCAAGCTCTAGCCAGAAGCCACAGGATGCTGTCAGCCTCGACGGTTGGCCTCATAGGGGAGGTTTTTGAGGAGGAGGAGAGGAAGCTTACGAGACTATACGACGCGGTTCTCAGGTTGCTTGCAGATGGTTACTGGTCCTCCAGGGACATGGCGCAAAAATTGTTTGAGGCAGGGTTGCTTGAAAGACCTGAGGCAGGCGTAGCCACAGGTCTCCTTAACCAGATGGTTGAACTCGGTCTTGTAGAAAAGATCCCGTTATGGCGTACACGGGGTGCTAGAGTCTATTATAGGCACCGCTCAAACCTAGTTTCTCTGCTACTTTACATGGATGAGAAGTATGGGGAAGCAGGTATAGAACCTAGACTCGAACCCCTGTCAGCCAAACTAGGCCTAGAACTACAGTTTTTCATCGGGGAACTATTAGCCAGCTACAGGAGGCTACAGAGAGCCTACACAGTGGCCAAGCCGGTTGGAGATATAGACGTCATCTTGCTTGATAAAGACAAGCCGATAATAGGATACGAGGTTAAGATAGGTGAAATAGGTCGTAGTGAAGCAAGGAAAACCCTAGAGAGAATGAGGAGGTATGGGATACCTAGAACCGGCCTAGTAAGTCTCACAGAAAAGCCTCCAGAGGTGGCAGATGAAAGCCTCGGACCCCAGGAAATAGTAGAAATCGCCGAAAAAACATTCCACATCCTCCGCCAAAACATCCCCCTAACCCGAACAACAAAATAACTAAAAACTAGCTAAAGTGATGAGACGATGCCAAGGACTTATGTAGGATATAGAGTCGTAGAACAGTTTCCCACTATACAAATGCAGGGGCTTTTAGATGTGATCTTGTGATTTCAAGAATATCTTCGACGTCCCAGACTTCGATATCTTCTGGTGTGTAGGGTAATGAAGTTTTCTCTGGGACAATTAGTATTCTTTTGGCCCCCTTGAAGCCCGAAAGGATTGCTTCAATTTTCCTGAGCTCTTTTCTTTCTATATCTTTCCTCCACTTTACTTCTCCAACCAGCTTTATTCTCTGGAGGTCTAGTAGAACTATGTCTACGTCGTAGCCGCTTTCGATGATTTTCGCGGGGGTCATTCCGTAGATCTTGGACAACAGGTTTCTTAGGTACTGTTCTACGTGGCGTGGGAGAAGCTCTTGAAAGACTTTTTCAATAGACCTTAAAGGTATCTCCAGCTCGGAGAAACCATACTTTGAGTCTAAATAGAAGTATAGGTCTGTTACAGGGGATTTATGGAGGTATTGGTCGAACCTCCTGTTTGGTATCTTCAATTTCTCCAGTAATCCTATGTTAACCAGGGTTCTCAAATGTCCCTGTATTATACTGGGGTCGTCTCTCGGAATTATTCTTCTAGAATATAGATGGGATGACAGCTCCCCCGACCTCCTCTTACCACTTGAAACCGCGTTAAGTATGGCTATGTAGCTCTTCTTCAGGCTTCTTTCCTCCTCTCTAAAGACTTCCCCCACAAGCCTCTCTACGGTATCTTTCTCCTCGTATATTATTCTCGGTATCTCGGTCCTTACCTCCCCCTGTATCATGGGGATTAGCCAAGGCTCCCTCAGGTAGACTGCTGCCTCGATCAACTTTCTCCCCGAAAACATGTCCGAGAGTCCAACCAGGATATCCCTTTCATCTATTAACTCCATTTTAAATCTCTGGAATATTCCAAGTATTGGAGAGTCCTCTGAAAAAATCCTTTGGGCAAGCCATAGGGTGGAGGTTATCAACACTAGGTTCAGCTTCTCACCGTATGCATGTAAGAGGTCTAGGAAGTCTTCTGGAAGCCTATGAAACTCATCTATAACAATTTTTTCTCTAGGATCCCTTAGCAGAATATCTTTCAGGTATTCGTAGCTCACCTCCCTTCCATCCCCTAGGTCTATTATCCCTCCATCCCTCTTCACGAAAAAGTATCTATCCCATTTAGTGAAGTTTTTTACAAAGAAACTCTTACCAACCTTCCTGCGTCCATAAACAAGAACCCTCCTACCAGTCTTCCTCCACCTGTCAATATCAATGTTTCTAATAAGTATTTTTTCCATAAGTATTACAGAAAAAATACTATTTAAAAATCTAACCCTACCGTAGCAAACTAAAATTATTGTAAAAGTTTTTAATGTATTAACGGTGAGGTTGCTGGTTGTAGTAATATAAGTAGGTTGTATCTTAAATTTATGGGTAGGTAAGTGGTCTCTGAGAGAATTAGGATATTAATAGATGATATGAAGGAGTCTCTGGAAATAGCCAAGAACATGGTTAATATGGGTTATAATACTTTTATACGAGATGTAAGGAACAGGTATACTCTACGTTTAGCGCTCGTAGAAATAGTGGAGGCGGCTGCTAGTTTAGGTCTTTACTTGCTAAGAGAAATACTAGGTGTTAAAAGGATTGAAGGATATTCTCATATTTTTAGGAAACTAGTGGAGCATGGCATTATATCTCCAGAGGTAGGTGAAGAAATGGGGAAGCTCACAAAACTAAGAAACTTGATAATACATAAGTACTGGGAGGTCGATGACACGAGAATCTATAGAGAAGCTAGGGACGGTGGTTTAAGTATGGTTGAGAGGTTTATTAAGGAGGTTGAAAAATATGTCTCTTGAACTTGAAACCTACGAGAAATTTAGGTTCTATGAGCTGGAGCCAAGGGAAAAAGAGAGGATCTTTAATGAACTAAAGATGATGCTAAGCGGATACGGGGAGGTTTTACTGGCAGTGATTTACGGGTCTTTCCTTAAAAACTATCCCTTAAGGGATATAGATGTAGCACTCTACATTTGTGGAGAAGATGATCCCTTAGATTATAAATTTAGGCTAGACAAAGTGCTTTCAGAAAGGCTTGGTTATCCTGTAGATGTAAGAATATTGAATAATGCGCCCTCATGGTTTATACTAGAGGTTCTTGAGAATGGTAAAGTCCTAGTAGATAAAGTTCCAGGAATGGTGGAAAAACTCTATAAAAAGGCTTTGGATGAAAAGATTTCGATGGAAAGAAGGATTTTATAACTGACCCCCTTACCTGCTTTAAAAGCTGGTTTCTGAAGGCGGCCGGTTGAAGACTCTATCGTTTTGGCCACGGTATACTTATATTCATCCATGTTATTGATTTAACGACTAAAGTCTAGTGTTTGGGTGGGGGTTCGAGGAAGACCTCGAACCCCCAAGTTATTGTAACCTTTACAAAAATGACACCAGAAAGCCCCCTGCTTTAGCGGGGAGAGTGTCAAGTCTGTTAACATTCCTTTCCCTAACCTCTAGTTCAGTTTAATAAATACTGGTTGGGGGGTGACAGCTATGGGGGTTGGGGAGATTAAACCGTGGAAGGCTGGTGATGGCCCGGTCTCAGTATACTTGAATAGGAAGATATCTTGGAGGATTACACGGACCATACTCAAATACAGGATACCGTTAACCCCGAACAAAATGAGCGTAATTAGTTTCTTGACGGGGGTTCTCGCCGCCCCATTCTATGTCCTACACATGCCCATAATTGGAGGGATCCTCGCCCAGTTATCGTCGATATTGGATGGGGTTGACGGGGAGCTTGCAAGAGCCCTGAATATGTGCACTAGGAGCGGTGCTTTCTTCGATACGGTGCTCGACAGGTTCGTGGACTTCCTGATAGTAGTCGGCTTAACCTACTTTACTGCACAAATATATCCCAACCCTACCTTAGTCTACGTCCTAGGGTTTCTAGTTGTGACCGGAACCTACCTGTGTTCATACGTGCACATAGCCTTCAGAGCCTACTGCAGTAAAGAGATCCCACGCTTCACCAAAATACCCCACATAGCATCCAGAGACATCCGCCTCTTCGTAGTGTTCCTCGGTAGCATCCTAGGCCTATACCTAGAAACCCTCATTGTGCTCGCAGCCATAACCTACACGCATACACTACTCAGGTTCGTAGACCTCTTCTACCGCTTCAGGAGAGTGGAGTTGCAGGGCGGAGAAGAGTTAACATAAAACCGCTATAGGGGTGGCCTCGATGGCTATTAGAGAGGCTGTTATCTTAGCGGCTGGCTACGGGTCGCGGATAAGAGGGGCGGCAGGAGACACGCCAAAACCGTTAATAACGGTGCATGGTATCCCCCTCATAGCCTACAGCCTAGCATCCCTCCTAAACGCTGGCGTCAAACACTTCTATATTGTTGTCAACCCTAGGAGCCGTACTCCAATAACACGGTTCATGGATACTGTTGGAATAGACGCCGAGGTAATAGTGAATGAAGCGCCGGAGCGTGGAAACGGGTACAGCTTGATCCTGGGGATGGAGCATGTTAAAGACATGTTCTTCCTTTCCATGTCCGACCACATATACGACCCAAAGATACCGGGTCTCCTTTACAGCACTAGGGAATTCGACGTAATTATAGGGGTCGACTCGAATCCCAGATACATAAGCGTAGATGAGGCTACTAAGGTTCTGGTGGACAGGGGCGTTGCGCTGGACATAGGAAAGAAGATCCCCCGATACACCCATATCGACATCGGTCTCTTCATAATGAAGAGAAGCCTCTATGAATTCTATAGGGACTATGCGGAACGTAACCAAGTCGTGGAGCTATCTAGTCTCATAAAACACTCCATTAGTAGTGGGAAACGTGTGGCTGTCGCCGATATAGGTGGCTTACCGTGGATCGACGTGGACACCGTAAACGATCTCCGTCGAGCAGAAAACGAGGCACACGACCTACTAGGAAGAGCAGTAGAGACCGTTCGTAGACACCTTACTCTTCAAAGCCTTTCCACGTGTTAAGGTGCCTGGTACCCTGTAAAAGAATTTTAATCATGGAGAGAGCTTCCATGCCGTCTCTGACATTTATTGGGTCAGAAAAATTAATATCCCCCGATCTGTTAGAATATAATCAAAGCTGTTCAATCTAACTACATTTCTCCAGATACCCCCTCTAAATCTCCCTCCTATTTAAAACATCTGTCTAGAAGGTGAGAATATGGTTAGGGTGCTGATACTAGGTCTGGGTATGGTGGGGGTGACGTTTAGCGTAGGCTTAGAGAGGATAAAGAAGGGGGAGGTAAAGCCCTACGGTGTACCATTAGCAGACGTGGATCTAGGTATAAAGATAAGGGACGTAGAGGTTGTGGGAGCCATTGACGTTGACGAAAGAAAGGTGAACCACACAATATACGATGTCGCCAAGAGCTTTTACAATATGGATAGTGTGCCGGAAACCCTGAGGGGAGTAAAAGTCTACCCAGGGCTCGGCGGGGAGTTTGTAAAGGACCTCTTTCCAGTATACGAGCCCAAGGGAGGCCACAAGAATATACTGGACGCAGTCTACAATACGTTTAGGGAGCTTCGACCAGATGTGGTGGTCGATGTAACCACAACCCAGGAGGGAAGGATCTACGATACCTGGGAAGAATATGAAAGGGATGTGCTTGAAGGTAAAGTTGCCCCGTCACAGGCATACGCTTATCTTGCACTCAAGTACGCCAAGGAAGTGAAGCCAGTAGCATACGTAAACCTGATACCGACGCCGGTTGCAAACAACCCGGTGATAGTGTCTATGGCCGAGAAGGTGGGTGCAATAATATTGGGTGATGACGGTGCCACTGGTGCCACACCATTAACCGCCGATATACTGGAGCATCTACGGGAAAGAAATAGGAAAGTCTACTCGATAGCACAGTTAAATATAGGGGGGAACGCCGATTTCCTGGCCTTGCTCGACGAGAAGAGGAATAGGGCGAAGGAGGAAACCAAGAGTAGCATCGTGAAGGATATACTTGGCTACGATGCACCCCACTTTATAAGGCCGACAGGATTCCTGGAGCCTCTAGGCGACAAGAAGTTCGTTGCAATGCACATATCGTATGAATCATTTAACGGGGCAGTGGATGAATTGATAGTTAATATGAGGATAAACGACAGCCCAGCCCTAGCAGGACTAATAGTGGACCTAGCCAGACTATCAAAGATGGCCCTAGACGCCGGTTTCAAGGGAACAGTATACGAGATAAACGCTTTCTTCATGAAGCGTCCAGCACCACTCGGCTCAAAGAACACTGCAAGAATACTTGCATACCAGCAACTAGTAGACTTCGCCAAGAAAATCAGTGAGAAGAAAACACCATAGAACACTGCCTCCTGAAATAGATTTCCGGTGAAAATACCTCAAATATATCTTCTCCCTCACCTTTAAAGATAATAACCCTCCTTTGGAAGGTCGCTAAATATAATCTAGGTGGTTTTTATCATTCGTTCTAAATTTTATCATAAGACTTTTGATGTATAGAATAGCATTAATGATGGTGTCAATGGCTATACGCTCTATGAAGAATATATTGATGCCAGAAAGCTTCCTGCTTTAATGTAGGGATAACATTGAGACAAAATAAGGTAGGAGAAGCTATGAATATTGGTCTTATTAAGAAATAGGCTTATATAATTAACACGAGTATGATTATTTAGAGTATGATTAACAAGAACATTTTTATAAATAGGGAAGATGAAGTTAAGGCTTTGAGGGAGATCTTTGGTAGCGGGAAAGCTGAACTGGTGCTTATCTACGGTAGGAGGAGGATCGGGAAAACCACCCTAGTTCTCTACGCTTCTAAGGGATTCGATAAGATTTATCTTTATGTGGATTATGCGAACCCTTCCATACTCCTTAAAAGGTTTTCGAGAACGCTTTTAAAAAGCCTCGATCTTCCAGAGGGAATCATAGTGGAGGATTTTGAAACCCTTTTTAAACTGTTTCCAAAAGCTGGAATAGTAGTTTTAGATGAGTTTCAGAGGCTACAGGAGGTCGACCCGAGCATAGTTACTACCCTCCAAAAGGTTTGGGACCTGGAGTTGAGTAGAAGTAGGGTGAAGCTGGTCATTGTGGGTTCAAGTGTAGGTCTCATGGAGAGGATAGGGCTTTCACCCTCCGCACCCCTTTTCGGCAGGGTTACCAGGGTGATAGAACTTAAAGAGCTTTACTACAGGGACATTAGAGCCTTTTATCCAGGTTCCAGCGAGGAGGAGAGAGTCGGTTACTATGCTGTCCTTGGTGGTGTACCAGCCTACCACCAAATCTTCGATGAGAAGCTAGGTTTCATTGAGAACATCAAGAGGAATATTCTGGATAAAACTTCACCTCTCTATAGCGAGGTTGAGAGACTGCTTAGGGAGGAGACAAGAGATCCTGCAACCTACATGTCCATTTTAGCGGCGATATCACATGGCAAAAACACATTTAGTGAAATAGCGGACTATGCTAGCATAGAGAAAAGTAGCTTATCAAAATACCTTCAGGTCTTGAGGAATAATCTCAGGCTCATTAAAGTTATTCAAGCACTGGAGACTACTGGTAAACGCTTTCGAAGATATATTATAACCTCAAATTTTTTCAGGTTTTGGTTCAGATACATATATCCCTATGGTAGCCTGCTTGAGGAAGGTGAAGTCGACAAAGTGCTGGAAATCGCAAACGGTTTTAAGCCCCATATCTCAGAAGCCTTCGAGTATATCTGCAGGGAACACATGTATCTCTTAAACAAGGAGAAGATGGTAGGGTTCACAAAAATAGGCAAATGGTGGTTAAAGGACATCGAAATAGACTGGATAGCCATAGATGAAAAATCTTCTACAGCGTACTTTGTGGAATGTAAGTGGACCAACAAACCCATAGGAAGAGAGGTCTTAAACAGGTTGATTAAAAAATCAGAGTACTTCCCCTGGAGGAAAAACAGGAGAAAAGACAAATACATACTCTACTCTAAGAGCGGGTTCACGTGGAGTGAAGAAGACGGGGATGTAATACAGATATCGCTTAAGGACATGGAAAAACTATTCGATAAATACATGCCGTTAATACGGGAGTATCCATAAAATCCATCGACTTACACCTTCAATGCATCATTCCCTTTTAAAAATGCTTTTTGAGCATCCTTGTCTTCTGTTACTAGAGCATCAGCCTTGTCTATGGCTGAGGAGAGTATCAGGCAATCAATAAGGTCATCTAACATTTTTCTTAGTTTAAATACAGTTGATGGCACTGAAGTATCGTACATTGGGATTTTATTCTGTCGCCGTGGAGGAGAGCCATTGTATCTCTAGAGACTCTTTAGGTTCGATGGCCTGAGGGCAACGTATTTTGCACTTTTAGCCGAAAGCTTGAAGAGAGTATTTTCACTCATTAAAATTTCATTTCTTAATCAACCCGATAACCGCGTTCCATGGACGTTCTTTGATGGAGCTATCTTTAGCTGAAATATTGTAATATTGTCACGCTATTTTATTATTCTACGCTTTAATGTATTCCTTAATATCGGGTCTGCAACTACATAAAATGACTCTCGTTTTTCTATGAAACCTGCATCTCTAAGACTCTTCAAAATGTTATTAAACGTTGGTTTAGGTATCCTACCCAACTTCGCCTGCATATAGTTGTATACGTTGCTCCAGGATGCTTTTTCGAGCAGAGATATTGCCCTTAACGCTTCAATATATCTTTTTCTAGCTGTGGGTCTTAGCGATAAAAAGTGTTCCAGCTCCTCTAAAACTATTTTAGAGGCTTCATCTAAAACCTTATCCACGGTCTTCTTGGTGAAAGTCTTCATGATACTCGTTCTGAAGCCAACATAGGTTAACCATCCAATAACTCCATCGACGTGATCCACGACATAGTTTATGAACTTTGCTGGCGGGGTGAGACCTTCCTCCTTAAAACCTTTCTCCAAAAACTCTTTTGATAACTCTTTGTTTAGTCTTTTAAGCCTAACTTCTACGTATGCTCTACCATAGAGAGGCGCTCCTGGCTTATCGATCTGGAGTGTTCTGTAAAGTAGGCCAACCTGCGAACCCGAAACTACAACCCCAACATTAGGTAGGTTATCGTATATGTAGGCTAGAAGCTGGCTAGCACTATAGCGGGCAAGTCTCCGAAGTTCTTGTGCTTCGTCGATCACCAGAATTAACCTTTCATTCAACCCATCTAGGCTTTCGATTAAATCCACCAGGCTGGTGACATTGAATCTTCTCAGGTTAATAGATACTCCTAAAGCTCCCACAGTAACTCCATTTATATTCTCTAGAAGCTTAAGCAACGTCGATCTAACCGGCTTATATCTTTTAATGAAGTCATTGAATGCGGTTGCCAGTAGATGTGCGAAATCCCCTATTCCTATCATTCCTAAGGGCAGGATCTTGCAATCAATATACAGGTACTTTAAGTTTAATGCGTTAAGGCCAGTGAATATAAGCGATGTCTTACCGTATCTTCTTAAACCTAACACCAGTGTTAAGGGAGAAGACTTAACATATCTCATGAACTCTTCAAGCTCCATCTCCATATCGAAGAATTCGCTGAGATTTTTCTTGGGCCTTGGATTAAACAGCCCCATTGGGATACCCCCCTATCTAGGATACCCCCCTACCCTAATAAACGCTCCCTATCATCCAACAATTTGCTAGGCCGGTCTTGAGCTCAAAATAATGAATGTGATGTTAAAATAATATGCTTCTCCTAGCATGATGTTCTTCGTGACATGTTATGATATAAATATTTTTCTATGGTTTATGTGAAAAATTCAATCTAATGTTTTAATGATGCTAAAGTTGTTATGGTTGTATTTTTTCGTATAGGATTATGTACATTGCGTGGGACCATAGTAGTGGCTTGGCTACTGGCCCCCATTTCTCAACCCAGTATTCATAGTATTGGGGAGCTAGAAGGTGATGAGATACTTGTTCGGGTAAATTACCTTGGTTGTCGGCTGTGGATTCTATCCATTTAAGTAGTTTTATAGCGTCTTCACCTCTATTGTTTTCCGCGTAGTGCCATGCAAGCCAAGCTGTCAGGATTATCCATTCTCCTCCCCCGTAATATGTGTCTTCCGGATACCTGTGGACCCCGCCTTCAGGCTCCAGTAGCTTCTCCTCTATCGAGGCAACAGTATGGCGAAATAAGGGGTCATCAGCTTTAAAAACCTTAAATGGATACACCAGCCAAAGTAGACTGGAGTCTAGTCCAGCGGCTGTATCGGCTTGTGGATCATAGTATTTTGCAAAACGTTCTCCAACCACACATTTGCTGGCCATAAAGCTGGTTATTTTATCCACGGTATTCGCTACTTCACCATCCTTCAGGTATTTATTCACACTATTTAATCCTCCAGCTATGCATGCAAGTGTACTGGTATGTATTTTATCTGGGTTTTCTTCCCAGCAATCATAGCAGCTTTCACTCCAAAATCTAGTTAGATATTCGACTACTAGCTTTATCTGGTTGCGATAAGTGTCAAGTAAATGTTCTTCGCCAGCTAACTTTACATGCTCTGCTAATCCCCAAAGCCAAGCACCATAGCCATCGAACTGTTTGTTAGGCCACTGGCCGCTTGACTCAAACCCCTCTAAAGTATACCTAGTATGAAGGTACTCGCTCTGCCCCCTACACTCCCCTCTCTCCAACTTCTCTACAAGTCTCTTAACCTTCCAAGAGTATCTCTCAACAACCTTTGCAACCCACTCGTGAAAGCGACGCGACGACCCATAGTAACCTGCTAAATCCATTGCATAAGCTATGAAAACACCATCCCTTATCCAACAGTACTGGTATTGTCTGAAGTTGGGGCTTGCAACGTAACTACCATACTTACTCTGGTACTTAAGAATAATATTAATACTTGTGTCATAGAGCTTCATGGCATTATTAAGTTACTAAACTATATTATTAAGTTATTGCTTATATTCAGCCCTTCAATTATCTTTCCACAGAAAGAATAGTTATAAGCTGTGCTTCAACATCCTCCAGTGAGGCGTAAGGGCCACCTATGCTCACCATCGTCCCATCAGCCATCACCATGACAATACACTTCTGATATTCATTTTCGATGATCTCTTTGACAGTACCTATACCTTCAAACGGCTTCCCGTTCTTCACATATATCCCTTTAACCTTTATTGTAGCTTTACCATGTTTTTTAATAATTTTCTTTAGTTCGATAAGTGCGAGTCTTTGAGAGGTAAAAGTAGCCGGTAGTGAAAGATCACTCTCAACTAAAGGTATAGCTTTTATCCAGATCTGGTAGAAATCCTCTGTTAGGAAAAGAGGCATTATAGGTTCATCAAACACTATACCATAGAGTTTTTCAGGGGGTAATCTCTTTGGAAATCCGTGGGATAGAACAGCTCTAGAGCTATCTGCTACACCTAAAATAGCAAATGGATAGGTTTCGAATACTGAAACTCTCTTTACAGCCTTGAATTTAGTTGTAAGCTCCTTTGCCTCATCACCGGGATATATAACTAAATATGTTTGTACGCCTCTCTTTCTTGCAGAAACTAGTGGCTTTCTAATACTCCCCACATAGTCCCTATGAATAACTATAAGAACATCGTATTTAGAATCATTTATCAATTCAATAAGGTTTCTTAATATGTTCTGCATGCCTAAAGTTATCCAGATGGAGGGTCTGCTATAAGCAGGGCTTTGACGTGCTTCTTTCAAGATCTTCTTAACCTTTTTGGCCTTGGATTTTATTTCGGCAATACGCCTAGAGGTAACGTAGCCTATGTCTACAGCCTTGTAACGTTTCGGTCTACCTTCCTGAACCTCGATAAATCCTTTTACTTCAAGAGAAGACATTATATTATAAAGTTGTGGAAAGTGCATGTTCATGGCCTTAGCTAGTTCTGTAGCACTCATTTCTCCATTAATCAGTAAGGTTACGTAAGCCTTAGCTTCTAAACCTGTAAGACCCAGTTCTCTTAAGAATCTAAGTACCTCTTCGCTGTCATACATCGCTAGTCCAACCTAGTTCGTATTATCACTACTATATCTACCCTATATTTATACCTTTAGTGTAATCCTTTAATTTAATAATAATTTTTATTATCAAATAAATTATCATAGTAAGATTGGAAATATGGTCATACCTCCAAGAATATCTATTCTTACACGGTAACTATATCCCTTAAAACAAAAAGAATGGAATAAAATTATTATTGTCAATTATGTAACTGCTTAATAAATGTTATTATTAAGCGATGAAAAATCTTAAATACTTGATAACAGGAATTTCTGTTGGAGGAGGTGAATAAAATTGTTTAGAATACGTCTGGCCATTTCTGTATTAGTCATTGTCTTAGCGGCCATTGTTGCGGGAAATATACTGGCTCAACCTGCATGGTTAAGCGGTTTCAAATATAGAGCAATAGTGACCCTTAAAGAAAATATAGGGATTGAGAGGGAGAGTGAACCCGTAACCGTAACCCTAAGCGTTTCACCGGGTGAGATTAAAGATCCCTTAACTGAAGTGAGAGTTGTAAATCCTGAAGGTAAAGAGATTCCATTTCAAATACATGGTATTAAGAAACTTGATGGAAAAATAGTTAGCTTCGACGTAACATTCTTAGCGAATGTTCCAGCAAATTCTAAAGTAGTATATGTTATCTATTTTGTGAACCCTACAGCTACAAAGCCTCAGTATTCAACTGATCTTAATGCTGACTTTAAATTCAAGACTGTAGATGGTTTCACAATGGCTTCGGGCATTCTATCAAACAAGTATATATCGCTTAAACTTAGTGATGCATCGGGGGAAGGTAACGTTACTATTGGAGGCGAGACTTTAGGTGTAACCGGCTGGCTTGGAGGAGTATTCTTTACACGTCCACCACCAAAAGATGGTTGGTTCTTCACATGGGGAAAAGAATTTAATGTCACTGTAGTTAAAGGACCAATATTTATAGATTACATTGTACATTTTGTTAATTGGCAACCTGAAGTTAAAGAGACGTTTGTTCACTATAAATTATATGCCGGAAAACCCCTCATATTTATTACAAGTGAATGGAAATTTAACGGTAAACAAACCTTAGACAGAATAGCTACCACATGTTACTTTAAGTACAGAGACAACCCCTCTTTACCTAGTGTAGTCTATCCCAGTAACGGAAAACTGGTAACTGATGTCAACACCGGAAACGATAGAGATGTGCCTGATTGGGATGGTACATGGGTATACGTATATAATGAAAAAACTAGGTTATCTGCAGGAGTTATAATGCTTCCAGGAACCAACGATCCCTACGGTTTCAGAACTGGTGGAGGAGCTGTAACACCTTACCTGAATGGTACTTTCAGAAGCGCTACAGTAGAATTCGCGGTCTTCTTCTTTAAAGGCGGTGATTACAAAGAAGTAGAAAAAATGTACAAAATACTGAATAACCCTCTAGAGGTTGTAGGAGTATCTATTGAAACAGCACCAGCTAAACCAGACTATACCGGGTACTATGTGGCAGCAGCAGTCGCTGTAATAGCTGTAACCACGATAGTATTTATGTATGCAAAATATGTAAGGAAAAGTGCTAAGGGGGGTTAAAACTCCATGTTAAATAATAAATTTTTTGTGTTAATTTTATTTTTCATATTAATTCTGGGGTATCCAATTATACTGTTTAGTTCCAGTAATTTAATACTTGGTCAACCTTTTTCGCAATGGAAATACAAATATGAAGTTGTATTAAATGAAAGTGCAGGTTTAGATAGAAGATTCGAGCCAGTAGAAATACATTTAGAGTTTAAGGAAGGAGAAGTACAAAATGCATCGAGGGAAATACGCGTTGTTACTGAGGATCTTGCAAGAGAGATACCATCTCAGGTATACAATGTTTGGTATTATCCTAGTGGCTACGTTAAATCATGTAATGTTGTTTTCTTAGCAAATGTTAGTGCCAATGAAGTAAAGAAGTATTACATTTTATATGGTAATCCTGATGCAACTCAGCCTAGCTATAAGACTGATCTACAGGTAAAGAGAAACAACAACATATTTGTTGAAAATAGTAATCTTAAAGTAGTGTTCCTAAAGAATGATCCTTGGATAAGCTATGTCTTCTATAAAAAATATAGCAATGAGACAAGCCTAGTCAAAGTAAGTGACGGGGATCCCATTTGGTGGGGATCTGTTATAACCGAAACCATGACTTGGCATCTTCCATTCAAAGTGAAAAATTATACGAGAATCATTGCTGGACCCATATTTTCCGAGATAACGTTTGACGTTATATGGGGTAAAGGTAGTGGCATTATAAACTATACGGTAAGTTTTAGAATTTATGCATATAATGATTTTATTCTAATTAGGCTAAAAATATATACAGACAGAACCGAGGAGTTCCTACATTTGCTAGCCCCCAGCAACTATGTAGAACCAAGAATATTCAAGTATGCTTTTTACCCAACAAAAGAGGGTAAGATAATCTATGTTGGAACATCAGGAGTCGGCGATTTAACGGATTGGAGTGGAGAGTGGATAGATCTAGAGAACGAAATAGGAACCGAGGATAATCCAATAGGTGTAGGTATTGTTTCAGTATACTCTAACGTTAATTATAGTGGCTGGAGGAATGGCGATCCGGGGGAGGCCGCACCGTACTTTAAGGGAAGCTATCAATTTATCTACACAGAGATCGCTGTAATCATACATAGCAGATCAAATTGGAAGATTGTGCAAAGTAGATGCACCACTTTCAGAAATCCCCTACACGAGGTGGTAAGGGAAATACCCAAATTCTACGACTTAACTTTGTCGATTGTTGAGAAGGGGACAAAAGCACCTGTATACAATGCATCTGTGATATTAAATAATGTAAATACTGATGAGAAATTTGAAGGATTTACAAACAAAGAAGGAATCGTTGTATTTAAGGGGTTGCCAAAGGGAGTGTACAATGTTACAATCAAACTAGATAACAAGGTACTGAAGGAAATCACTATAGATCTTAAATCCGATATGGTAAAGCAGATTGAAGTAAAGATCCCCGGTAAGCAGATTATACCTGTGAACACGATCATGTATTCAATAGTAGTTGTTGTCCTCGCAGTTGTTTTACTAATAATTCTAACTAAAACCAAAAGGAGGAGCACGGGGGGTGTGGAAGATGAATAGAAAAAACTTTGTTAAATCGATTATTATAGGAATAATATTAGTAACAATATGGAACCTCTTTTCTGTGTTTGCAGTAGCTCTCTATGGATGGGATCTTTGGTATATGACCCCTATTTATGGTCCGTTGGTGTTCATCTCGCTCTACGCTCTATTAACAGGCTATCTTAGAGTACCTAGATTAAACATCGATGAGCTCATAATTGTATATTCAATGTTCCTTGTTTCTTCCGGAACTGGGCTATTAATAGCAAATTGGATACCTGTACTGGCCTACACAGCGTTTATGGATGTCATGAAACAAGTCAGGGAGCTTATTCCCGACCTTTGGGTACCCAGAGATCTCGAGGTTCTTAGAGGAGCATTTTATGGCGGTGAGGTACCCTGGAATGCGTGGTTGCCCACGCTCGCTTACTGGATTACATTTATCATAACAATATGCCTGAATCAGTTGCTCTTTGCCTACATACTGAGGAAAGAAATCGTTGAAGTTAAAAGCCTTCCCTTCCCTATAGGAGAGGCGGCCGTTTCTGTAATAAACATTAGTTATGAAAAGAATAAGTCAAAGAAACTTAGTTATCTGACATTAGGATTTGCGTTAAGCCTAGTATATTATTTGCCTAGCTTAATATCTGCGATTTACCCGCAATTTGCCGTTCCAAGATACTGGTTCCTAGAATGGGATGGAACAACGTTATCACTACCGAATGCTGCAATACATATGAACCTAAACCCTACATGGATCGCGTTTTGCTTCATGCTTCCCTTAGATCTGTTAATTACATCCTCCTTGACATATTTGTTATTGTTCATAGTTCTACCCCCTATACTTGTATGGACTGGACTACAGGCATATCATCCAGAGCAATTTGACTTCGGAAACTATGTTTGGGTGGGATTCTGGGCTCCAGAAGGGCCTAACTTTCCTAGTGTTATGGGTTGGGGAGGATTACTAGGACTAGGCATAAGCGTAATAGTATTCAACTATAGGCACATTGCAGAGACCTTTAAAAAAGCTCTTGGAAAAATAAAGAACCATGAGGAACCCTACGGGATTCTATGGGTAAGCTGGATTATAACTTTTATACTATTTATATCGTTCTTATTACAGAGTGGAGTATTCCTTCATGTAGCAATTTTCTTCAGCATTTTTGCTTTCCTACTCTACATTGGTTTTATGTCCATGAGATCCGAAGGATACTGGACATCAGCTTGGTACCATGCAAGCGAGCAGTTCTTATACCTATTACATGGAGAACTCCTGTTCACTCGATCAAACTTAGCTTCCAGTTTATTAGGGACTATAATGTTTATGGATGCTGGATCCACATGTTCTCCACTACAACTTTCAATGGAGTCCTTTGTTGTCTCAAATAAGTTCAACGTTGATCATAAAAAAGTGTTTGTTTCACAGATAGTGTCTATACTTATAGGAATTATAGCTTCTGTGGTCATCGTAACTTGGGCATTGTATCTATTGGGCTACTATAAATCTTGGAGGTTCACCCACAACCCTCAATGGTACAATTCTATAGCTCTTGCAGCCGTCACCTTAGGTACTTCAATCTCATTTTCTCCAAGATATGATCTGTGGCTACCTTGGTACATTTTTGGTGTGATGTTATCAATCATGGTGACAGCCCTTAGAACGTTCTATGCATGGTTCCCATTCACGGCCGTAGGAATAGTAGTTGGTACACAATTTGGTATGGGATACGAGCTATGGCTTCCTTCACTAATAGCCTACTTTCTTAAGAGAATCACAGTCAGGGTGGGTGGAGCCCACATGTATGAGAATAAAGCATTACCTCTAGCCATAGGAATGTTCTCAGGTCGTAGTTTAATGGAGTTGATAATAACCTTTGCGAAGGGTTTAATCATCTAGAAGGGATTTGGCGATGAAAAAAAGGTTTCTTTGTTCTTTGCTACTAATAATTAATATAATGTTATTATATGGTGTAGCAGGTAATCCGGCATCTGAGATTAATTACCCCCAAAATTTGGTTTTTCCAAACAGTTCTAAGATTTTTGAGAACATAAAAGTTCTATCATCAGTCGATTCAAGAGTCACGGGTTATCCTGGTTTTTACTTCGCAAAAGAATACATTATCGGTAGGTTAAAGAAGTTGAATATAACGGTAATAGAGGAGAAATATAATATAGCAGTACCGATCAGCGAGACAGGAGAACTAAGGATATTGGATACTAGCTCTAAACAATATGTATTAAGGTTGTATCCCTTGTTGCCTAATTCAATTGCACCAAGTGTGGCAAATAAAACTTTACACGATATTATCTATATAGGTGATGGTAGGTTAAAATACTTGGAGGGCATGGATCTCCATAACAAAGTTGTGCTTATGGATTTCAACTGTGGAAATAGATGGATATATCCGGTTTCCCTTGGGGCTGAAGCAATAATATTTATTGAGCCTGATAATACAACCCGTTTCGAAGCCCTGAAAAAGACATTAAATATACCCGTTAATATTCCCCGATTATGGATTAAGAGAAGTGATGCAGAAAAAATACTAAAGATTCTGAATAATATTACAATTGTAAATATAAAATCCAAAATATCCTACAAGAATGTTGAAGGATCCAACATTATTGCAATAATTAATGGAACAGATAAAAGGGATGAAATAATTATCTTAACAGCGTACTATGATTCGTGGTCCATCGTCCCTGAAATTTCACCGGGAGCCGACGAAGCCATCGCCCCATCATTAATGTTGACATTGGCCGACTTTTTCGCAAAACATAGACCTAGAAGAACCGTTATCTTACTGTTTCTCGGAAGCCATCATCAGGCTTTAGGCGGAGCTAGAGCATTCATTAGTGAGTATATCTTTGAAAAACAAATAATACCGGCCGACAAGGTTAAGCTAGTAGTAAATCTAGATTTATCATCGGAAACCGACTCTTTGGCCATTCTTTATACAGGATATTATAGTTACCTTGCAAAAAGGAGCATTTTGGAGAGACTAAACTGGCTTTATCAAAAACTCAGATTCTATAAAGATAACATCGAGAAAAAATTAAATTTAAGGTTTAAGGTTCATTTTGGCGATTCTGAAAGAGAATGGATGAGCTTTGCACCACATTTATTTTCACTGGACTCCGAACCATTTACCATGGCCGGTGCACCAGCAATAACTATTTACACTGACAGTTCACTAAGGATTTTTAGGGAAACGCCGTTTGATACTTATGATAGGATAGTAAAGGAAAATGTGTTGAGGCAATCTCTATTCATTACCAGTTTACTTGCAAGTATTGTGAATGAAGAAAGTATCGATACACCAACCTGGAATCCATCTAGGTATAATGGAGGTCTGGGAATAGGTTTTGCGAAAATCGTGGGACAGGTTCGAGAATACAACACTACATCAGGCGAGTATGAACCTGTAGGTAATGCTATAATTAAAGTCTTTCCGATGCAGGCTGGTCCCGAAGAAGAGCGAACAGAGGTCTTTTATAACCATGAAATAGTTACATTTTCGGATTCAAATGGTATTTTTGTCGTAGATGGATTAATACCGGATTGTTCCAAAGTAACTCCCTATATCATTGAGGCATATGTATTAGATAGTAATGGAAATATCATTTATTCACCTGACTCAGGAATCCACAGTAGCAATTATCCCAATATCTTAAGGATTGATAGAGGTGTTTTAGGAGATATTAAAAACCCGAGGATAGTGGTTGTATTCAAAAGTAAAGAAATTATAGTATTTGATGTAGTTAATCCTCAGGATCTTGAGACCAGCCATAATTTAGAGATCGCATTATATGAATATGGTTCAAAGAATCCTCCGCTCTCATTTTATGTGGCTATGGATTATCATGGTGTCGCTGCGGTTTTTGTTCCATCCGATAAAACCATAACTCTAGATGTAAGATTAAGCGGAGATAAGTACCCTAGAGCTATAATAGTAAATTCGTCGTCAATCAATCCTTTAGGATACGGTATTCGTGTAAGCAAAGAATATCCCCTAGAGCTTTACAATACTGTTCTTCTCTACGTGAACGACCTTTACTCTATAAATGAATATAGACTCCTAAAACTGAATAAAGTAGGAATATTCAGCAATAATACAAAGGCTTTGTATGATTTATCCAGATATCATCTAGATAAAGCTAAAGAAAGCTTGAGATTGCATAACATTGGGGATTTTCTAGTAAGTATATACAAAGCGTGGAACTATGGATACTATACATACTCCGATTTAAGATCTATAGAAGATGAAGCTATATATAGTATTATAGGCTTTTTCGTAATGCTCATCCCGTTTGCGATACTATTCGAGAGATTGGTATTTCATATAGATAACCGCAAGATAAGAAGCTTATTAACCGTGCTGGTCTTTTCAATATTTGGTCTTCTTCTCTACATTGTTCACCCAGGTTTCCATATAGGAATCAATATTATAGTAGTTTTACTGGGTTTCACGGTAATTGTACTAGCATTACCAGTAATAGGTATAGTCTTGTCAAAAGCCCTTGGATACATTAAAGAGTACCGTGAAAGGACTTTAGGTAGAAGATTCGAAAAAGTAGATATTTTAACATCTCTACAGTTCGGTTTTTCACTAGCAGTATTGAATATGAGGAGAAGAAGACTGCAATCAACGCTAATCATAGTTTCATTCATTATAATGATATCGTCTGCTGTTTTTCTTGTATCAATTCTAGGACTTAAGGTAACAATGATGCCAACGCGAAATGTAAAAACTCTATATACAGGGTTACTTGTAGAGAGGGGTACGGGACTTAGATTGCTTCCTCTCTCCAGCAGATTACTGGATATATTAGAGTATATCTCCTATAAGAATAATCTTCAGCTAGATTTTAGAGTTTGGGCTTATCCACCTCTACAAAAGATCGTGGTGCATTCGGATAATGGAAAAGAGTGCATTATAAGGGGCATTCTAGGTCTATCGATCAATACCTACAAGCTAATAGAGAATTTTGAAAGAAGAAGCGGCTTAAAAGTAATTGAGGGAAAGTGGTTTAGAAGCAACAAAGCCTTTGAATGCATTATAAGCGACTATGTAGCCAATGAATTGAATGTAAAAATAGGCGACTACATTATATTGGCAGGCTTGAAATATAAAGTCATAGGCATATTTTCCTCAAAGCTATTTTACCAGATTACCGACTTAGACGGTGAACCCATAGTTCCGTACGATCTATCTGTTAAGACTAGAGCGCACCTAATTCCTTCCTTTGTAATAATATTGCCTGTGGAGAATGTTTTAATGTACTGGAGTCAGCCAGATTACCCATATTATTTATTCTCGGGCGCACGGGTGTATCAAATCGCCTACTTTACATTATACGATGCCCAGTCCACAGGAATAGCAAAATCGCTTTCAGACTTAACAAACGTAGAAATATATGTTCGCAGTGGAAACAACACGGTTACCAAGGTAGAGCAACTTAAACTAATCAGCGTTTCAGGCGTCCAAACACTCATTATACCATATCTGATACTCATTTTAGTTTTATTAAACATCATGTTGGATAACGTTTACGGAAGAAAGCGTGAAATAACTATTTACTCCTCTCTGGGTATGAATCCCTCGCATGTGGCATCCCTGTTCCTAACTGAAGGTGTAACCTTCGGTTTACTTTCTGCGATCATAGGATATGTGTTAGGGATATACTTAAGCAAACTACTAGTACACCTCGGGATGTTACCTAAATGGCTTTCACCAACATATTCATCTGTGGCCATACTCTACGAGGTTCTACTCGCTATAAGTATATCCATTCTTTCCACCGTTTACCCAATGATAATAGCCGGGAAAGCTGTAACCCCCTCCTTTGAACGTACATGGAAGGTTCCAAAACCCGTCAAAGGCGTATGGCGTATAACATTTCCCTTAAGAATCTCCGACAAGGAGGTTGATTATATTATAAACTACTTATTGTCGTATTTAAAGAAATCGTCCACCAAATACGTCAGTAAATATACAGTTGACGAAGTAAAGATCGAAAAAACACCTAGCGGTAGGCTGATCATATTCTCTTCTAGACTAGCACCGTACGAAGCAGGTATTAAACAAACAGTAAAAATCTTGTTTAGAAAAGTTGAGGATAAATGGTATATAAGCATGGAGTTAAGAAAAATTACTGGTCCTGAAAGGGCATGGAGAAACTCGAATGTTAAACTTATTGATGACATTAGGAAGGCTTTTCTCGTGTGGAGGACACTTTCTCCTGAAGATAGAGCCAGATATGCTAGTGGTGATTAAAGATGGGTGATAGAGAAGAATATAGAAGCGGTTTGACTCCTAGAGCACTGCTAGGTATCTTATATGCAGCTCTAGTCCTACAGCCTGCTGCAATATGGCTTTACCTTTACTCGGGAGTTTCGTTGACGCTCGCGGCTGAATACACTGTTATACTGCTATTTAGCGAAATATTCGTGCTGAGCGGTAGAAGTCTTTCAAAGCAGGAGGCGTTCATAATGTTCGCTTCCACTGGAACAATAATTCTGGAAACAATAGCTGTGAGCCTTCTCTACAACTACTTTTTTAAACACAGCTACGTTGCAAAAAGTTACGGTCTGTCAGATAAGATACCTTCATGGTATGCACCTAATATTGAAGGATTGAGAACATTTTTGCATGGTGAATGGTTATTACCCATATTAATAACCCTTATAACTTCAGGCGTATTTACGAAGTTAGCCGATTTAGCTTTGGGATATTTAAACTATAAACTATTTGTTGAGATAGAGAGGCTACCTTTCCCCATACAAGAAGTATGGGCACAGACATGTTTAGATTTAACGGAGCGAGAACCCCAAAGAGAAAAAATTTTCATTTTAGCAACAAGCTTTGGAATGTTATATGGACTTATACTATATGGTTTACCGCTAGTAGCTAATGTTCATATTATACCGAGTCCATGGATAGACTGGAGCACCAGTATTGAAAGGACACTACCTGGAGCGTCTCTTGGTTTAGCAACAGATCTAATAGCGATAACTATAGGTTTTCTAGTTCCGCTGGAAGTAAGTATTTCAATGTTTATAGGAGGACTAGTATTCTACATGTTTGGTAATCATCTACTTGTAAAGCAAGGTATATTTAAAGAATGGACCCCAGGAACAAATCTCGGTTATGCTTATCAACTATCATTCAAATACTGGGTAAGTTACATTGTAGGTATCATTCTAGCATCCATAATCGTCATGGCCATTAATTATACACGAATATTAGTTAAGCGCAACCGTAAAACTTCGGTTAGTATTAGAAGTTTAGCGAGCAGACAGATCCTTATACCTCTAATTTCATTCCTAACGGGAACTTCAGCCTCTGTCGTATTGACGCATTTGCTCGTACCCGAATTTAATATTCTCCTACTATTTATGTTATCAATAGGCTGGACCTTTATCATTACATTGATATCTAGCATGGCTCTAGGAGAAACTGGCTACACTATTACACTGAGAGATCCACTTTCAGGCTTCTCCTATGCGCAGATCCTAACCATAACATTTTCGGGTTATAAGGGAGTGGATATTTGGTTTAGCCCCCTAGTAATAAGCGAGAGTGGATCCGGCTGGGCTGGAGGGTTTAAGGCAGCTAAAATGTTGAAAACGACTTTTCGAAGCTACATACTATCCTACCTTATAGCGTTTCCATTGGCATATATCATGAGCTTCATATTTGTTTCAGTGTTTTGGCAGATGTCCCCAATACCAAGTCCATCTTATCCATTCGTTGCCACCCAATGGCCTATAGTAGCTACGTCCCAAGTTTTGTGGATAAAGAAGCCAGCAACAATATTTAACATCAATAACGTGGTTATGGCATGCCTATTAGTAGTAGCTCTGCACTATGTTTTAAATTTCTTCAGAATACCTTTCTCAATAATAGGCATAGCCGTAGGAGCTTCACAACCGTTACCCTATAGCATATCCACATTTCTAGGCGGCTTTACGGCCTTAGTTTTGAAAAAATATCTTGGAAGAGACTGGTGGGAAAGATACAAAACCTCAATAGTAGCAGGATTCGGCCTCGGAGAAGGCATAATCGTAACAATTTCAGCGGCATTAACCCTTATAACATCTTCGCTCCACCCATACCCGTTCTAGTATTTTATAACAAATTAAAAATTAAATAGAAGTGTAAACACCCCATTTTTCTAAACTAGAGGTAAGACAACTTAAACAATAATATAACAACTTAATAGTAAATCTTATTAACCACTTAAAATTTTTATAATATATAAAGGACAAGGGGAGCAAGTATGCCTAAAAAGGCATTATGTATTCTTCTAATAGGAACAGTTATAGTACAATTATTAGGTAGTCTCAGCTTAAACAAGGACTTGCAAATAGAAGCTTCTCCGTAGGGTGGATGAATTGCAAAATAAACTTCTTTTTGTGGTGTGTGTTTTGTTTATCGTAGGGTTAATTGTATATTATGGTGGTTTGTTAATGTTTTATCGTGAAGTTATAAGGGAGAAGGGTCTTTATATTTGGTTGGATAGTGAAAAGGTTAGTTATCGTCCCGATAGCGTTGCTAAAATCAAGTGTAATATAACGAACATGTTTAATAGGGTTTTACAGAATCTCAGCTTGGTTTTCAGCATTGAGGATTCTCTTGGTAGTGTTCTTTACAAGGAGCATGTTAATGTTGGGTCTTTGGATGCTGGGGAAGGGTTTTACAGGGTTTTTAAGTGGGTTACTCCTGAATGTTTGATACGTGGTTTTATTGCCAGGGTTAAGGTTTATGAAGGCGAAAAATACCTTGCTGGTTCGACGCTGGTTTTCGATGTTGTTAGGGATATGTCTCTTGTTCCTAGGTATGGTTTCTTCGCTACTTTTGCCGCTGACGAGGATGTGAAGTCTAGGGTGGATAGGCTTGCGCGTTTTCACATAAATTTTATTCAGTTTTATGATTGGTTTGAGTATCATGGCAACTATACTCCTAAGCTGAAGGACTACTTTATACTTCGTAAGCCAGTTCATCTTGATACGGTACGCGAGAAGATTAGGCTCTCTAGGGGGAGGGGTATTAAGTGCATGGCGTACATTGCAATATATGCTGTCGATGAGAGGATCTACTCTAAATATCCTGAATGGGCCTTAAGGAACAGGGAGGGGTTTCCCCTTAGGTTCGCTGACTGGCTTTACCTAGTTAATCCCGGTAGAGAATGTAGTTTTCATGATTTTCTTTTGGAGGAGTTGAAGCGCTCCGTTGAAAGCTTTGGCTGGAATGGTATTCACTTGGATCAGTATGGCGAAGGCTGGACCAGGGACGCCTACTGGAAGGGTAGGAGGGTTGATGTGGTGAGGGGATTTATAGAATTCATAAATGATGCGAGGAGGAGTCTGAACAGAGATGTTGTTTTCAATCTTGTTGATGCGTGGCCTCTGGAGGCTGTGGCTAGAGAAGCCAACGCATCCTTCATATATATCGAGGTATGGAGCTACGAAACCTATGCCAGTCTACAGGATTTAATTATGAAGGCTAGGAAGCTTAGCGGTAAACCTGTGGTTATAGCAGCATATACAGACACCCATGAACCGACGGTGCTTCTACTTGATGCATTAATCTTCGCTAACCAGGGTTTCAGGATAGAGCTTGGAGAAGGAAACAGATATCTGGTTGACCCATATTTCCCGAAATGCAGAGAGTTGCCGAAGCCCTTGGAGAACAAGCTACAGAACTACTACGATGTAATCACAAGGTACGAAGAATACATCTATGCGCCCGATGTCAGTAGGATATACGGATCTGGAATCAAGATCTTGAATAAAAACTACTCCTATATCCCTAAACCCGACACCATTCAAATTATACCTTACCTTAAAGGACAAAAAGCAGTCATCATACATTTGATAAACTTTAGGGGGATAAGTGAAATGAAGTGGAAGAGCGTTCAACCCGAGCCGGTAGAAGAGAGGAATATAATCCTCGTTGTTCCTAGAAGCGTTATACACACGGATTCACTTACCGTCCATATGGTTGAAGCCGATAAGAGCCATGAACCGAAAAAATTAAGCTACAAGGTGAACGGTGAACTAGTGGAGATCAACGTGCCTTCGCTAAAGTACTGGGATATAATTATATTGGCTCCTCCTCCATCCAGGACGATTCAACCTTAAACAGGTCTTTCTAGTAGCCACTTCCATAAGGGTATAATTTTTATTCTTCTTCCCCCTTTCTCGATTTTTTCCTCTTGATCCCAAGTCACCACCAGTAGTTTCCCGCAGTTTAGCTTACTCGAAGCCTTAACTAAAGACATTATTTCTCGCTTCTCGTTTTCCGGCGTTAGCTCGTAACATACTTGTATTAATTGTTCGACTCTATTTTTCCTTCGGATAATAAAATCCACTTCTCTTCCCGTTTGTTCTTTCCAGTAAAATATGTTCTCGTTCACCGTGTATCCTCTTCTCATAAGTTCTATAAAAACTAGGTTTTCCAGCAATCTACTTAAATATCCTTCACCTGTATACAAGCCGTTATCTACGAAGTATATTTTGGGTATACTTTTTTCAACATTCTTATAGGAGTAGGAGAATTTCTTTAATGGAAAGACCACAAGGCTGTCATTCAAGTATTCAAGGTAACTGTACAACGTGTTTTTACTTACCCTTATCCCCATGGATTTGAGATAATTATGGAGCCTGTGTATAGACAGTTCCTTAGACTCCTTTAAGGCCCTGATTAATAACCTTAGCACCTTAATGTTTCTGATCTTCCATCGGTCTATTATATCTCTTGCAATGGTGACCTCCCATATCTCTTCCAGTATTCTCTCTCTCCTCCCGCTTTCAATAACTGCTTCCGGATACCCTCCCCATCTTAGGTATTCATCAAGAAGATGTAGCAATCTATTTTTATCGTAGCTTGACATATACGTTTTTAACCTGAACCTTCTTGCCTCAAGAAATTCCCTAAACGAAAAGGGAAATACCCTATAAGTTAATGTTCTTCCCCTAAGTTGGGTAGCAACCTCTCTGGAAAGCAGCTTTGAAGACGAGCCTGTTATGAAAATTTGTGCATTCTCCCTGTCTATTAATGTTCTTACAACCCTCTCCCAGCCCTCCACATTCTGTACTTCATCGAAGAAGAAATACGCTTTTTTCCTCCTGTTTTCAGGAAACAGTTCATAATATACTTCTATTAATCTTCCGAAATCCTTATAATCTATCCCTGCTAAACGATAATCTTCAAAGTTAATGTATAGTATCCTATTCCTCTCCACCTCTTTTTCCAACAGGCTTTTAATCAGCTGGAACATGAAAAAAGTTTTTCCAGCCCTCCGTGGACCTATAATAGAGATAGCTCTTCTAATCTTCAGCTCTAAGGGAACATCTATTTCCCTTTTGATTAAAGAAGGTAGCTTTTGTTCCTGAAAGTCCATTATTACCCTGATGATGGTTTCTCTATCTAACATTGTATTTTATAGAGGGAAATTTTCTTATATTTTTTCCCTCTATATAGACCATTTTTTCAGGCTTAAACAATTTGCGGTAAAACCCTACAAAGGCTACCCTGCATGGTCGTAGCAATAACTTCTAGTGGAGATAAGATCCTACAACAGGGCATTTTTCTCGGTTTTGAAATCGAAGTTTCCGAAGAATTTAGGGAGCCAAGGAACACAGTTAACCGGAAAATGGGACAATATTTTATTCTCCCCTTTAGGGGTGTGTGTGTCTAAGGAAACCGATAAACATAGGTTAGTTGATGGGATCATATTTCTTGGTTTTAAGATGGTAGGTTTTCTCTCGTTTTCGAGAAACCTGATGTGTGTAGCATAGATGCCAAGGTAGAATGGAAATATCAGAAACTATGTTTCTATATCTTTATAAAGGATTAGAAGTAAAAATTCTAATATGGAGGAATTGATTTCGAGGCATAATCCTTGGTGGAGTGACAGGGAAGATATTACGGTTTCGAGGTGGAGGTCTTTAAGGGTTCGGTGGATACCAAAATGGATAGAAAGAATTAGTTTAAAACCTTTCTCTCTAAACTTTGTGGTGGGTCCTAGACAAATAGGGAAGACAACGGGCATAAAGCTCTTGATAAATGATCTAGTGAAGAATGTTGAAAAGGAAAGTGTCTTCTACTTTAACTGTGACTTTCTACCTGATATTAGCTCCCTTAAAAAAGTACTTGATTCATATATTTCTTTTAAGAAGTCCATGGGGATAGATAATTCCTTCATTTTCCTGGATGAAGTCACAAGCGTACCGGAATGGTGGAGAATTATTAAAGGCTACATTGATCTAGGGATCTTTAAAAATGATGTACTGACTATTACTGGATCCTCTTCGTTGAGGCTAAAGGGGGAGGTTGAACTTTTTCCGGGGAGAAGGGGAGGAGGAAAAGATATTTTCGTCTATCCGTTAACCTTTAGGGAATATCTAGAAGTTCACGGACTAAAGGTGGAACTCGAAGAGGATGTAGAAAAAACGATGAGGAGGTTATTGAAGGACTATGAGAGAATAAAAGAGCTTTTTCGGAGATATTTAAAGACTGGCGGTTTCCCTCTTGCTATTAACCAGGATCCTACTGCCGAAGAACAGTTTATTGCCGGCATGGAAAGTGATATACTGAAGGCAAAATACAACCTACAGTTGACTAAGGAAGTTATTGGAAGCATTATGAGAAAAGCCCCATCCCCTTGCTCGTTCTCGACAATAGGAAGGGATATAGGGGTCTCATACAAAACCGTCCAGGAATACATCAATATGTTGAGGAACATTTTCATTCTAGATATTGCGATGTTTAAAAAGGATAGGGTGAAATGGAGGAAGGAAAAAAAGTTCTTTTTCCTAGACCCCTTTATAGCACATACTCTTTCCCTTTGGAGTGGAGAAAAATATTTGGAAAGTGCACTGTACGAGTGGATAGTTCAATCCCATCTCTCGAGAAGGTTCGGGGAGGTCTTCTATTTTAGAAACTCCTTTGAAATAGATTGTATTGCCGATGATTTAAAAGTGGAGGTAAAGATAGGAAAACCCCACAGAAGGTATCCGAAAAACGTGTTTGTCATAGATTCCGAAAACATACATCTCTTCCTTGCATCAATTGTTTAAGAGAACAAGAATGTTTGTAATGTTGCTTTAGAGTCTACATTAGCTGGTTTTAGATGATGGACGGGTGTTTATCTAAAGAAGAACAGTTTTGAGATTCATGTTAACGTTCCGCTTGAACTCTACATTAAATATTTGAGGAAGGAGTTGAAGGCTAAGGTGGTCGGCCATATTGCTGGGTTCGATTTTAATCCTGATAGAGTCTGCATGGTGATGATAGATCAGAAGGGGAATATAAGGCTTGTCAAGTATGCTAGAGACCACGGAGTGAAAATACTGCTTTATTGAAAGATGCTGGAAGCCGGAAAACAATGTTGCAGATGGATAAATAAGTCGACGTATATCTTTAAGAAAAATAAGAAAGCATGTCAAGATGAAATTGTTAGGAATGCATCATCCATAGCGACCTCTTCTTACCATATAATGTCAACACCCATGTGTTTTGCTACATACGTTAGATCTCGATCTCCTGTTAGAATGGGCAGATCCTCTATCATTGCCAGCGAGATTGATGTTGCATCCGTTAAGGATAATTTTCTCCCTTTCAATTCGGGATGTGCAGCTTTTCTAAGTAATTTGTCGCCTTCAACCTTTATTCTTGCCGCTTCCATTACCTCTCTATAGGTTAACTGCCTCCATTGGAAAAATATTTTCAAGAAGTCTGTTACCTCGTTCCGTGTTTTAAAGGCAGGTATCCTTCCCTTAGCCCATTGTACTATAAACTCGAATGCTATGGCATAGTGTATTACACCTATCACCTTACCTAGCTTAATTGACTCAAACACTTTTTCTGCGACCGGAGTTGTTGTGTCCGTTGCCGCTGCTATAAGAGCATAAGTGTCCACAAGTATGTGTCTTAGTTTCTTCAATCCTCCTCAGCCTCGTCAAACTCCCTTTCTATGTCTTCCGGTGTCATAAGACCTTTTGCACACCCCCAGAAACGATCCCATAAATCATCTTTTCTTAAAACAATCTCATGATCCTTGACTTCCATAAATAATACCGATCCCTCCTCTATGCCTAGCCTTTCCCTGATATCCTTAGGAATCACCAACGTCCCTCTCTTTCCTATTCTAACCCTAACCTTCATAGCTTATCCCCATTGAATTTTCCATACTTCAGATTAAAAAATCTTCTGACATATTTTCATGTATGAAAATAATTGTTTCCGATCGTACAGTATCGGGCGGGATGCTAAGATTGGGGGGAACCGTTTTTCAGAAAAGATTATTTAAACGAACTCCATGTACAAAGTTTAATTATCTTTTTGTATCCCTCCCTTCTCCAAATCTTGTGTAAAGCTTTGTCTTCTGTTAACAAAACATCGGCATAGTATAGGGCAGTTATGATTCCTTAAAGTTCACTTTGTATAGTATATATTATCTATAATATGTATTTTATGAATAGACGATGCTTTAATATTATCCTAGAAACAGTTAATATTAGCTAGTTGTTGGGAATATGGGAGAGGACAGGGTGAGCAATTACACGGCTTACGGTTTAGGCCATGAGTCGAGAACAATCGTCGTTTTATCCCCCTCTGTTATAGGGTTTATCAGAAGGTACCTACTTAGTATTACACCAGCTTTAATAGTGTTTCTGTTTGAAGTAGCATGGTTTCTGGGCGTGAGATACCAGTTGATAGACCTCAACTCCCCCTATTTACAGCAGTTTAAAGTAGGGTCGAGTGTTGTTTCATTTATAGGATTTATAGCTCCCTTGTTTATCATAACCCTACTAGCATGGGTTCTACGCTCCACTGAATCTCTTCTTTCTCTAGGATTAACGCTGATTCTTCCACTAATACCCTCGATGTACTTTGCTCATCAAGCTGGATTAATACCTGTAGAGGATGCCTCCTCGGTTCTCGGATTACTAGCATTCATATTGGAAGGCTATCCAGCGTACTTTAAGCCTTCAGCCTACCTAGCTTCTCTCCTAACGTTAATTAAGACAGAGGCTTACCGTAGAAGCATAAAATACGTTGTAAGCGATACCGGCATAGAGGTTAAGGGAGGACTGCTTAGAAGGAGAAGCATCTATACGCCATACAACCAGGTGGGCAGGGTTGTTTTAGAGCAGAGTCTCCTTGGAAGGATGTTCAACTACGGGACAATTATACTTGTTAGTGCAGCCGAGTGGGGTAGCGAATACTATGCTAGGGG
>QMRH01000013.1 GCA_003650675.1 Thermoprotei archaeon | reverse complement strand
GTGAATTTTAATCGCGGTGGCGCGATCATCTTCTGCTGATATCATCGTTAATTTCTGGAAGGACTGTATTAAAAGTCTAGGAATATTACACTATAGTATAAAAGCATGCTTTAGATAGAACGTATATCGTCCATTAATTTTATAATATGCTGAAGAATATTAGTACCGGGACTTTAAATGAACAAAAAGGCGCTTGGTAAGATACAAGCCCTACTGCTTATAGCAATTATTGTCATAGCATTATCCTCTTTCACCATTTGGTGGTTAATGTTTAGGCCTACTGGGGCGGGTGAAGAGGAGAAACCCTCGGAGAAGCCTTCAGAGAAACCTTCAGAAGCTATAAAACTACATGTGCTGACCAGACATCCAACTGAAATTCTACTTGCAGCCCGAAACGCGTTTTTGAAAAGCGATATAGCTAAAAAATACAATATTACTGATATTATTACCTATGGTCTCGCGCCAGGCCTCTGGGTTAAATACATTAAAAGTGGGGAAATAGACGTCGCTTGGGGTGGCGGCCCAACCCTCTTCGACTACCTCTATCTCCAAGGACTGCTTTTACCCTTAACATCGGAGGAGGTTCTAGCGGCGATCAAGGAGATACCGGACACCATTGCTGGTATGCCTATGAAAAGGGTGGGTAGCGACGGTAAAATATACTGGGTGGCAGCGGCTATCGCAAGCTTCGGTTTCACGGTCAATCACGATAGACTGAAAGATTATAACCTTACAGTACCTAAAAGCTGGAGGGACCTAGCTTCCCCCGAACTTGGGAAGACTTTAGTAGATTATGGTACACCGGCCCTAGGTATAGCGGATCCCACTCAGAGCACAAGTAACACGAGGATGTATGAAATAATACTTCAAAGATATGGCTGGGAGGAAGGCTGGAAGATTTTGACTCTAATGGCTGCAAACGCGGAAATATATAGTGGTAGTAGTGATGTACGGGATGCGGTCATAAGGGGAGATATAGCTGTTGGAATAACCATAGACTTCTACGGTTACACAGCTAAGCTAGTTAACCCCAAGTGCGAGTACATTATACCGGAGGGGGAAAGCATCGTTAACGGCGATCCAATAGCTCTAGTGAATGGTACAAAGCATCCTGAAGCAGCACAAGCATTTATAGCATGGGTTTTAACCGAGGGCCAGAAAATACTTTTGAACCCTGAGATCAATAGGTTGCCTGTCAACCGCAAGGTATTTGATACCCCGATAGGGAAGAATAGAACTGACATCTATGAAGCATACAATAAGACCCTCCAGACAACACCGATCAAGTTTAACGACACTCTCGCAATGCAGTATGAGACAGTTATGAGATGGTACTTTAGAGCAGCACTCATAGATGTAAACGACGCTTTAAAGGAGGCTTGGAAAGCTATTCTAACAAAATACTTTGCTGGCGAGCTAAGCCCAGCTGAATTCGAGAACCTTGTAAACCGGCTGGCAGCCCCCTTAACCTTCAAGGATCCTGAAACCGATAAAACCGTGGTCTTTACCTTAGAGTATGCTATAAACATACAGCCGAAGTTCGAGAAAGATGCATCGTATAGGGATAGTCTTATAAGTGCCTGGAAGTCAGCAGCGCTAGAGAAATATAAGAGTGTGCTTCAAAGCGTATCAGGAGGTTAAATATAGTTGATGAAGGAAGGTAGAAACCTTAAATCTAGATTTAAACATCTTTTTTTCTATCTAGATTTGACGCTTCTCACCCAAATGATGATTCCCCTTTTTATATTTTTTATATTCCTTATAGGGCCTTTAGCTACAGTTCTCTATGTAGCGTTCCAGTATAACCCGTTAAACATACTTAGAGACCCGACTTTTCTTTCTTTCAATCCACAGGGCCAGCTTGTCTTCATGGCTAAAAGATATTTTAGGGGTGAATGGGTTAACATAATAATATTTAGGGGCGTTAGCTACGGTGTTATATTCAATTCCCTCGCAAACGCTTTCTTTGTGACAATATGCTCTAGTATTCTGGGAGTTATAATAGCTTTCATACTGGCGCGATACGAGTTTCCAGGTAAAATTCTATTTAGGGTGCTTGCCACAGTTCCCCTTTTAATGACACCTTTCATAAATGCGTTTGTAATAAAGAAGCTTTTTGACTGGCGTGACGGTTTAATATCCTTCTTCATAAACGATGTGTTGAATCTACCCTACCGTGTCGGTATAGAAAGCCTAGCTGGGGTAGCGGTAACCCAAATAATGACCTTCTTCCCCATAATCTACCTTAACGTATTCTCTAGCATGGTGAACGTGGATCCCAGTTTAGAGGAGCAGGCTGAAAGCCTGGGGGCACGGGGTTTCAGGTTATTTAGAACCATAACTCTTCCTCTATCCCTCCCCGGTTTAGCAGCGGGGTCGGCGATAGTATTTATTTTCTCCCTCGAGGATATAGCTGCACCTATCGTTTTTAATGAGAGGAGGTTTATCTCCTACCAAATTTTCAGTAGGTTTATTGAAGCAACGACAGGCCAGCTTTCTCCTGTAGCAGCAACCCTAGCAATAATACTTTTAACATTGGCCCTGCTTGCCTTTGCAGGCATAAAAGAGTATGTTTCACTAAAACAGTATGCGATGTTAAGTAGAGGGGGTAGATGGAAGGTTAGGATCAGTAAGCCAGGCAAGAAAGGTCTCATAGCAATATACGCGTTCGTACTTCCATTTCTACTTTTCACAGCTTTCCCCCAGATAGGTGTATTCATTTATGCTTTCTCCCAGGAATGGAGCGGACCTTTACCTAAAGGATTTACTTTAGACAACTTGTCGCGTATAGTGATTGATCCCCTGGTTTCAAGGGCTATAATCAACAGTTTAAGTTACTCCATTGTAGCTGTAACCATGATAGCTTTCATAGGATTATCCGCGTCATACGTTATTGCCAGGGCCAAGATACCCGGCTTACATTTAATGGATTTGCTTGTTACGTCGCCTATAGCCTTACCCGGTTTAGTCATCGCTGTAGGCTACTTCTATTTCTTCTCAACCTTTTTCGCAGGAACCATACTCGACCCTGTTCGTACTGGACCCTATTTTCTCCTGATGTTCGCGTACACTGTTAGACGTCTACCATTTACTGCTAGAGCCGTCTTCGCTGGACTGCAACAGGTTCACGTAGCCTTGGAGGAGGCATCGCTGAACCTGGGTGCCTCGCGACTGAGAACCCTAGTGTTCATAGTGATACCCTTGATAGGATTAAACATCCTTAGCGGCGCGTTGATAAGCTTTGTATACTGTATGAGCGAGGTCAGCACTGGGGTCACACTGGGTGGACTGGGCGGAATAAGCGAGGGACACCAAGCACCTATAACGTTCATTATGATGGATTACCTTAACAGAATCAGGGGTCCTCACATAGTAGCCAGTCTAGGGGTCCTCTTAATATCGATCCAGTTAACTGTCATATTTCTAGTCAACTTCGCATTTAAACAGAAGTATGCGTATATAGGGGTGTAGTAAAATGACAAGGGTTGTTTTAAAGGAGGTTACAAAAAGGTTTGAGGATGTCGTGGCAGCTGATAGGGTCACATTCCAGGTGGAGGAAGGAGAGCTATTCACCCTTTTAGGTCCAAGCGGATGCGGAAAAACCACCACATTAAGGATAATTGCAGGATTCGAGATGCCGGATTATGGCAGAATATTCTTCGACGAAGCTGACGTCACTTTCAAGAAACCCTATGAAAGAGGATGTGCCATGGTTTTCCAAAACTATGCTCTGTGGCCACACATGTCCGTTTACGAGAACATTGCGTATGGTTTAAAGTTGAGAAAGCTACCTAAATCGGAGATAGATAAAAGAGTGAAAGAAGTTCTTAGGCTTGTGGGACTAGAGGGCTTAGAGAACAGGCATCCTCTTCAACTTTCGGGAGGTCAACAGCAAAGAGTAGCTCTGGCAAGGGCTCTTGTAATCGAGCCTAAGGTTCTCCTGCTTGACGAACCTTTAAGCAACTTGGATGCAAAGCTCAGGCTTAGGATGAGAGAGGAGTTAAAAAGCCTTCAAAAGGAGCTGGGCATAACAACAATATACGTTACCCACGACCAGGAGGAGGCCATGAGTATTTCGGATAGAATAGCGGTAATGAGGAAGGGGAGGATACTTCAAATAGGCTCTCCGATTAAAGTCTACATGGATCCAACAAACCTGTTTGTCGCAACCTTTATTGGACGAAGCACACTTCTCAGGGGGATAGTAGAAGAAGTTTCCGGAAGAAGGGTCAAGTTTAAAGTGGGGGCGTTTACATTAGATGGACGGATAGCTGAAGGCTTCAACATGAAGAAGGGAGAACGGGCTGTAGCTGTGATTCGTCCAGAAGATTTCAGCATAGAGTTCAAGAAAGCATCCAACGTTATAGACGGAACCGTAAAATTAACCATGTTTCTAGGGCCATTCATGCAGGCTAAAGTGAAAATCGGGTCACAGGATATCTCAGCTTACTTAGATCCAGAGCTTAAGCTTAAACCCGGAGAACATATAAGGCTCTACATAGATCCCGACGACGTTGTGATATTCCCGGCAGAGGGATGGGAGGAGCTAGAGTTCGAGGCATAATTTTTCAACTTAAAGCTTTAATACCTGTGGTCAATATTTTAACAGAAAGTAGTATTTAAGGTGAGGGTATTGAGAAAATTTAGGAAATCCGTTATTTTCACTATATTTTTACTTGTTGTGTTAACAACGTCCTACGTACACCTACAGGTGTCACTTTCATCTCCTGAACCGACCCCAAGGATCATTGACCCGGTTTATAGTGTTCCCATGCCTGTTCTTCCAGGAGGGGTCTTTAATATAACAATATATGCTGGCGGAGAGGAAGTTAACATTATAGGCGCCTGGATTCTTGCTCCAGGATACAACTTTACCCTCGAAATGACAGCTAATTTTTCAAGTGGATCAAACTATATAATTACCGTCAAGGTTCCTCAAGAGGCAGAGCCGGAACTATATGATTTATATGTAAGGTATAGTAAAGGTGTTTTGGGTAGTCCCAGAAGCGTATGGATCCTCGGTGACTGGCCTAAAAATGTAACTTTCATGCATTTCACCGATGTGCATATAGGGATAATAACAGACGGTATACCTAGCACACACTTCTACGATGCTGCCATAACGTTGCTAAATGCACTTAACATAGATTTTGCTGTCATAACAGGCGACGAGGTAGACGTGGGTGGAGACGCTAAATCCCTTAGGAAGTTTCGGGAGATGACCAACAGAGCCCGAAAACCCATTTTCGTGATACCTGGAAACCATGACCACGCTCAGACGGATGAATCGACGTTTAAAGAGAAATACTACGGCTTCTATGTGGGTCCACCCTACTGGTTTAGGGTTTTCGGAGACTTTCTGATAATCGGCTTAGATACAGGTATATCCGGGTACGTTTATCCAACACAGTTGAAGTGGCTGGAAAACGTTCTTAAGGAATATAGCGACAAGCCCGTTAAAATAGTTTTAATACATCATCCCATATTCAATTACGGTGTATTCGGAAAAGTTACCGGTTCATGGAAGGAGATAAACAAGATTTCAGGTAAATTCTACTATAGCTGGAGCGACAACATCGATGCTGCCAAGGAATTCATGCGTCTCGTCGAGGAATACAACATAACAATGGTTTTAGCCGGGCACGTCCACGGCGACAGCGTGGTCCTCTACAACAATAAAACATGGTTTATAACCACTACCACCACTTGTGCTGGTAGAAGGTCAGGGGACTATAGGGGCTTCCGTATAATAAGTGTCGATAACAGTGGGAGAGTTTATGCAGTTGGTGTACCTGGATCAAATCCATTTAAAGGATTTTCATCATACAATATAGAAAAGATAAGCGTTACAACAAGTTTTGATAAAGACTACAAGGCATATGCTGTAGTCGTTAAAACTTCAGGCGACTTCCAGATAAGTTCGGAGCAGGCAGTACTTTACTTTTATGTAAACGCTAGTATACCCATAACCGACTACTCGTTCTATGGAAATACCAGTCTCATTAAGGGATACGAGTACAAGAAGTTTGGGGAATTATATTTAGTTAAAGCAGTAGTTAAGTTGGCGCCATCCCAGAGCTTTAAACTTGTATTCTCCACGTATAACGACACCACGCCGCCTAGCGTAAAAATACAGCTCTATACTCCAAGAACCCCCATTTCCGGTAAAGATAGTGTTACCCTCTACATCTCTGCTGTCGATACTGGCTGGGGTCTAGAAACAGTAAAAGTTATTTACGTTACTGCCTCAGGTGAAGGGGTTGTTCCAGTATACTATGTTTCCGAGAGAAGTTTCAGGGCTACCCTGCCACCATTACGCGTCCAAAACGTTACAGTAAAAGTTATCGCAGTGGACGTGGCGGGCAACCAAGCTGAAACAAGCCCCTTAACGATATCGTACAAGGCTCAACAACAGCAACAACAGCAACAGCAACAGCAACAGCAGCAACAGGGTCAACAGGGCCAGCAGCAACAGCAGCAGCAAGAAGAGGAGAAGAAAGAGACCGAAATCTTGGTTACGCCCGACCTTACGATGCTTATTGTAATTATATCCGTTGCTGTGGTAGCCACGGTAGTGGTTCTGGTGTACGCACTAAAGAAACGTTAAAGCCGAATCCTTAACCTAATAATAATTTATATTTTTATATTTTAGTTTATGTGGCAGTAATAAGAAAGACCATGTTTTTAAAGTGTTTCTTCTTATTTTTAATGGTCTCTAGCTATGGGAGAGAAAAAGTCATTTTATGTACACCCTACAGCTGTGGTGGAGGAAGGGGTTCAGATAGGTGAAGGAACCAGAATATGGCATTTCGCGCATGTTAGGAAGGGGGCGGTTATCGGAAAAAACTGCAACATTGGAAAAGACGTTTACATAGATGCGGATGTTAAAATCGGAGATGGAGTTAAAATACAGAACGGGGTATCTGTCTACAGGGGGGTAACCTTAGAAGATAAGGTTTTCGTCGGACCCTACGCGGTTTTCACTAATGATCTCTATCCTCGTGCTTTTTCGAAAGACTGGGAGCTTGTGCCTACACTTGTGAAGGAGGGAGCGTCCATAGGCGCTAATGCGACCATAGTTTGCGGGGTGACTATAGGCAGATATTCCATGGTTGCTGCAGGAGCTGTAGTTACTAAAGATGTGCCCGACTATGGGCTTGTTTTAGGTAATCCAGCAAGGCTTGTGGGCTTCGTATGCTACTGTGGTAGGCCTTTAAGAAAGATAACGGACATGGATGACGTTTTCGTAAAATATATTTGTAAACACTGTGGAAGGGAGATTAAAGTCAAGAGAAAGGACTATGAAAGAATGTTAAAGGAAAGTAGAAGACTAAGCTAAACGTAAAGTTTAACGTACAATGTGATTTAAGGGCCTTTAGCTTTAAATAATATCACAGTACCGTAAATCCACCACGGCCATATTGAAGTTTTTCGGGTCGGCTGAAATTTTTTCTGAGAAGCTATAATTGCCTGTAAGGGTATCGTATATGATGTAGTCTCCTTTCAGATCCTCCTTTTTCTTAACGTATGCTACGATAACGTTGCCTCCAGCACTGTATATGACCATTAGGCTGGTTTCTTCTCCCCTCCTGTACCGGTATACTAGAGGTATCCTTAAACCACAAGCTATTTTCACAAGGTCTTTAATCGAGTTTAACTCGAGTTTTATTAATCTATCCTTGTTCAAAAAGCCCCCTTAAATAACTTCTAACAATTGAAATAAAAATGTTAGTATAACAGAGTTTATAAACCGTTATTTAATGTTAAGTTTTATTTAAACCACTTTGGATAAGCTTTAACATAATCCTCGGTCTTATATTCTTCTACACTTAAATCATCTACATTTATTATGAAAATGCAGTCCAGTTTTGCTGTTCTAAGCTCCTCTAAACCTACAGGGGGGTTCTTATAATATCCATCTAGGAACTTCTTTAATTCAATTAATTCATCTACTTCTCTTTCTTCAGGCGGCTTCAGAAATATTGCCGGTATCTGTAGGATGTGGAAGGGCGGTGTAGCTAATGCAAAGATGTCGCTGTGTAAACTATACCTAGAAATCTTGCTTATTTCCCTTGCACGACGGTAGGATATAGGGTCTATGGAGTTTGCTGGAGGCACGAACCCTGTCTCTATCTCTACTATTAATATTCGACCCTTATTTGATGCATAGATGTCGCATATGAGTCCGTTTCGGAGGGGATACTCTAACTCTACATCGTAACCTCTATCCGTAAGATAGAGGGCCAAAACATACTCCATTATACTGTGGTTTGACTTGATGCTTCTCTTTTCCCATAAATCCAGTAATTTTATAAAAAGAGGCTGAACTCTCTCAACTACTAGGTCACCGTACTTTTCCAAAGCTTTTCTCCTTATTTCCGCGAGGTCTTCCATGAAACGTTTTTCCATCAGCCTTTCAATAGGCTTTTAATAGAAAAACCACACATTTAAAATAACCCTAAGCGTTCACTTTTCCGAAAAATCCGGTTTAACAAAGTAGTATAATTTAAAGGTCTATGGCCGAAAATATTTACATGTAGTTAGGGGAGGGAATGCCGTCTAAGATAGATCCAGCCTTGTGTGCTAAATGTAAAGGAACACGTCGTCTCTGTGGTAGACCAAGATGTCCAATACTCGAACGTATAGAAGCCACACTAAGAGTTTCTTCGCAGATTGGTCGAAGGGAAATATTTTCGGCCACACCGCCCTCCATTCTAGTTGGAGAATACGGGTATCCTTCGGTGCGACTAGGTCCGCTTGCAAGCCCGGTAACCGGCCTTCAGGCCAAGGAATATGAGGACTACGAGAAATGGTGGGGTGATAAAAGCCTCGAGGATGTCATAAGGTTGAGGGCTTCGATGGTCTATTCGGCCTTCAGGGTTAACGTTAAGAAGGATGCAAGGGTTGCTCCCCGCCTACTCGACTCTACACGGGAGCTAGCCTTATCCGCTTTACCAGTAGATGCTGAATTTGTTTTCTCGAAGCCGCCTAAACCTGCTTTAACATTCGATGGAATCCTATCTCCGATAGGACCTCGTGCATCACTTGAAAAACTTAAGGTGGCCCAAAACCCTGTTGTGCCACGTAGAGTGGACGAAATAGTGGACGATGTGGACGTCAAAGCCTCTGAGGCAATCTTCGAGCTCTACACCTCTAATGTAAGTTCATACCATATTGTGAGACTCTTGTCTTTAGGCCTACTTGGAGAAAAAAGACGTAGAAGAATCGTGCCTACACGGTGGTCTATTACAGCTGTCGACTCCATGCTCGGTGACAGAATCCTAGAGAAAATCAAGGATTTCCCTGAGCTTTCTGAAATACTAGTCTACTCAAATGAGTACATGGGTAACAGGTATATTATATGTCTCCTACCAGGCCGCTGGACTTACGAAATGCTGGAAATATGGCTTCCTAGAAGCATCTGGGTTAAGGACAGTAAACCGTACATCACTGTAAACTACGAGTTCAGTGATGGGGTTTGGAGAAGACCTGGGGTTGACGGCGGATACCATGCCATAAGGTTTCCAGTTCTAGAACACTTATACAAAATTAAACGACAAGCCTTAGTGATAGCTGTAAGGGAGGTGACGCCAGAATACTATGCTCCAGTGGGTTCTTGGCAGATACGTGAAAGTATAAGAAATGTTTTTAGAGGGATGCCGTTTAGAGCACGAGGGTTAACGGATGTCTTGAAATACATCGAAAAAAGGGTTTCAACCGATATTAGACTTGTTTTAAGTAAATCAGTTGTTTTGAAAAACCTGTTTTACTCGAAAAGGATCACGGATTTTATGGAACGATGAGAGAGAGGCTTGGTAAAAACTTATATCAGAGTCCTCTAAATGCGATTTGGGCTTTAATCCTAGAGATAATTGGTGTTGCATCCTCTGCTGTTTGTCAGGGGTGATGGTGTGGCCGAAATATATATACTGGGGTTTAATGGTTCCCCCAGAAAATACGGTAATACCTTCAAAATGTTGAAAATGGCTTTACTGGCGGCCGAGAGGGAAGGGGCCAGAACAAGGCTTTTCCACCTATATGATTATAATATAAAGCCTTGTTTGGGTTGTCTTGTAGACGACCAGAAGGCCTGCCGGTACCCCTGTGTGATCGAGGACGACATGAAGGAAATATACAGAGAAATACTAGATGCTGACGGAATAATTATAGCTACACCAATCTACTGGTATAATGTTAGCGGAGTATTGAAAAACTTCATAGACCGTATAACGGTCTTCGAAAACATGATAAACATTGAGGGTAGAAGCTGGGTCGAAGGCAAGGTGGCTGGTGTAATAGCTGCAGGCAATGATAGCGGATGCATCTCCGTTATCTCAAACTTGTATGCGGTTCTAAATTCCATGGGATTCGCTATACCTCCATGGGCGTTAGCCTATAAAAACAACATGCTTCCCCTGAAATCAGAGAAAGAAAGGCTACTTGACGCAGCCAACATAGGTAGGTGTGTCGCTCTTATGGCAAAACTGCTGAAGAACGGTCCTGAAAAATGGTATTCTGTGGATCTAGCGAAGTGGATGGAGGAGATTTATCCTCTCGTGGAGGAGGAGGCCGAGGAAAACTGGAGAAGACAGGAGCCCGAGAGAAGAAGAATAATTAAAAGGAGATAAATAAGCGTGCTTGTGCTTAAACTTAAAAATATTATTTTTCTAATAGTTTTCGAGGAACCTTAAAATGCGGATCATAGCATACACTTATCGATGTAGCGGGTGTCATATCTGTGAACAAGCCTGCGCATTCCAGCATTTCGGCGTTCAAAATTTCTTGAAGGCTAGGTTAAGGGTTGCAACCATAGTAGAGAAAGATAGAGCAGTATACCATAAAGTTACTGTCTGTAGACAGTGTAACGACCCCCCCTGTGTCAAGGCGTGTCCCACTGGTGCAATAGTGAGGGAGAAGACGGGTATAAGGCTTGATGAAAGCAAATGTAATGGATGTATGAATTGCGTGGAAGCTTGCCCCTACAATGCTATTTTTGTGCACCCAGAACTATCCATACCCTTGTTCTGCGACCTATGTTACCCGGGTGAACCTGTCTGTGTTAACGTTTGTCCTATGGGGGCTTTGGAGGTGAAGTCGTGATGGCTGGTTTTAAGGGAGGATGGCTGGGGAAAATACTTAGAATCAACCTTTCAACGGGCCGGGTCTCCGTACAGGGGATAGATGAACATTATGCAATGAAGTTTATAGGGGGCCGAGGTTTTGCTGTTGAAATCCTATGGAATGAGGTTAAGGGAGTTGACCCCTTATCCCCTGACAATAAATTCATCGTGGCTACAGGCCCATTGACAGGCCTATTTCTACCAAGTAGCGGTAAAGTAGTGGTAGCAGCCAAATCTCCCCTAACCTACGGCTATGGGGATGGGAATATAGGATCCATGATTTCAGCCAGGCTTAAAATGGCAGGTTATGACGCTATCGTCGTTGAAGGAAGGGCTAGCAAGCCATCTTACATTTACATAGATTCTGAAACAATCAAAATATTTGGTGCAAGGGACCTCTGGGGTAGAGGAGCCATTGAAACCGATGTTATCTTACGTGAAAGACATGGAGATAGTGTGGGAACACTTGTGATAGGTCCGGCAGGAGAAAACTTGGTGAGGTTCGCCACCACCATATCGGAGTTTGGGCGGGCTGGCGGAAGACCAGGAATGGGTGCTGTAATGGGTAGCAAGAACCTGAAGGCTATAGTGGTCGACGGTTGGAAGGATATACCGGTAGCGTATCCAGATAAACTTAGTGAATTAATGTACGAGGCGATTAAAAAGCTCAAGGAGAGTCCCCAATATGATTTCTGGGTTAGGCAGGGGACAATGGCCACCATAGAATGGTCTCAGACGAACTGTGTGCTACCTGCCTTCAACTTCAGCGAAGGAGTATTCGAGCAATACGATAAGATAAGCGGCGAAACCATGGAAAAGTTCTATAAGGTTTTCCGTAAAGGCTGTTTCTCTTGTCCAATGCCATGCGGAAACATCTCGAAAAACAAGACTGGAAAATATCCCGGTACATGGGCTGAACTCGACTACGAGAACGTGGGAATGCTGGGTTCAAATCTTGGAATAGGGGACATGAACGCTGTAATTAAGCTTAACCTTCTGGCAGACGACTTGGGTTTGGACACGATCTCCGCTGGAGGCGTTATAGGTTTCGCTATAGAGGCATTCAAGAGGGGTATACTTCCCCGAGAACTTGTAGGCAACGTTAAACTGGAGTGGGGAGACGATTCTACCGTGATTCAATTAATGGAGATGATAGCATATAGAAAAGGTCTGGGAGACCTGCTAGCTGAAGGAACCAGAAAGGTTGCAGAAAAACTGGGAGGCGAAGCCCATAAAATTGCCATGCACGTGAAGGGCCTCGAAATCTCCGCCTATGACTGTCATACAGCACCTGGAATGGCGTTGGCATACGGTACGTCACCTATAGGAGCACACCATAAGGACGCCTGGTTTATAGCATGGGAACTTAAAATGGGAAGAGATGTGGTGTCCAGGGAAAAGGTTAGAAAACTAATTGAAATGCAGAGGATTAGAGGAGGCTTATTCGAAACCTTTACTGTATGTAGGCTCCCTTGGATAGAATTAGGTTTCCCACTAAACTACTATGAAAAGTTCTTTGAAGCCGTTACAGGTATCAAAGCTACATTAAACGAATTTTACGAGGTTGCAGACAGGATCTACAACCTTATGAGAGCCTACTGGATCAGGGAATATACCCTAATGGGTGTCAAATGGTCTAGGCAGATGGATTATCCTCCAGGAAAATGGTTTGAGGAACCAACCACCAAGGGTCCCCTAGCCGGAAGCAAAATTAACAGGGAAGTCTACGATAAACTCCTTTCATGGTATTATGAAGAAAGAGGATGGGATGAAGACGGGGTACCTAGAAAGTCGACCCTAGCTAAATATGGGCTCAGCGAAGTAGCCGCAGAACTTGAAAAACACTTAAAATTAACCCCTTAAACTAAAATTTTCTACCCGAAATTTTCTTTCTTGCTTACGGCTAGTGTCAGGGTATGATGTACACCAAGTTACGATTTTCTCCATTCTCCACAGGTGTCTCAAACCTTCAAGATTTTTCTGCATCTCATCCCTAAAGTACAAGGCTTCAAACAGCCTTTCGTATAAAATACCCCTTCATGAAGTTCTTTTGATGTGGATAGATGGTAGAGTGGGGATCGATGCGAAACCCTTAAATGTTCCTTCGTACTACGTAGTACTGTGTTCATCGTAAAGATTACACGAAAATACCAAATTACTATACCTAAGGAGATTAGGGAAAAGTTTAACCTTCGCATAGGTGATTTACTTAAAGTAGAGGTTGAAGGTGACAAAATAATTTTAAAAACTATGGTTAAGCGTGGAAAGAACCCTATAGAAGAAATGCTTACTTTAATAAAAAAACCTCTTGCAGTCGATGCTGTTAGGCTCGTTGAGGAGTCTTGGAATGAAGATTAAAGCATACATAGATACAAATATATTTATCTACGCGATACTGCATCACCCTGTGTTTGGTAACATATGTTCTCGGATACTAAGAGATATGAAAAAGAGGGTATATGAGCCCTGTGGATCCCTTATGGTAGCTTTAGAACTGCTTGGCTCTTTATCAAAAATAGATCCTAGTGTAGCTAGAAGAGCCACAGAGTTATATCTGGCTCTGGATATGACGCTAATACCATTAAATGTGGAGATCCTAAACTTAGCCTCAATAATAAATGAGACAACAAACATTAAATATGACGCTGTCCATGCAGCTGTCATGATGCTCAACGACATACCAGTCATAATAACAAACGATGTAGATGACTGGCTGAGGCTATCTAGGAGCTATCAGCGACTGTTAAATAGAATCATCAGTGAAGGATATCAAGTAAACTTTAATAGAATAGATGTTATAACGCCACAAGATTACACTAAATGGTACGAGGGATTAAAGAATAACCTTCGATATCGTTGTGATAAATGACCTGTGTGTTTCTACGGTACATATGTTTTGTGGTAAGGTAGCAACGTTGAGCTAATATATGTTTATTAAAATCAATGTCATGGGTTTAGGAGATGGTTAGAGTCCATTTTGTAGGTTACTTAAGGGATAAAGTGGGTACGAAAAGTCTAGAGGTAAGGCTTCAGAACCCAGTGAAGTTCAGGGAGCTTATTGAAAAATATATTGGTGGGAAGGTTGGTGAGTTCATAGCTAGGAAAAGGAAGGGGCTTGAATTAGACGACCTGATAGTTATCGTGAACGGGCAGTCTTTAGATTTGATGGGTGGCGACGAAGCATTAATCAAAAATGAAGATGAAATCTATATTCTACCTAACATCAGCGGTGGTTAGGGTGAGAACAGTCCAGCGACTTTGGGGTATGGTCTTGCCTCCCATACTGCACGGAGACCGCAGATAAACCTGGTTAAACGTTCGACGCCGATTCCGAATCCTGCGCTTGGCTCTATTCCTTCTTTTAGCATGTTTAGATACCAAGAGTATTCCTCAAGCTTCTCGCCGCTATCTAGCATTCGTTTAGCCACCCTATGGTATTGATATTCCCTCTCAGCACCTGAAATCGCCTCTCCGAACCCCTCTGGATACAGCATATCAAAGTCCCTGAGTATACCAGGCCTCTCCGGATCCTCTAGATCGTAGAATCCCCTTGACCCTAAGGGGTAATCTATTATGAAGAAGGGGCGGTCATGTAGTGCTGAGATGAGTTCTTCACATTCCCAGGAAATCTCTTCCCCATATTTTGCTTCGATACCAAGGTCTTTAAGGATTTTTAGGACCTCTATATAGCTGTATTTCTTGAAGGGGGTGGGAAAAATGCTTAAACTCCTGTGGAATAACTCCTCTAAGGTTTTTTGGTGCTCCTCCGTTACACGTTTTATAACGTGGTTTAAGAGGCCTTCCGCTAGGGACATTACCTGAAAGTAGGTTGCTCTAGCCCACTCTATATCGACTTGAAAGAATTCCACAAGGTGTCTTCCGGTATATATAGTCTCTAATGGTTCAAGCCTAATGTTAGGTGAAACAAAATAGATTTTCTTCAAGGCTGTTGCCATCATTTGTTTGTATAGTATCGCGCTGCTCATAACCTTGTACGGTCGACCATAAAAATCTATAACAGCCTGTCTAGCCCCCCTTATACCGGGGTCTGAGGCTGGCCCTATTATTGGTGGAAGTATTTCTACAAATCCCTTTGAATCCAAGTATTCCCTTATAGCCGATAAAATGGTGGCCTGAATACGGATCATTGTCTTAGTTTTCTCGTCCTTTATTCGGTAGGATTTAGATAGCTTGCTTTCAAGAAGCTTCAGATATTTTTCCTTGTCACTACGCAATTTACGTAGTTCACGTACACTCTCATGGATCTTCAGTAGTTTTGTCTCCATGTTTCCCCTGAGGGGCATTTTATACAATATTTAAAAATCTTTTCATCACTTTGTAGTATTTTAAGCTATATAAACGACACATTATTATTGTTTTTAGTATTATAATTGATATTTTATCCATAAAAACTATTTAAAATGGACATCTATAGGATGTTTTTTAGGAATTCTAGGCCGTCTCTTGTAATAACATATGTTTTTCTCGGTCTTGTGACGATCCTACGGATTAGGCCGATTTCTTCTAGTCGTTTTAGGTGATAGTATACTGCCTGTAAGGTTATATTATAGCCTTTTGTATACAGTTTCTTCCAGATTTTGTAGCCATGTAGGCTACCTTCCGAAAGCATATTCAAAATCTCGATGCTGATCCTACTAGGTCTATTTAATTCGTTTTCACATGTATCTATGAAACGTTTCTCTAAAATCCTTATGAAGGTTCTTGGATTTTTGAGGCCAGATCCCGTCACTACAAGCATGATGCTTTGATTTTTTCTTATTATACCGTTATTTAATGCCTTAATTAACCCTGAAACGGCCGTTGCGGAGGCTGTTTCAACTAAAAGACCTTCAAATGCAGCCAGTAAACGTAGGCCTTCTACGACTTCTTCGTCACTGACATTTATTAAACATGCTTCCCCCTTGGATACTATTTCCTTTAACGCGTTTCTCCATGCTGGTTGGGGTACGGAGAGCTCTGAGGATATAAAGGAACATTTTTTCTCCTCCGTTGCCCCGTCTTCAGCAGTGCGTGTTTTTCCCACCTCGACTCCTACTAGGAATGGTTTCCGGGTGATTAATCCTACTTCCCCTAGTTCTTCGAAGCCCTTCCATAGAGCATAGGTTAATGATCCATGTCCTACAGGGGCTATAATTACATCTGGAAGCCTCTTAGAATATTCATGTATCTCGAACGAAATGGTTTTATAGCCTTCTACTAGAAACGGGTTTGACGGCTTTACTATAAATCCACGGCTGTTTTTAGGATCCGATGTAACGTATCCGCCACATGCAGTAATCATATATAGTTTTTCTAAATCTACAGGTGCTCTGAATATCGCAGTGAACTCCACGCCAAAGGCAGCACAGTAGGTTGCAAGGGATGCAGCTATGTTTCCTCCAGTTATGGAGGTGATGCTTTGAAAGGAGTTGTGGAGGCTGAAAGCTGTTATAAGGGCTGCACCTCTATCGGTAAACGCGCCTGTAGGGTTTTTTGTTTCATCCTTTAAAAACAGTTTAGCTAGACCCAGCTTTTTCTCAAGCTTTTTCCCCCTTCTAACCGGTGTCCCTCCCTCACCCAGACTTGGTTTCACACGGAATTCCGGTAGAAAACTGGAGTACCGCCAAATACCAGGTAAAGTAGATTTCAGGTTTTTTGTTTCTAACTCTTCATAGGAAATGACGAGGATATGTTTGCACTTGGGACAGTGGGCGTAGAAGCCCGTGTTAAGGGTTTTCTCCCATCCACAGTTCACACACCTATAGAGACATTTCTCAAGCTCAACCATCCATCTCCCCCATTTTTTCTAAAAGTGTTTTCACGGCATCTTTTGGGTCGTTGTAGGTGATTAAATGAAAGTTGCTCCAAGATATGCCTCTTATTAGCGCTGAGGTTCGCGGCAATCTTTCCTTTCGGCACAGAGCATAAACGTTTTTCCCTTTAAGTAATGCATAGGCTATTTCAAAACCTACACCCAAACTGGGGTAAGATACATCTGCAATCAAGATATCTGCTTTATCGAGGAGCCTTAAATCCCTTGTAAATATATCTTCTGGCTTAACCCCTTTATCAACATCAAGTATGTCTTCTACTACATGTTTAGTGAGGATCTGTAGGCCACGGGTCTCCAGCATATTTACAATAATTTTATTGTCCTCGAGGTTCCTTCTATCCCCCAGCATTGGGGCGGCATAGTAGACTTTAATGGGCACTCCACCACTTCAAGTATTTCAAATATCATACTTTAAAATCTAGCGCTACCGAGTAAGCTTCCACCACCTTAAGGTACGAATAGTTTTCTTCCTCTATTTTAACTATAAGAAAAGAATACTTGTTTTTAGGGGATATTTAATTAAATTAATGTAATTCTCCCTCTTGACCATGCAGCAATTTTTCCATTTAATAGTTATTTAAATTTAAAGTTAAGTTTAAATTCTCCGCCTAAAGCATTAACATTGCTGGGTTCAAGGAGCCTCGCGGAATGCGCTATAGGCGTCCCGTAAATGGTGTTGAGGGTGAAGCTTTGCTTAAACAGGGTGGATGAGGTGAGAAAATGGTTAATGCTTACGAGGTGGTGCTTAGAAGGAAGGGAAAGTACTACCATGAACTTATAATAATCTCAATATTGATAGGTATAGCTTCTGGAGTAGGAGCAATCGCCTTCAGCTTCATACTGCCACTTGTATCACACTGGTTCTTCGAATACCCTGTAGGATACAAAATACCTGAACCTAACGAAGGATGGGGTGTGCCTCTACCGCCTCAAAGACCATGGCTTATCCCCATAGTAGTTGCGTTAGGTGGACTGCTAGCTGGAATAATTATCTACAGTACGGCTCCGGAAGCCGAAGGCCATGGAACCGATGCAGCTATAGCGGCATTCCATAAATTTGCAGGAAAGGTGAGGGCACGTGTTCCAATAATAAAAATGATAGCTTCCTCTATAACCATAGGTTCAGGCGGAAGCGCTGGCCGTGAGGGACCCATGGCCCAGATAGGTTCTGGCGTAGGTTCCATGATAGCGTCGCTACTGAAGCTGGATACGCGTTATAGAAGGCTCGCTGTAGCCACCGGCATAGGTGCTGGTATAGGAACAATTTTTAAAGCACCTCTCGGCGGCGCTATCTTTGGGATTGAGGTTCTATATAAAAGGGATTTCGAGGTTGAGGCTCTACTGCCAGCGTTCATAGCCTCTGTAATCGGTTATGTTATTTACGGGTCCTATGACGGATGGTCCCCGGTACTCGATATTCCTGCTGTAGCTTTCAACGACCCCTTCGAACTATTGTTTTACTCTATTTTAGGGGTGGTTTGTGCGGCACTAGGCATGGTATATATAAAGGTGTTCTATACTGTGAAGAAAATGTTTAGTGAACTTAAAATCCCCAAGTTTTTGAAGCCTGCACTAGGAGGATTGATAACGGGTATTATTGGCATGTATATTCCACAGGTACTGGAGATGGGGTACGGCTGGATAACACTATATGCCCGTGGGGTGTTTCCGCTCTTCGCCACAAAGGAGGGCTGGTTCTTCTCCAACTCGTGGTATGTTGTCGCAATCATACTAGTGTTTCTCGCATTCCTGAAGATAATGGCGACATCCTTCACCATAGCCACGGGGGGTAGCGGTGGCGTCTTTGCCCCTGGTTTAGGAATAGGGGCTTTAATAGGAGCAGCATTGGGCATCACGTTCATAAACCTAACACCTAACCTAATAGCCGATCCACCTGCATTTTTGACTTCAACTGTTATAATAGGTGCTGTATCCCTGTTCGCGGCAGTGTCTAAAGCGCCTGTAGCCGTATTGATCATGGTTAGCGAGATGACCAAAACATATGAACTCATAGGCCCTGCAATGTTGTCCATAGCCATAGCATACTTCCTAAGCTGGGAACATACAATATATCCTGAACAGGTGGAGGATCGTGCACATTCACCTGCACATGCTGGCGAGTTCCACAGGGTTTTACTGGATGAAATGCTGGTTAAGGATGCTATGAAAACCGACCACCCAACTGTAACCCCCGAGACCAGCGTTGAACATGCATTACATATCATGATTAAAAGCGGGTTACGTGGCATTCCAGTGGTTGTTGATAGTAAGCTCGTAGGTATAATAGCGCTGGAAGACATTTTGAATATTCCGAAAGACAAGAGAAAAACTATTAAAGTGAAGGAAGTAATGAATAGGAAAGTGGTTGTAGCATATCCGGATGAAACTTTATACGATGCTCTGAAAGCTATGATCACATACAACATAGGACAACTACCGGTCGTTAAAGATCGTGGATCACAGGAAGTCATAGGCATTCTTACACGTAAGGATATCATAGAAGCCCATGATAAGATGTTTCTCCTTCTTATGGGGAACAGGGAGGCTGAGGAAAAAGGGTGATTTTTAACCTTATACCATTAACCCGATAAACTGTTAGCTATGTCCACTAATACCAGTAATTCCATGGAAGACTAGAATATTTTCTCAGCCTTAAACCCATGTTCAGGTTGCTGAGGGAAAGATTTTAAAGTAGGGTGTCGAGGATTAAGCTAGTGTACTGTGATGGGAGTCAGACTTAAGGTAAACTTCAGGAAGTTTAAACTTAGTGTAAAAAAGAGGGGGGCTGTTGAAACAGTCAGATTTTTGTTGAGTAAAGGTAAACATGCTGAAAGGATTGATGTAGTGTTTCCAGCAGACGAGGAAAAGCTCTTTAAACAAATATTGAATGAACTGGGTTTAAAGCCGGTGTATGTGCTTTCGCTTACGGCAGGTTTCTACGTGGATATTTCAGGTGAATTACACGAAGTATATGATCTCGTTTCGGCAAATTTTGGAGAAGATGTAGCCGACGATATGTTGCTTTATAAACATTTATTTTTCATGGATGTTTCGGAGCTAAAGGAAATAGCAACTGGAAAAATTATACCCTGGGTGGTTGAGGACCGCGTTTTAAAGTTCATCCTAAAGGGTTTGGACATATATCAGGTTTCAGCTTACATTCAGCCAGTGCAGATAGAAAATCTACATTTCTTTTTAAATAGAGAATACTTGTTCATGAGCAAGCCTATTAGACTTAAAAGCGGCTCCTTATACGACTTCATAAAGAACTCTAAAATACTCGAATATATTTTATCCCTTGCACCAAAGAATGCAAACATAATTTACGAGGTAAAGGCCTCTTTATTGGAGGCCCCGGTAAATCAACCGTACTTTTAGCTTGTTTTGAGAAGAAAAACGAAACTTGAAAATAAAATAAAATGCTTTTATTTTGTTTAAAAACTGGTGAACGATTTCACTGTTTCTTGGTCAAGGCGTTTAATAACTTCTATTATCAGCTTGACTGCATTCTCCAAGTCATCTTTATGGACTATGCTTACATGGGAATGTATGTGTCTTGTCGGTACCCCTATAACGATGCAGGGTCGCCCCTCCATAAATAGATGGATCCTTCCGCCGTCCGTCCCGCCCCGAGGGACTATAGAAAGCTGGTATGGTATCTTCGCCTCCTCTGCCACCTGTATGACGAACTCCCTGAACCTCTGGTTCGGTATCATGGATGAATCGTATGAGACTATTGTAGGTCCTTTACCCAGCTTGGATGGAGCCTTATGTGGCGGTATACCAGGTACATCGCCAGCTATATCCACTTCAGTAATTATAGCTACATCTGGTTTAACTAGCCAAGCTATTGTCGAAGCTCCACGTAAGCCGACTTCTTCTTGTACAGTGGCAGCACTAACAAGTGTGTTAGGATGTTCTATGTTTTTCGTTTTCAGGGTCTTCAGAACTTCCGCCGCCACAAAGACCCCTATTCTATCGTCAAAAGCTTTGCCAAAGAACGTTTTGCCGGTTGGCGATATGTTGAAGGGTGACCACGGTACGATAGGATCACCTATCTTAACTCCAAGCTCTTCTACCTCTTTTTTACTTGTGGCACCTACATCTATAAACATTTGATCTATGGTTACCACTTTCCCCCTTTCCTCGGGTTTCAATATATGGGGTGGCTTAGATGCGATGACTCCCTGCACAAATCCTTTTTTCGTTTTAATGACCACTCTCTGAGCTAAAAGCACTTGATCAAACCATCCTCCTAAAGGATGAAAACGTATGTACCCGTCTTTTGTTACCTCCGTGACCATAAACCCTACTTCATCTGAATGCCCTGCAACAAGTATCGTCGGTTTTTCGCTACCACCTTTCTTAAAGGCGGCGAGAGACCCCAGGTTATCATGTTTCAGCTCGTCAGCTATATCCCTTAAATACTCTTTCACTATTTTTATAGGGTCTATCTCAAAGCCTGGGGGGCCGAAAGCTTCGGCAAGGCTCTTTAAAAACTTTTCCTCTTTTTCACTTATTTGGTACATCGGTGCACCAACTAATTATCTAGGTAATAATATTTAAAGAATACCGTTTCGTCTCTTTTGGTACGAAGTGTTGAAAACCCAACTGTGTTTTTTCATCTGTTCTCATTATTTCACTTTGAATTGTATTTGTAGGGTATTGGCGGCGGGCTCTGTGGCTTGCTCCAATCCTTCGGGAGTTATTATGAAGTCGCGGGCGACGATTAAGGTCAACTGTGCAAGGCTTTTAACTTAACATGTAGTATAAATGCAACGGTTAGATAGTTGCGGGTATGGATTCTCCAATTTATGGTTTTTAAAGCAATAAAGTTCTTGACATTGTTCTCGTAGCATACATTACATTGAACAAAAGATCATTAAGAAAATATCTTTTATTTGCTTCTCAGCTCCAGTTTAAGACCGAGTTCTTTAAGCCGCTTAAAATCTTTATCTTTTGTAACTAGGGGGAGGTTGTTTGAAATTGCCATAGATGCTATAAGTAGGTCGGCATCTGAGATCAGCTTTCCGGTCTGTTTTAATGCTGTATACAGTTCACAGTATTTCAACACTGTATTATTATCTATATTTAATACGTCGAAACTTTTCTCAAGCAACAGTTTTACCTTATCTCTCTTTTTGTCGGGAACACCTCTGAGAACCTCTATTAATGTAATTATGGAAATTGCTCCTTCCTCATAAATACCCTTTTTAAGGTTATCTATTAACACATTAGTATCAATAAGTTTCATCCCAATCTAAACCCTTTTCTAAATTCTCTACTAGCTCTAAGTATTTCCTCTAGATCGTTCTCGTTCAGCAAGCGCCTAAGCTCTTCAAAAGCCGTTCTTGCTCTAGCAGTCTTAGCCTCTTTATATAGCTCCAACAGAAACTCACTCCAATCTCTATTCTTCTTCTCTTTTTCAAGTATCTCCTTAACCTTCCTTAAAACAGATATAGTAGCATATTTTCTCAACTATATCACTATATAACTAATAGTTGAATAACTATAAATACCTACCGCTTAGCTTATATCCCTACATTACATAGATATATTGCTAGTAAAGAAGAAAAGGTAAGTACTCTTAACCCTATATGAGCATTTACCTGTGTATGGTGTTTAGGTTGTTTAAGTGGTTGTGGAAATGTGTATGAGTTTTCTTCTCGGTGCTTCATTAGGATGTGTATCGTCCGTCGTCACGGAGACCTTACAGGCTTCATCGTCATCGGCTTAAAGCCTGATAATCCCACCTAAACCTCTTTAACCTTCAACATGAACTTCAAGCATCCATAACACCCACAGCCTTCATTGCATTAAATACTTATAGTAGCGGACAAGAGAAAAGGAAATTATCGAGAAGTAGTAAAGAGTAGTCATCTAAACTATGATATTTAGATGGTGTAGCTATTTTAGGGAGCTTGCGAACCGTTGAAACGGGAGAAACTCCTTATTTTTTCGGTGAAATCGTAAACGAATTTTACCTGCCAGTAGGTTTCTAAACTTCCCGGCCTTTTGGATCTAATGTATTCTATGGCTTTAGTTGGATTGTAGCGGTGTTGATAAATGAGATAGCATGATGCGATGACCCCACTTCTACCTAGGCCTGCATTACAGTGGATTAAAACCGGGTTACCTTCTGAAACCATTTTCGAGATCCATTTCACCGACTCCAACGCCTGCTTAAATGTAGGTACATGAAAATCCTTTATAGGAGAATACTTGTACTTAAACCCTACCTCCTCCATTTTCTTAAAGTAACTTGATCCCCAACCCACCTCATCTAGCTCGCTTATCTCTACTAATACTAGAACAGCCCTTAACCCCATCTTCCACCATTCCTCAAGAAGCCAGAGACCTCTAGGTAGACTACCCACAGCAAGTTCTTCTTCCAGAATCCAGGTTACATCAGGACGGAGAAAAAACATAAGCCGCTACCGTATTAACGTTAGAGGCTATTCTATCGGTTTCTTAAGTGTAAATGGCTTCCATCCATGTTTCTTTCTAAACTCGTTTATAAGCTCCACAGATTTCTTCTTTTCTTCAGAGCTCATGTGTTTTGATCGAAGAACAGCCATTAAGAGGACGTATGTCCTACTATGAATCTTTTTGGGAGGTATCCCGTGGGCTAGATCCTCCTCCAGTTCCCTTAGGATTCCTTCAACCTCCTCGGCATTCGACAACCCTTTTGAACCAACGTCACGCACCTGCCATCCAAGATAAAGGTTCCCGTTTCTAACGACGATAAACTTACCGTCCTCGAATGTTATTCTGCCTTTAACAAGTCTATCATAAAATTCCCACCTGTCAGCCCATTCTGGATTAAAATCCCTTAATCTTCTTAAAACCATTCTACGTATTTCTGTGGTTCTCATGCCGTCCTTTACCTTTGCTTCAATCTCCCCCGCAATCTTCTCTGCTACATCCTTCGAGGCGCCTGCATTTACACAGCTTTTAACAATCTTATTTTTGTCGAAAGCCTCTTGTCTTCCATCAACCTTAACTACCTTAACGTTAGACAAGTTCATCCCCCGGTAATATATATAGTTCGAAAACATTTATACTTTTATTTTAATGTAAAAGACCACTTACAATTGATCATACAGGTATCTCTTTTCGTCTAGACGAAAAGTTAGGGGGTTGAATCCTTTTCAGTTTCTAGGTGTATGGTTATATCTACATTTTTCCCGATGTTTTTCTTTAGTTTTTCCTCAACTATGGAGGCTACTTTATGTGCTTTTTCTAGGGAAGTGTCCTCATCAAAAATTAGGTGGAAGTCCATGTAAAGGCATTCTCCAACCTGTCTTGCCCTTAGGGCATGGAATCCTTTAATACCCTTTGTCGAGGAAATTATCTCAGAAACCTTTTCTAAGATCTCTGGTCCCGGGCTGATGTCCATGATATATTCTCTTATCTCCTTGAGAGTGGTATAGATATTGTAAAATATTATGCCAACAATAACCTGTGTGGCTATGAGATCCCATATACGGGAAACATGTATAGCTAGGGTCACCCCAATCAACACTACTATCGACTCAAAAACATCTATGGATAAATGCTTAGACTCGGTTCTTATGGCAAGGCTACTGCCACCGGCTTTATAGAGCATGAACATACAGATGCTGTTTACTGCGAGGGAGAAGAGGGCTAAGGGTAAAGCTATGTGTTTAACTTCGCCTGATGATGCCTCAAGCAAATTATGTAATGTTGTTGCGCATAGAAGTGTTCCCAAGGAGGCCATCACAAGGGCTACTATTATTGAGGCATATGCTTCATACCTTTGGTGGCCGTAGGGGTGTTCCTCGTCAGGAGGCTTTCTGGATCTTTCATAGTACCTTCTTACTATGAAACCTGTAAACACGTTCATTGATGAGTCGAATCCATCTGCCAGTAAAGCTAAGCTTCCTGAAAGCAGGCCGCCAGCTATTTTTATGAACATCGCTAAGGTGTTCAAGAATATGGCTGTAGTTAACGTACGCTGGGGATCTAATCCCATGTTTTCTTCACTTATACTCCTTCCAGACTTTATAAACGTATTTTTTCCCAACGGCCAATCCTATAAGCATAGTAGAGGAATATTGCGCGAAGTATGAAATCTAGTAAGCCTCCAATCCAGACTCCTGCAACCCTCCAGCCGAAAATAAATCCCAGCAAGTACCCTAAACCTATTCTAAGACTCCATATTGATATAAGGGAAGCGTAGAAGGGGGATTTCGTGTCGCCGCTACCTCTAAGCCCTCCACTATAAACCATGTATAACCCGAGGAATGGTTGTTGAAAGGACATTATTCTAAGATATAGTACAGAATACTCTATTACCGTTTCCTCTTCTATGAATAGCTTGGATAAAGGTTCCGCGGCAAGGAAAAGAAATACCCCTAGGAAAATCATGAGCAGTGAAGCCATCTTTGCTCCAGCCTTAAAGACTCTTCTGGCTGTTATACTTTCCCCCCTGCCGAGGGATTGTCCTACAAGGGATGCTGTAGCCACGGAGAACCCTAGTCCCGGCATGAACGAAAGGGACTCCACGCGTAGACCTATCTCCTGGGCTGCTAAAACCTCTGTTCCGAAACTCGAGACCATCGCTGTGTAAACTAGTCTAGCAACCTGGTTCGATGCCTGTTCTAGTAGTGAAGGAAAACCTATGGAAAAAATCTTCTTTACTATGCTGAAGTCTAAAAGTCTACTATGCTTTGAAGCCTTGATGGCAAACCTTCCGCTATACACCGTTATGAAGAACAAGGATAGGCTGAACGCATTTGCAATTATAGTTGAAAGTGCAAGCCCAACAACCCCTAGATAGGGAAAACCATACACACCGTATATGAAAAGATAATTTAACACTACCTTTAGTGCACCTGAAATAAAGGTAATTATCATCGGTGTTAAAGTGTCCCCGACACCTCTGTAAGCAGCTGAGAATATCCCTACACTAAACGTTAAGGGTATCGAGAGGGAACTTAACGATAGATAGACTGCCCCCTCCCGTAAAACAGATTCCTCGACAACGAATATACTGAAAAATGGATAAGGATAAATCATGAAAATCAGTGTTAAAGGCAAAGAGATCACTAAAGCAAGCAGAATGGAGTTCGCCAGCACCCCGAATATCTCCTCTTCCTTTTCCTCTCCCTTTCTTCTAGCTGAAAGAGCCAATGTACCTGCATTTATCGCCGTTGAAAGGAAAAACGTTAGATTCAAGAGCTGGCCAGCCAAACCCACAGCAGCCAGCGCAGTTGAACCTAACCTTCCTATCATCATCGTATCAATGGTGTAGAAGGATACGCTAATTAGGTTGGCTATTATCACGGGCCAGGCCAGCTTAAGGATATCAGTATACTCTTTTCTCATAGCAGGCCCCTAAGTATCTTCTGGAGGGATTTTTAACTTTATCCCTTAAAGATTAGAGTGAATATAGAATTAGTGTTAGCCTGTCTGCCTTAGGGTTTCTGGTAACGATGCTACTAGGGGTACCCTTATGAGGGCGTCTATCACTATGGCTACGAGGAAAGGAGTTTCAGGGGCAAACATTGTCCACAGGTAGCTTCCAACAAGGGGGGCGGGTATCCTAGTAGACTGGGATATCAATGCCCTGATTCCACTCCACCTGCCCCTTAAATTTCTGGGTACAAGTTCGTTGACTAGTGCTTGGAAAAGGGAGTTTGAGGCGAAGAAAAGTCCGCGTAGCATCCAGGCCAATATAAGCCAGGAGGCATCTGGAGCATAGAGGAAGATAAGGGTGGATAGGTAGAAGAGGGGGCGGGCTAATAGGATTGTTTTCACCCTTCCGATTTTATCTCCAATCCTACCCCAGGGGATCGTTGCGGCAAGGCTTGCTATGTTAAACGATGCACCCATATATCCCAGTATCCAGGCGTCCGCACCCTTAATGTCGACGGCATATATCATTAGATAGGGCATGGTCGTGGCCCAGACATAGCCTCCGAAAACCTCCACTAAAATCCATAAACGTAGCCAGTAGTGTTCCTTAAGCTCATACACTATTTCCTTAACGTCGTCGACTACCTGCGAGAAGCTTTCAACGGTTTTCCTGTTCAAAGTTTCTTCGAGTAAAAGAAACGCGGGTATAGCGCATAGAGATAATCCAACAACCTGGATCAGGAAGAGTGGACGTATACCTTCGGCTCCTATACCTCCAAATGTATCGACGATATAGGCTGCTATTAGAGGGGAGATTGTTACGCTTACCCTAGAAAGAAAATTCATAATGCTGAAGCCCGTAGCCCTAGTTCGTCTTCGTATAATGTCGGCTATAAATATGTTTTCGATGTTCGTTGCCGCGAGCATGGATGTGAAGGAAAACACTACGGCTAGGGCTAGGGTGTTCCAGTCGCATGCAATAAAGTAGAATAGGGCGCCCAGCATTTCGACTAGTAAAACTATGGTAAACGCTTTTTTCCTGCCTTTAATGTCTGCAATGAACCCCACTATAGGATTAACTATGCTCGAAGCAAGGCTGGCGAAGCTTCTCATAACCCCTAGATCCACTATGCTGAAGCCTATCGACACCACGTAGAGGGAGGTGTACTGCTGTGGAAGAGAATTGAAGAAACCCGTGTACACTCTTCTAAAAAGCAACACTAAGAAGTTTCTTCTGCTTCGAAGTTCAAGCAAGGGTTTAAGCTTCAAGGCCCGAAACACCTGTATCCACATTCAAAAGCTCTTTATATTATTTTCATTTTTAAAATAGATACCGCTCTAACCATCCAATACCCAATAAAGTTTCCTAAGAGGGATGCCCGTATAACGGGAATGCTACAATAAGTAAAGATGATGAGCCGTCAGTTGTCTGAAAGAGTGATGTTCACACCCTTAGCTGAAAACGAACTTCGTTAAGGCTTGTGGTTCAACGAAGGCTTCATGTGATTAATCTAGACTATGATCTTGACTTGGGACAGGCCGTTAGGTCAAATATAAGAGAATATTTTCTGTTCACGGGGAAAAATTTATATCCATTTTATGGGGAATGTGGTAGGGCTTTTGGGTAGAGGTTTCAGGGGGAAGCGTTCAAGGGTCTTTCAGACCCCAAGTAACCCATGTTACCCGACTCTACGCGAGACTTTAGATAAGGTTCTGATTCTTGGCTCTGGAGCGATAAAGGTAGCTGAAGCCGCTGAATTCGATTACAGTGGATCCCAGGCTATTAAAGCTGTGAAAGAGGAAGGTCTGAAGGTTGTGGTTGTAAACCCAAATGTAGCGACTATTCAAACTTCCGAAAAACTGGCGGATAGTATCTACCTGGTTCCCGTTGAAGCTAGGTTTGTTGAAACAGTGATAGAAAGGGAGAGACCTGATGCTATCATGTTAGGCTTTGGGGGGCAGACCGCCCTAAACTGCGGCGTAGAACTCTACAAAAGGGGCATACTGGATAAATATGGTGTAAAGGTGCTTGGAACCCCTATTCAAGGTATCGTAAAGGCGTTGGATAGGGGTCGTTTCAGGGAAACAATGCTCGAATACGGGCTATCTATACCTCCGTCTAAACCAGCCTACGGTTTAAATGAGGCTCTTCGAATCGCCGATGAAATAGGCTACCCTGTTATGATTAGAGTCGCGTTTAACCTTGGGGGTGCAGGCTCTTTCATAGCCCACAGCCCAGAGGAGCTTAAAATAAACCTGGAGAAGGCGTTTGCCCAGTCCCCTGTTAGGCAGGTATTGGTTGAGAAAAGCGTTTATAAGTGGAAGGAAGTGGAATTCGAGGTTGTCAGAGACTATAAGGGAAATATGGCGGCTGTGGCGTGCATGGAGAATTTTGATCCAATGGGTGTACATACAGGGGATTCAATAGTTGTGGCTCCTTCACAAACCCTAACTAACAGGGAATACCATGCTTTACGTTCAGCTTCACTTAAAGTAGCAGAGGCTATAGGGATAATCGGGGAGTGTAACGTTCAATTGGCGTTAAACCCCTTTTCCGAAGAATACTTTATAATAGAAACCAACCCTAGGATGAGCAGGTCCTCGGCTCTAGCAAGTAAAGCCACAGGGTATCCTCTAGCATATATAGCCGCAAAACTTGCACTAGGATACACTTTACCAGAGTTAGTAAACAAGGTTACGGGGCGCACTACAGCCCACTTCGAGCCGTCTCTAGACTACGTTATAGTAAAGTATCCTCGATGGGATTTCCAGAAATTCAGGGGCGTGGACTGTGCGCTTGGAACTGAGATGAAGAGCATAGGGGAGGTAATGGCTATAGGAAGATGCTTTGAAGAGGCTCTACAGAAGGCTCTAAGAATGCTTGATATAGGGTTAGAGGGGGTTGAATCCGAACACTATGTTAACGTTCCTCTAAACGATCTTTTAAGGGATATTGCGAAACCCTCGCCGGATCGTGTCTTAAAGATAGCTTCGGCTCTCAAAAGAGGCGTGGATCCAGTTGAAATTACCAGGATAACCGGTATAGACACTTGGTACATTTACAAGTTGCTGAATATCGTTGAATTGGAAAGGAAGCTTAAGGCCGTTCATAAATGTAAAAACGAGAAAATGCTATGCAGGGTGTTAAAGGAAGCCAAAAGATTAGGTTTCTCGGATGATCGTATAGCTAGGTGCCTGGGTTGGAGTACAAGTCAAGTCAGGGAGTTTAGGCGTAGACACGGAATAGTCCCTGTGGTAAAGCAGATAGATACTTTGGCTGCAGAGTGGCCTGCTGCAACCAATTACCTTTACGTCACCTACGGAGGAGAGGAGGACGATATTCGCTTCGACGCTAAGAAACATAAGATAATGATACTTGGTGCAGGAGTGTTCAGGATCGGTGTTTCAGTTGAATTCGATTGGTGTGTAGTAGAGCTCGCCTGGGCGCTTAAAAACAGGGGTGTAGACGAGGTAATAGTCGTAAACTATAACCCTGAAACGGTTTCAACCGACTGGGATGTAAACGACAAACTATACTTCGAGGAGCTGACTTTGGAACGCATACTAGATATCTATGAAAAAGAGAAGCCTGAAGGAGTGATAACGTTTGTTGGGGGACAAATTGCAAACAACCTGGCATTAAAGCTAGAAAAAATGGGGGTAAAGCTCCTCGGAACCAGCGGAAAAAGCGTGGACATAGCGGAGGATAGAAGGAAATTTAGCAGGCTTCTCGAAAAACTTGGCATACCGCAACCCTCCTGGTCTGAATTTAACGACGTAGAAAAAGTACGTTTATTCTGTAAAGAAATCGGCTACCCGGTTCTTATACGTCCATCTTACGTTCTTTCAGGGTCGGCGATGAAAGTTATATATTGCGAAGAGGATTTAAATGAATATTTAAAGAAATATGGTGATATAATTAAAGAACATCCTCTTGTGGTAAGCAAGTTCATGCATGAAGCAAAGGAGGTTGAAGTCGACGCGGTCTCAGATGGAGAGCGAGTGTTCATAGGCGCTGTTATCGAACACGTGGAGCCAGCTGGTGTTCATTCGGGAGATAGTACAATGGTGATACCGCCATTCGACCTAGATGAGAAAACCATAGAAACAGTGAAAAAATATACATATAAAATCTGTAGAGCCCTTAACGTAAAAGGTCCAGTTAACATCCAGTACCTTGTAAAAAACGGAAAAGTTTATGTCATTGAATGTAACTTAAGGGCATCCCGCTCCATGCCCTTCACCTCCAAGGCTACAGGTATAAACCTCATGGAACTTGTAGCCGATGTTCTAGTTCATGGAAGGCTTAAGCTCCCCGCAAATGTAAAGTGTTATCTACCTAAAGTGGATTGGTGGGCCATAAAGTCTCCTCAATTCTCCTGGACGAGGTTCAGGGGGGCGGTACCTGAACTAGGCGTGGAAATGCGGTCAACAGGGGAAGTGGCTTCACTGGGAGAAAACCTGTACATTACATTGCTCAGATCGTGGCTTGCAGCGGCGCCTAATAGGCTTCCAGAGAGAGACCAGTATATCCTTTTGGCGGTTGACAACGAAGATGACTATAATATACTTTCCAACAATCTAACTAGAGCAGGTTTTAAGGTTATTAAAGGAAACCCAGAAAACCCCTTACTCTACAAGCTTCTCAGAGAAGGTAAAGTTGGATGGCTTATTTCAACTTCAACAGATAAAGAGGATTCTTCCGAATCTACCTCAAAGCTCAAAAGACTTGCAGTCGACTTAAATATACCGGTAATACTGGACGGGAATTTAGCGAAGTTTCTTGTGGAAGCAGTCCATAGAGCCGGAAACCCTGAGATATACGAAGTTAAATCCCTCAAAGAATACTGGAGGACGAGAAAAAATGCATGAGGAAACGACAGCCTTTGAGGCTTTACTACTACTGGAGGATGGGTCTATATTCAGGGGAAAGGGATTCGGTGCCGAAGCAGAGGTTGTAGGCGAAGTAGTTTTCACCACAGGTATGGTGGGTTACACCGAAGCATTAACAGATCCATCGTATAGAGGGCAAATACTTACATTCACGTATCCTTTAATTGGAAACTATGGTGTTCCACCATACAGCATGGTGGACGATTTCAATCTGCCTCTCCACTTTGAGTCAGAGAAAATTCAGGTTGAAGGTGTAGTGGTGCACGAAGCCTGCTTTCATCCTAATCACTGGGCTTCAGTAAAAAATATCCATGAATGGCTTAGAGAGGAGGGAAAACCGGGCATCCACCGCATCGACACAAGGCGGCTAGTGAAGATCCTGAGGGAGAGAGGTGTGATGATGGGGATCCTAAAGACGTATCGTGTTGGCGAAGAAGTGGATCTAGACCAATTGTTCGAGAAACTTTCCAAAGCCAAGAGATATGAGGACGAGGATTTGGTGGATAAGGTTTCACCGACCAAAATAATAATACATAGACCCTTAACTGGTGGAAAAAGGAGGATAGTGGTTCTCGATTGTGGGGTAAAGTTAAGTATAGTTAGGAGGCTCCTGGAACTGGGCTTTACTGTCCTAAGGGTTCCATATAATTATCCAGTTGATAAAATAATTGATTTAGAACCCTCTGGAGTTCTGGTGAGCAACGGTCCCGGGGATCCAAGGAGACTAAGCGAAACCATAAGGACTGTGAAAAGCTTAATGGAGTATGGTTTTCCGATTCTAGGCATATGTCTAGGTTGCCAGCTTATTGCGATATCTGCAGGAGCCACCGTATTCAAGCTTCCCTACGGCCATAGGGGGCAAAATAAGGCTTGCATGGAGTTACCTAGTGGACAAAGTTATATAACGTCACAGAACCATGGATACGCTGTGAGCAAGGAGAGTTTAAGTGGAATAGACATCGATGTATGGTTTGTAAACGTCGACGATGGGACCATCGAAGGAGTACTTGATCCCCAGAAAAGGTTTATAGGAGTGCAGTTTCATCCCGAGGCTGCCCCAGGGCCCTACGACACCTTATGGATCTTTAAAGTCTTTAGTAAAAAAGTAGATTCATTTAAATTTTAGCCTTCAATATTCTTGCTCAATTTGATGTAGTGTTTTATCTCCTTGATGCCCGGTAGCTGACTGTAAAAGAATAGATGCTCGGTCCACGGTATTATAATATATCTCTGTCCTCTTTCTCTCATAGATTTAAGTGTCTTGTATAGGAGGACCGTACCTAAACCTTTTCTCCTCTTCTGTGGGTCTACACCTATAGGTCCAAACCAGTTTGGTTCTAAGCCACCGTAAACGGAGAAGCCTAGGATCTCTTCATCCTCCTCGGCTATCCATACTCCTCCCCATTTTTCTTTAAACGCCATTTTCGCCTCGGTAGCCCAGCCAGGTGAAAACTTTTCTTTAATCCAAGATAATACTTTATCTTTTTCCTTTAGAGAGGCTTCCCTGAAGACTATACCTGAGGCTACGGCCTCCTCCTCCAGCTTCTTAACATAATCAGGGTAATAGAGGTGGAGTAGATCAACCTCATAGTCGACTACTTCACCCCTTTTAGCGAAACCGTTTTCCTTGAGTTTACGGAGGTAGTAGTCGTAGCGTATATTTAATCCTGGAGAAAAGTGCCAGCTTGGAAATCCTCCATAAATTATAGTCTTTTTACCGGCATCTTTAGACAACTTAATAAATTCTTCCAGCAAATGCTCAAAGACGGGTTTCTCCCTATGCTCTGGACGGACACAGAGGACTTTTATCCATGCAGTATCCTTCTGTTTATCCACCCATTCAGGAGGCTCCCTTTTCCTATAGGCTCCTATCAAGCATCCTACAGGCACATTGTCCTCCAACGCTATAAGGTAAAGGCTATCATCACGGTTTGGGTCTTCTAGGACAACACGGTTAAACATATGCCATGTTATAAAGTCGTATTCAAGAGAAGAGTTAAGGAAAACCCACAGTTCATCGGCCTGCATGTAGCCTTCGTCGAAAGACACTATTTTCATCTACATCACCTCACTTGGTTGAATCGAGGGTGCCGTGAAACTTTGTTAATAGAAGATCCACTACAGTTAAGAGGCCTGGAGGAGCTTTAAGCAGTCCGGGAATAAGGTTAACTATCGTCCCTACAGTCCCTGTGTCGCCGTGGACCTCGGGGGAGGTTTTGAAGTGTATTGGAGGGTCTCCTATAATATCTATACTATCGAAGCCATGTTGTTCGGATACTGAGGCTCTAAAGAGGAGGGTTATTTTCTCTTCACCTGAAATTATACCAGAGGCGGCTTGTTCGAGTCCTGCAACCATACCTGCTTCAACTTCTAGGAACTGGGTTTTCACGGTTTTATCGGCTATTATGGGTTCAGGCTCCTTGACTTTAATTTCATCAAGCTTCCAGTCGAGAGCCTTAGCTATTAAGGCAATGGATTGTGGTAGCCCCATATGGCCGGTTATCTCGCCGCTTTCGATTTTCCTTTTAAACTCTTCTGGGGCTAGGCCAGCACCTATCTTCCTTTGGAAGGGTTCTCTACGTTTAGATGCATCTATAACCCTCTTGACGGAGATCTTATCTACATAAAGGCAGGGTGTCGTTAGAACTATAGGTAGAAGGTCCATGAGGAAGCCGGGGTTTATGCCTGCCCCGAGCACACGTAACCCTCTCCTCCTCGCTTCTTCATCTATTTTTCTCGATAATTCTTCATCTACGATGTACGGGTAGGATAGCTCCTCACATGTGGAAATGACGTTAGAGCCATGTTCCAAACAAGTTATGATCTGAGGGTAAACTTTCCTGAGGAAAGAGCTTGTCATTAAAATGACTACATCCGGTTTAGCCTCCTCCAGAACTTTATCTGGGTCAGACGAGACTTTTACGCCGATGCACCGCCCTAAGCCAGCTATTTCTCCAAGATCCCTCCCAACTTTCCTTACATCGATGTCAATGGCGCCAACTATTTCAACACCCTTCCTTTTCTCATACAAAGTTTTTGCCACAAGCCTTCCTATAGCACCCACACCATAAAGAACCACTCTAACATTACCCATACTACTACACCTTATTAGCCGAAAAATAATTTCCCATGAACTATAAAACTATACCCTTCTTGACTACAGAAGCTAAGGTGTAGTTGTCCTATTCCACATCTAAAGTAACCTTTGACCTTAGGTTGAAACCCTACCGGAAGAAAAGGATGGCTACAGTTAGCAACTTGGGATAACCAGCCTAAATAACGCTATGGCAGAACGTAAATGCTATTTACTGTGGGGATTCTATGGTATTGTATTGAAGCCTGCTTGTTTATAGTGTTTGTCGAATGTAGACGCGGTCTTTATGTTCATCTTCTCCATTATTGCAAAGGACGTGCAGTCGGTGAAGCTCCAAAGCTTGTCTCTCTGTTCTTTGAATATTTCCCATGCTCTATGAAATATCTCTTCGTCAACTTTTATGATTTTAGTTATCTTTGAGATGCTTTAATAGATTCTCCTATTCTAATTGCTAGATCTTTGTTTTGGTTAGAACTAGTACGGCTGTTACGACTAACCGTGGAGCTTAATGAAAAGAAATTAGACTAAATCTACTTTTCAAGAAACAAGAGGCATGCATTTTTAGCCTGATCTTAAGTGTTGGAAAATTAGAACACCAGAGCATGTATTGTAGACCGTTTTCACCCTCAGTTAAGCGGGCTTCTAGAGTCATTGCCAGAGGGTTTCATAATATCAAAGTTGTTTATGTTTTATTCAAGGTTTCTTTGAAGGCTATAGGTATTTTTAATGTTTCGTTTTTTCGCTTAAAAACTGTTCGACAAGCTCCTGTGCACGTTTAAAGCTTATGTCTCCCTCTTTTATCATTTTCTCAGCTACCTTATCCACTAGTTCGCCTGTGGCTCCAGCCATTACAGCCAGGTTTCTGGCATGAAGCTCCATGTGCCCCCTACTTATGCCTTCTGTGGCTAGGGCTCTTAGAGCCGCCAGGTTTTGTGCTAGTCCAACAGCACCCATCACTTCAGCAAGCTCGTTGGCTGTCTTTATACCGAGGATTTTTAGGGCTATTCGTGCAATGGGGTGGACCTTGGTTGCCCCGCCTACGATCCCCACGGCCATGGGCATCTCAAGCGACCCCACAAGATCTCCATTCTCGTTTTTCTCCCAGACGGATAGGGGCATGTATCTTCCGCTTCTCGCGGCATATGCATGGGCTCCGGCTTCTATGGCTCTATGATCCTGAGCCGTAGCGAGAGCCACCGCCACAACGCCGTTCATAATACCCTTATTATGTGTAGCTGCCCTATAGGGGTCGGCTGCAGCGAAAGCCCATGCGTAAACTATCCCGTCGACTACATCCTCTCCCCCCAAGACATCTTTTTTAACTGTAGTCCATGCCCTTACAAGCCTTCTGTCTGCTAGGTTTGATATAATTCTAAGGTAAACTTTCCCGCCAGTTAAGTCTTCAATATAGGGTGCCACAGCCTCCGCCATCCTGTTAATAGCGTTTGCACCCATTGCATCCCTTACGTCAACCAGTAGATGTACTACCAGCATCGGACCTTTAGGTGAATCCAATACTCTTACCTCAATGTCCCTTGCCCCTCCACCGAATTTCACTAAAATGGGATCCTGTTCATCGGCTATTTTCATCAGCTCTTTTTTGTGTTCAAGGATTATCATTTTCTTGTAGAATGGGTCCCTTACATTCACCACCTGTATTTGGGCTATCATAACCGGGTCGGTGGCTTTAGCATATATTCCCCCGCTTTCCCTGGTGAGTTTAGCGGCGTGGCTTGCAGCAGCCACCACGGAGGTTTCTTCGATAACCATGGGAACCAGGTAGTCTTTACGGTTTACTAGAAAATTCACGGCCACGGCCATGGGATATGACATGGCGCCTATAACGTTTTCTATCATTATTTCAGCTGTCTTAGGGTCGAGGTTCCCGAAATTCATTAAAAGTTTTGTCTCCTCTTCGCTTAAACCAGCGAATTCAGCCACCTTCCTTACTCTCTCATTTATATCGAGTTTATAGAATCCAGGTATACGCGAGGTTTTTGCGCTCATGGTTCTTCTAAAAAACAAGGTACTTTTAATCTTAACGATGTCGACTAAGATAAGGCAAGATTATAATGTAATTTACGTGGTTGCCCGTGCACTGTATTTAGGTTGCTTTGAAAACTATAGTTTCCAGTTTTCCTCAAGCATTCGAATAAGCGTGTGATCCCGTTTTAAAGGAATTTTAAGAAGTGGAAAGAGAATCTAATTGTAGCAAAGTTCAGTAATTGTAGCTTGAAAATGTGGAGAAAACTATATAAGTTCATAAAACATTATTTGCAATGATTATTATGAAAAAGGATTTAGGTTTACTTGAGGAACTAGAGCTCATCATCCCGGGTTTTCGTGGATATAAACAAAAGGAGCTTATAAGGGAGGATGATGCGCTCATACGAAACCATGTTTTCTTCCTCTTGAAGGATGCTAAAGAATCTATTGAAAAGGTACTGCCTAAAGTGCTGGAGAAACATCCTAATCTGATGGAGAAGACAGATGATTTAAGGAAAGAACTCATTAAGGTTTCACAGAAGATTAAACATGCTTCGCGAGGATACTCTGGCCTTTTCGATAGAATAAAAATACGGGAGGAAGAGTTGAAGACACTTCTTGAAAAAGATTATCACCTAGTCAAAAAGACGCGGGAAATAACAGAGACTTGTAATAGCTTACCTTCACTGGTTGGAGAAGAGACCCGTTTTAAGGAAGCGTTGGACAAAGTGGAGGAATTACTTATTTCACTGGAGAACCTTATAGATGATAGGGAGAGAATATTCAAGTTCGAGGAGGTGGTTTAAAGTGCCACAGGTAATAGAATGGGTTAACCCTAGGGAAGAGGAAATTATATGGAGGTATCCTGTCGAGGAGATACAGTGGGGTAGTCAGCTTATAGTGAAGGAATACGAGGTAGCGGTATTCTTTAGGGATGGTAAAGTCTACGATGTGTTTGGACCGGGCAGACATACTTTAACGACACTAAATCTACCTTTATTGACAAGAGTTTTATCCCGTATAGCTGGCTTTGACAAGACTCCCTTTAGGGCCACTGTCATCTTCATAAGTCTAAAGCAGTTTCAAGGGAAATTTGGTGGAAGAACCCAAACCAAGGAGCTTGCACCGCTCATGTTCCATGGAACCTTCTGGTTTAGGGTAGATGACCCCAAACTCTTTGTAATGGAAGTTGTGGGAGGGCAAAATCTCTTCGAGACAGACGGGGTCAACAGGTTTTTAAGAGGCTTCTTTAACGAAAATTTAATGAAGCATCTAAGTGTTTACAGTATTGTAGACGTCTACCAGAATATTGACAAAGTTTCCAACGAGGTGAAGATTAAACTTCTCGACGATTTCAAGAGGATAGGTCTAGAGCTTATCGACCTAAAGTTCGAAGGTGTGGATACCACGGATGAGTGGCGTGAAAAGATTTTCTGGCTGAGGGAAACTGGCCAGGCAACCTATGTTTTACAGATGGAGACAGCAAAGGATGTTGCAAAGGAGCTAGGTAAAAGTCCGGGAGCAGCTGTCGGGGCTGGAATAGCTATAATACCTCCCCTCATGTCTCCTCCTCCTACACAGCAACCCTCTGCACAACCCACAGCCGCTAAAGGTGCGCAACAAGGTGTAATCTGTCCTAAATGTGGTACATTAAATCTGCTTGGAGCCAAGTTTTGCATAGAATGTGGAACCCCATTAACGAAGAAATGTGCTAAGTGCGGTAAAGAGGTTCCGTTAACAGCCAAATTCTGCCCATTCTGCGGAGAAAAACTGGCTTAAGAAGAGTGGCTGAAAACATGGAAAAAATTTCAATAACAGTCTTCGTAATCTTACTAGCATCGTTACTAATAATCTCAGGGTACGGCATAATACCTCTGGAACTTCTACCTCCACTAATAGTGTTTTCTGCTGGAGTCTCGTTAATTATTAGAGGAGTATTGACAGTGGAAGAAAAAGGCGGGTTAATGTTGAAGAAGAGGGGGTATTATATTCTCTGGGGAGGAGTGCTTACAGTAGTAGGATGGGCATGGAGCACAAGTATATTAAATATCATTCCATTATTAACACTCTTGGGTATCACCTTAATATTATTGTTAGCAGTCATTTACCTAGCATGTAAAAGTTAGCCACGTTCACCTCATACTATTTTCCTTGGGTCTTTTCTAATAAGACCTGGTATTCGATCAAATATACTGTCTGTCGAAATTATAGTGTGGTCGGGATCAACGTTAAGTGCTGTAGCTGCGTAATACGCGTCGAAAACCGAATGAACTTTATATTGGTGCATAATAGTAAAGGCAAGTAAATCTATCTCACAGGTAGTTTCCACAAATACAAGGTTATCAATCGCCGTCACCGCAACTATTCTCTTTATAAACTCATTGAGGGAAATCCCCTCCTCCATACTAACGTAATAGAGCTCGTGTAATGCTTCACGAGAAACGTACACTTCTCCAAATTCGCCTTTCTCTATTTTCTCCATCAACTTCATGGCTACAGGTTTAAGCCAGTCTCTTGGCTTAACGTAGGCGTAAAGTACATCAGTTTCAATTAACATCTGTACCACCTATAACTGGCGTCTCCTCTTGGCTCTTTCAACAGCATCTTTTCTTGCTGAAAGCTCAGCTGTTTTCTTTAGATGTTTTCTACTCTTCTTAGTTTTAAGCCAGCCTTCGGCTTCCTTAAGTGGTTTTAACGGAAGGGGTATAACTATTATATAGGATCCAGCCGGAATCAACACAGCTTTTGTATTTCGAATGCCCATTTTTTTAGGTAAAACCAATCTTCCTCTCTTATCTACCCTTACTATCGACATTTTCCCATCATAAAGATATTTTCCCATTAAATAAAAATTCTCCCCTCAGATACGTTAAAATTCCTCTCAGCAACAACTTTTTTAGCCATGTGAAACCGTTTTATTTAACCCTTTTTCCATCCTAAGATTAGGCCAGCTAGTAGTCCTCCTGAGAACGGTATGCTAGTTGTAACCCAGTTTACAAATAACGGGGCCGTTTCCCTTAGCCTGCCTACTATAAGTACTACTATTTTTTCGAGGCTTTCATGGTTAACTGTGATTAAACCATAGAAGTTAAGTACTAGGAGGGCGAGAAGAAATAGACCCAGTATTACGGCTACCATTTTCAACAACTTTTTAAGAGCATATCCTATCAGGAACCCAAGTGTAAGGCCTGCAGAACCGGTAACTAGTATTGGAAGAAGCTGTGAAATAGGGTCCTCTGCTACCTGCATTTCCAGATCTTAGGAACCTTATTTTAATAGAATTTAAGTGTTACTCGTATTCTATGGTTGAGGGAGGCTTGTTTGTAATATCGTATAAAACACGGTTAACTTCAGGTATCTCGTTTACTATCCTAGTGCTAATGTCTTCAAGTAGCTTCCAGGGTGGCTTGGCGAACTCTGCTGTCATAGCATCGTCGCTAACCACCATTCTAACAGCTATTGCATACCTGTAGGTTCTTTCATCGCCCATAACCCCTACGGTTTTGACGGGTAATAGTACTGGGAAGGCCTGCCAAAGGTCTGTGTATAATCCATGTCGTTTAACCTCTTCTTCAACTATCTTATGGGCTCTTCTAACTATTCTAAGTTTATCTTCTGTGACTTCACCTATTATCCTGATTGCAAGCCCGGGTCCGGGAAATGGATGGCGTTCAGTAAGCTCTTTTGGTAATCCTAGGCTGGTTGCCAGGCGCCTAACTTCGTCTTTATAGAGATCTTTTAAAGGCTCCAGCTTCCTGAGCCTAGAAAGATGTGCTAGGACGACGTTATGATGGCTTTTTATACGTGCTGTAACAGTACTAGTTGCCCCGCTTTCAACCCTATCCGGGTAAATTGTACCTTGCCCCAAGTATTCGAAGTCGCCGTATATGCTGGCAAGCTTACTCGATGTTTCATCTAAAATTTTGAAGTATATCCTTGAAATAATCATCCTCTTTTCTTCTGGATCGGTGACACCTTTAAGG
>QMRH01000012.1 GCA_003650675.1 Thermoprotei archaeon | reverse complement strand
GTTAAAGTTAAGGTGGATTCCAAGCTTAGGGTCAGGGCTTTACATGCGCGGGAGAAGGTTCTTGAGGCGACGTTAGCGGGTCAGGTGGAGAAGCTTAAAGAAAAAAGAAGAAGGGGATGTAAATATTGTGGGTTGAGGGAGACCTGTAGACTTATTACAGCCTAGTTTTAGATCTCTAATCTCCTTCTTCTCCTTTAACTTTGAAGGTTAAGAGTTTTTCCTCGACCTCTGGGTCGTGGAACACCTTTCCCGAAGCTTTCCTCATGGCTTCAACAAGAATGTATTCGGCGAAGTGTTCTGTGATGCAGTAGGGACAGGGCTTTAGTTTTCTTGCAGACTCTAGTATAAGCTGTCTATGTTTGTCCAAGAGCTCTAGGATCATCGGTTTAAGGTACATGTACATGTCGTTTACCAGGGGCTCTAACATAATTTCCACATCTTTGGGGACCTCGAATGCGTATACTTTTCTCTTCGATGCATAGTATTTTAATACCCCGCCCTTAACCTCCTCGGTTTTGACTAGCTCTATTAAGCCAGCCTCCTTTAGGAGACGAATATGGTATCTAACTGTGTTAATGTTCTTGTACATGCCCCTTTTCTTAAGCTCTTCAACGATCTCCTGGACGCTTCTAGGATTCTTGCTCAACAGGTCGAGTATAAATAACCTTACTTCGTCGGCAAGGGCCTTAGCCTCCTCCATTCTTACAGGAACAGGTATTTTCACCATTTTCCCACCGATTATATAGATACATAACCACTAATAAATTTTTTGTACCTAAACGAAAAAATTTTAATAGGTTCCTTTATTACAGATATGTGGTGGACTGTATGGAAAACCGGGAAAAATGAAAATCGTGGGAATGCACTGCGCAACCTGCGCCATAACCATAGAAAGGAAACTGAAGTCCCTTAGAGGCGTAATTGATGCACAGGTTAGCCTAGCATCGGAGTCGGCCGACATAGTGTATGATCCAGGAAAAGTCTCGATGAAGGAGATAGTGAGGGCGGTAAGGGACGTTGGATACGACGTCTACAAGGAGGAAATACTACTGGCCGTTAAAGACCTTAAAGGCGTTGAAGACGAAAAAAGGATTGAAGATTACCTGAAGAAAAACCCTGGAGTAATCGACTGCATGGCTTCACACATAACCCAAAGTATTAGGATTACCATAAATCCTTTGCAAATAGACACTGAAAAAATTAAAGAACTGGTGGAATCGCTTGGATACACGGTATTAAAGGTCACGGGTGAAGTGGAGGTAGAGGACATTGAAAGAAAAGTTCTGGCAAAACAGCTTAAGGAGATGAAAAAGGCCACGCTTATCAGCCTGCCTCTCGCGGTGATACTTGCATTATACATATATACAGGCTACCTTAACTTGGCTACACCCCCGTTCTGGGAGTATAGAAATCTCGTGGGATTCATTTTATCTACACCAGTGGTGGTTTTAGGTGGTCGCCGGTTCTTTGCAGGTGCATGGAGGGCCCTAAAGAACAAGACAGCAAACATGGATACCCTGGTCACACTGGGTACCGGGTCTGCATACGTTTACAGCTTAGCTGTATTCCTTGGGTTACTGGACTTCGAAGACGCCTACTTTGAAGCTGCAGCAGTCGTCCTAGCCTTCATACTTCTGGGACGCTACCTTGAGCTTAAAATGAAGTTCAGGACAGGGGAAGCCGTAAGAAAACTCCTGCAGCTACAGGCTAAGACAGCACGGGTGATAAGGGAGGACAAGGAAGTGGAGATTCCAGTCGACCAGGTTAAGTTAAAGGACGTGGTTATCGTCAGGGCTGGCGAAAGAATACCTGTGGATGGGATAATTATCGACGGACAGGGATATGTAGATGAATCCATGTTAACTGGAGAGCCGATGCCGGTTCTAAAGAAAGAAAGAGACCCTGTGGTGGCTGGAACACTCCTAAAGACAAGTGCGCTTAAGATAATTGTTACACGGGTTGGAAAGGAGACAGTGTTATCCCAGATAATTAAACTCGTACGGTATGCTCAGACAGCTAAACCGTCTATACAGAAGAGCATAGACAAGATTGCAGGCGTCTTCACCTGGATTATTATAGTCATAGCCATAGCCACCTTCATCTTCTGGTACGGCTTCTATGGAATGCCCTTAAGCCTTGCAATACTCTTCACAGCCTCCGTGCTACTAGTGGCCTGCCCCTGCGCCCTAGGGCTAGCCACCCCCATAGTCATAATGGTCGGTGTCGGGAGGGCGGCTGAAGAAGGTATAATAATCAAGAACGCTGAGGCCTTAGAGAAGGTCGGGAAACTATCTACAATAGTCTTCGACAAGACAGGTACGTTGACTAAAGGCGAGCTAGAGGTAACAGACATTGTTCCCTTAAACGGCTTCGCCACCGATAAAATACTCCAGTTAGCCTATGTAGCCGAGAGGAGGAGCGAACACCCCTTAGCGGAGGCCATAGTGAAGAAAGCCAAGGCGAAGCGCCTTACACCGGACGTTGAACCAGAGTTCTTTGACACTATTCCCGGACAAGGGGTGATCGCCAAGTTTAACGGAAGCACTGTGGTTCTGGGCAACGAGAAGCTGATGAACTCCTTTGAGGTAGACCTTTCCGCCGCAGAAAGCTACGTCGGTAGGCTTAGGGCGGAGGCTAAAACGGTGATCTACATGGCGGTTGGAGGAAACCCTGGACCAATGACCCTTGCAGGATTATTCGCGATAGCTGATACGCCTAGACCGTACGCGAAAGAGGTTGTCAGCAGGCTTAGAAAGATGGGGTTAGAGGTGGTCATGCTGACAGGTGACAATAGAAAAACCGCTGAAGCCATAGCAAGGAACCTTGGAATAGACAGGGTTATAGCAGAGGTTCTTCCCGAAGACAAAACCGAGGTCATAAAGAACCTTCAACGCGAAGGAAAAATAGTGGCTATGGTTGGCGACGGCATAAACGATGCTCCCAGCCTCTCCCAAACTGACGTAGGCATAGCAATGGGAGGGGGAACAGACATAGCGAAAGAGGCTGGAGACATAGTTCTGGTCAAAAACGATCTACGAGCAGTACTATTCGCCATAAAAGTCAGTAAAGCGATACTCAGGAAAATAAAGTTCAACATCTTCTGGGCCTTTATATACAACACCCTACTAATCCCAGTGGCCGCGGGGGCACTATACACCGTCATAGGGCTGATACTTAGACCAGAATTTGCTGGGCTCGCAATGACCCTCAGCTCCATATCCGTGACCGGGAACGCCTTACTGCTAAAGAGATGGAAGCCAGAAATCTAGAAGCAAAACAGAGACAAAAATAGCTTAATTTTATTTGATTTCTTTCCTTAATAAAATTTAGTGACAACACTTCTTACCATGTTCATGTTCGTGGTGTTCCGAGGGCATACCTTTAGGCCCGTGCTTAATGTATTCTTCGGGTTTACTCTCAAACTCCTTCTTGCATGCTGAACTGCAGAAGTAGTAGATCTCCCCCTTATACACAGATTTAAACTGTGTTTTAGCTTGATCTACCTCCATTCCACAAACCGGGTCTTTTGGCATCGTTTCACCAACTTCAAGTAACAACATGTTATATAAAAATTTTATCAGCGGTGCAAAAAATTATTTAACAAAACCATTTAGATAAGGTTAGGGGCTGAGTTTTAGGTTCTTCCCGAGTTTAAACACCATCGCCGATATCAGCAAAATTACCGCCAGGAATACTATTGTAATTATATTCTCGAGGTTTAAACCACCCTTTTCTACAACATTTATGGAGAGAGTTTTACTTACCCCCTTATAGTTTTCTGTTTCAGGTATTGTTACCGTTATGTTCCATAACCCAGCTAAAGTGGGTTTAATGGACAAAGCGAAGGCCCCGTTTTTAACATCTACAGTAGTGTGGGATACCTGGCCCTTGGGATTTACTATCTTTACGGAAACATTCTCTGCCTCATCTGGAGGATCTATTTCGCCGGTTACTGACACATTTTCGTTCACATATGCTGTTTTCGTGTAATTTAATCGAAGCTTTCTTTCCCCCTTGAGGACACTTATTTTTATATGGTTCGACTGTGAGGGTAAATAATAGTTGTAGCTTGTAGACCTTGCCCTGACCGTGTAGTTCCCGGATTCAGGTTGCCATGTGAAGGTGAATACGCCGTTCTTATCAGCTTTTACTATTGCAATGACCTTCCAGGATCCCCTGCTATAGCTCTCGATTATAATGTTTACTGGTAGACGGGGGTTTATGGTACCCCTTAACGTTACGTTGCAGGGAAAGATGTATTTTTCCTTATCTGAAGTCAAAGTCAATTTAACGCGTTTCATAACCACCGTTGGACGCGATATCTTTGCATAGAACTTTGCAACTACCGCATCGATAAACGATGACGTGTATTTCCCCTCGTTAAACTCCGTGAGCGAGCTATTGTAGAGAGACGCTGCCTTAGCAATCTTCGAGGTTCTATTTTCCCTTCGTGCAGAAAGTATGGAGTTCTCGGCTTCAGCCAAAATCTTGGAGACAGCGTTCTTGACGGAGTTGACGTCGGCACTGTTTATTTCTTCCAGGGTTTTATTTGCATAATACCATGCTTTTTCGTGATCTCCAGAAGCGAAGTAAAGTTTAGCTAGCCGCAGGGTCCTTATGGCCGAGAACACTGGCTTTTCTTCCAGGAGCTTTTCCAGAACAATGTTGGAGACGTTCACAAAGATAAATCTATATAGTTTAAGCATGCTTTCCGGCACATTGTATTCTCCAACTAGTTTTCGTGCCTTAACGGCTATCGGATCCTTCTCAAAAAACTTCCATATACTGTTATTGAGATAGTTTGCTATAGTTAAAAAGATCATGCCTTGATCTAAAGCTAGATAATCTTCATCAACCGACCCGTCGGCCATGCTTACGGAATCTTTGAATCCATAGGTTGATCTTACCCCCATTTTTTCGAGTTTAAGGAGGTTCAGTAGGGTTTCCTCAGGGAAATATATTAGTGCTAAAACAGATGCGTGGGGAGTGACTACATCGAATTTCATTCCATAGCCTCCTTGCGGTATATCGGAGGGGGAGAAGCCCCAAACCGGGTATCCTGACAATTCAGATAACATTATTTGGGCCAGGGTGACGTTTATCGCGGAGTTGGCGATGGATGAACCCCTCTCATCTATAAATATACCTGGCATATAGTAGATGAAGAGGCCTCCGTTCCAGCCCCACATAAAAGAAATATTGTAAAAGTACTGTAGATCCCGTTTCAATGCAAACCAATGTTCCGCGGGAATTTTACCCGTGCCTATGGCGATGAAGCTAGCCATCCTCGATTCAATCGTAATGTAATCATAATGTGCCTGTGTATATTTTCTCTTTAAACTATCAAATCCTATGTAAAGTAGCTTTGCATCGGGATCGTATAGCCTATCCCACTCCATCATGTCTATTAATGCAGTTAAGTTGTCATATAGCTCTGGAAACGCGCTTCGCGCAACTATAAGTCCAGCAGCATACCATCCAGCATCCACGGACGAAACAAAGTTCCCCCATATAGGTTTCAGAGTATCTGCATCATACCAGTTGAAGGGTATTCCATGCCATTTCTCCAGCTTAAAAAGGGTATCGATCGTTTTTCTAAGCCGCTGTAAAGCCTCACTTCTGTTTATAAAACCGAGATCCCAGGCAGCCACCACCGAAGCCATGTAGAGACCTATATTTGTGATTGAGGTCTGAGGATTTCCCGGAGTACTTCTATCGTATGGAAGACCTGTATCATTATTCGTATATCTTACAAAGAAGTTCCATGTATCCCTAGCAAGTTCAAGAAGATATTCTCTAAACTCTTTGTTAAGTTCGAGAGAAGCGGGATCCCCTTTAACCAGATAAAGGTTACCGATGCCGAGGGAGGACACTAAAAGCAGGAGAACCAACAAAAATATTTTTACATCTACATACAGCATTAACTCTCCCAATTTAATTAAAGCGGAGATCTAAAAAATTAACTTTTCTATGCAATTATCTGCCAAAAGAACGTTATTTTTATTTACTTTAATGATAAAATATGTCAACCAACCCCTCAAGTAAAAGTAAAAAATTTAAATGAAAAATTTGAAATATCTACGTCAAAAAAATGCATCCAGGGTTTAGATTATGGCAAAAAAATATGGTTATTTTTCAAATGATGGAAAAGAATTTATAATAACTACGTATGATTTGCCGAGACCATGGGTAAACATTTTATCGAACGGTAGGTATGGGGTTATATTGTCGCATACTGGTGGGGGGTTTAGCTGGTATATAGACTGTAATTTAAACAGAGTAACTAAGTGGAGTCAAAACGTATTTGAAGACCTCGATGGAAGATATATTTACCTAAAGGACTTGGAAAACGGCAAATACTGGTCGCCTACATACAAGCCTACAATAAGGAAACTAGACGAGTATGTTTGTCGCCACGGATTAGGATATACTGTAATCCAAAGCCTCTACGAAGATATCGAATCCACGATTACCTTCTTTGTTCCTAGAGAAGACCCCCTGGAAGTATGGATCGTGAAAATAAAAAACCGAACAGATAGGACGAGGAAACTAGAGCTTTACACCTATCTTGAGTGGTGGCTTGGCACAATATATGATATTGATAGACAATTCCATTCCCTATTCTACGATCTATGGGTTAAAGATAACATTATGTTCGTCACAAAAACTTTCTGGACGGGGTTTGACGGAAGCTGGAACAGGTCCTGGGATTATGTGGCATTTTTATCGAGCTCTATAGCGCCAGAAAGTTTTGAAGGTAGTAAAGAAAAGTTTATTGGAGCAGGAAGATCCCTTAAAAACCCTGTTTGCGTTAAAACGGGAACATGCCATAAAACTAGTGGAAGAGGATTTGAACCTGCAGGAGTTTTCAAATACCTCATTCCTCTCAAGCCTCACGAAGAAAAAACGTTTACCATATTCATTGGAGTTTCAGAGGATGAAAAAGAAGTCTATCGCTATGCAAAGAAGTATAGTGATCTAAGGGAGGCTCTAAAAGAACTGGAGCATGTTAAGGAATGGTGGGATAAACTTCTTTCCAAGGTAACCGTAGAAACCCCCGATAAATTCATCAACTTTCTGGTCAACTACTGGTATAAGTACCAGACCATAAGTAGCAGGATATTGTCTAGGGTATCTTACTACCAGCAGGCCGCCGCATATGGTTTTAGAGACCAACTTCAAGATGTTTTGACACTATTGCTTGTAGACTATAATTGGGCCAAGAAACAAATATTGAAGCATGCTAGACACCAATTCTCCGATGGAAGCGTGCTCCATGGGTGGCATGAAATAAACGATAAAGGTATGAAGTCTAAGCACGCTGATACACCTCTATGGCTGGCGTTTATAACTATAAACTACATTAAGGAGACAGGTGATTATAGTATACTGGATGAGAATGTTCCTTTCTACGATGGAGGAGTAGCTACTCTTTTCACCCACATAAAGCTTGCTATCGATAGAAGCCTGAGGAATCTCAGTAAAAGAGGACTGCCTCTTTTCCTCGGCGGCGACTGGAATGACGGCTTCAACGCCATAGGATTTGTAGGGAATGGTGGTGCAGAAAGCTCTTGGATGGCCGAGTTTCTATACCTTGTTCTAAGAGAGTTTTCCCAGCTCTGTAGATTGATTGGAAAGGACAAGGAGGCATCCTTCTATGAAGAAAAGGCAAGAGATCTTAAGAGAAAATTTAACGAGATATGTTGGGACGGAGAATGGTATGTTAGGGGTTTCAGGGATAACGGGGAGCCCATAGGAAGCAGTAGAAATAGTGAAGGCAAGATATTTCTTAACGCACAAAGCTGGGCCGTCATCTCCGGTATAGCTCCCCTTAAAAAGGCTTTGAAGGCAATAAGGGCAGCCGAAAAACTGCTGGACACCGAGTACGGTCCAGCACTTTTCCTGCCCGCCTACAAAACCCCGGATAAAACACTAGGATATATAACTCGATACGCCCCCGGAGCCAAAGAAAATGGGGGAATATTCATGCATGCAGTTACATGGATGATAATCGCGGAATGCCTTTTAAAGAGGAATAGGAAGGCGTACAACATATACAAGAAAACCTGTCCAGCCTATAGGGGACTAAAAGTAAATAAGACTAAAACTGAGCCATACGTTACATCTGAGTGGATTTCAGGTCCCGATTCCGTATCCTTTGGAGAAGGATGGAACTCATGGCTTACAGGCTCAGCCGCATGGAGCCTAAGGGCCGTTGTAGACTATATTTTAGGGATAAGGCCAACCTATAATGGACTGTTAATTGATCCGTGCATCCCATCCTCGTGGAGCGGGTTTAAAATAAGAAGATATTTCAGAGGATCCGTGTATGAAATAGATGTGAAAAAGACGAATAAGTATGATAAGAGAGTAAAAGCCGTAAAGGTGGATGGTACGGAGATACAGTCAAATATAGTACCCGTGTTTTCCGACGGAAAAGTACATTATGTTGAAGTATTGATGGAATAGTAATTTTGGCTGTATTTTTCCACCCACTTGGCATAGATACTTGTCCAGTCTCCTTTTCCTACAATGAACATTAACCCATATTCTTTTGATTCCTTAGGATCTAGGGTTTTCGTGGTGTAGATTAACTCAATTGAATAATAGGATGGACTGAAAAACCTTTTAACAAGCGCAACTTCCTTTAAATCCCATATCACTCCTAGAATCTCCTTGGTCACCTGGTCGTAGTAGGCAGCCCAGCCGTTAGTTATTTTCTCGTCGCTTAGCTGGGTGTGTTTTCTATTGTAAACTTGCTTGTATTCTTCGGTTATTTTATCTGTATATAACGTGGTCCACGTTATCCCGGAATATAGAGGCTTAAACTGCTCTACAAATGTACCGTTCTCTACGGGTAGATACATCCAGTCTTCAGACCCTACACTTCCACCTATATTTAGATAGTTGCAAACCCATAGTGTAATCCTTTGAGTTTTTTCGCTTAGATTCGTTACCTTGTATTTAACATCTATTACGGGTTCTCTCGGGTCAAGAGAAATTATTTTTTCCAACATTATTTTCTTAAGGTATCTTCCATTTAGCAACGTGTTTAAATGGATTTCTAGACCCCCATTAGAGATCCTTTTCACCTTATAATCATATTTACTGTTATAGAGGTATACACCCCATCCTTCCTCTACAAAATTGTCAAACAGTATACCAAGGGTAGGGTACACCTCATTTGCTCCACTCTCCTTGTATACTAAGTCTGTTATCCTGCCACCAGAGTTCGGCTTTATTGAGAGAAGGACTTTATCGTTCTCTAAAACAATCTCATCTATCCCGTCTTCATCGAAATCGAAGATTCTTGCACGGGCCTCCTTTAACAAGGGAATAAAATTGTCTTCCTCCTTTACAGGCCGTAAAACAAGTCTTGATTTCAGGTCTTTAATATAGGGTATACTTGAAAGTTTTTCAATGAACTTCACAAGCTCCTCTGAGGACCTACATCGAACCTTAGCAAAAATATTAGATTCATCCTCAAGAATATAAAGTTCAATTATCTCATACATTGACGCAAGGTTTCTAGCTACTAACGAGAGCATTGAGGGATCTATTTTTATCTCCATGAGAGCAAGGTAGTTAAAGTTGACTTTTCTGGCATCAAGTTGAACAGTAAATTTCCTTATTATGCCTTTTTTAACCAGAGCTTCCATTCTCCTCCTAATCGTAGTTACTGTAACATCGAAACCCAATTCTTTGAGTTCCCTTGCAATATCGATTAAAGATATCCTGCCGTTATTCATCAGTATTGTTAGTATTCTCCTATCTATTTCATCCAGTAATGGTTCCATATCCTTCAATCCTTCCATCGAAATAAAGGAAAAATAATTTAAAAATGTTCATTAAAATTCCCATTACTTGGCAACACTTGTTCCTAACTGGTTTTGATTCATGTGGCCGTACTTAAGAATATAAAAAGTTTTCGTAAAAATTAAATAGCCTATTTGTTAAAATATAATGAAAAAACGTTAAAATGGTGCTGTATAATGAACAAAAGATTAACAAGCAGTATAATAATTGTTGCAATGCTGTTTACACTATTACCACTAACGTTCAATATTGACGTCCGAGCATCACCTGGTAACGGAAAAATAGTTTTCAAGTGGGTTAATGAGACAACTAAAAGCTTTTGGATAAACAACACGTATATTAGTTGCTATTTTGAGGGAACCCAGGGAGCTAGTTTGATAGACCTTAGGAACCATAAAATACCCGGTGTCGACTTTGTAGACGATGTAAAGATCACTGCAACGGGTCCTGACATTGGATGGGTTTCCTCAAGATGGGGTGTAGATGTCTCAAACGTTTCAGTAGCATTTAAGATGGTTTCAGATGACCTAGCTGTATTGAATGTTACAACGTTAAATAATAACATTAAATTCGAAATAACATACTTCTTTACTGATGGTGAAATAATCTTAGTGAGATACTCTGCAACACTCCTTTCCCCGATGAATTTAACGTCCATAGGGGCCGAATTTGTACCTGCAACACTAGCAACTTCAGGCGCTAAAGTCTTTTACGTGGACTACTACGGTACTCTAAAATCTATTACACTTAACGGAAGCATGGCTGCAGTCACCCTTGGAAATTCCTCGGAAGGTACCTTGCCTTTAGCCGAAGACTGGGTTGCAATATATAATCCAACCCAAAACCTGGCTGCAGGCGTGATATGGTTTAACCCTGAAAGTTTCATAGGAGAAAAATCCACTGTAGGAGCATGGGATGGAGCCATATGGTCAGTAGTATCCCTATATGCGAAGTGGTTTGAATATCCGGCTGGAAAAGTGTTTCCAGCAGGTACAACATTTGTCAACTATGCAATAATATGGGCTGGTCCAGGGGACTACCATGAAGTAAGGAAAATTGCAGGCCTCTTAAGAAATATACAGTACTATTATGACCAAAACGTAGTAGTAGCCCTCCAGAAGAAGTATACAGAATACGTATCGACACACTCATACACCAATGAAGAATATCAGAGCCTTTTAAACCAGTATCAAGCTCTTGAACAAGAGTACTCAGATTACAAGTCGAAATACACGGTCACCCAGGCTCAGCTTCAGCAAGTACAGACCAGTTCAACTATAATAGGGTTAGTCGTTGGTTTAATCGTCGGACTTGTGGTAGGTTGGTTTATTGCAAAGAGGAGGAGGTGAGGAAACCTGAACAAATTTTTTTCCTACCTAGTAATTATAGTTATTATTTCTTCTTATAGTAGTGTAGTTTTCACCCCCCTATATTCAGTTTCGGCAACTCCTCAGGGGAAGTATGAGGAGTATAAATATAAAGGGGTTATAAAGCTCGCTGAAACTGCGGGTATAGATAGAACTCTAGAACTAGTTATAGTTCGCACCCCGCCGATAGATGTAGGTGCAGTAAAAGTGGAGTATATTACCGGCCCCTCCTCCTCCAAACATGGTGGAGTAGCTTACATAAGAGACGTCAGGGTGGTTAAGGAGGAAAACGGGGTCCTAGTAGAGGTTCCAAGTCAGACAGGTGATGTAATTTTCTACAAAAATAATACCATTTCATTTAACATATACTTTTTAGCTAATATATCGAAAAACAGCCACGCTATTTACTACGTCTTCTTCGGAGCAAAGGATCCCGAAACGGTAGAGGATCCACTTAAAATCTATAAAACTGATTTAAAGTACGTTGAGACCAAGACCGGGGGAGTAAACGTCGAAAACAGCTTCTATAATGTGACTGTGGACTCGAGCTTAGGTGGATGGATGACTTCTCTTATACATAAAGCTGGAAGTGGAACCAAATACGTCCATGGAAGTGGCGGCGGAGGAGCTTTCATATACTATTCGAACACGTGGCTTTCCCAAGTCTTTAATACAAAGAAGATAAATTACAAGATACTCGCGTTGGGGCCCATCGCCGTACATATAAAGTTTTGGGGACCAATTGTAGACGTCTCAAAAAAGGATGTGGGTGTCGGAGAATATGAGACTACCTGGATATTTAGTGCATACTCTCCGGTTATCACAATAATACAGAATGTCACGTTGAAGACTGTTATAAAGGCTAATGACTTTAGACCCATCCAATTCCAGTTTCCGAGATTTAGTTGGTATGACTTCGTTGTTTTACAGTCTGATAGAACAATTTATCAGGGATCCGTAACGAAGTCGGTGGATCGGGGTGGAGTTGGAGTAGATTTCAATGAAGCATATTGGGAGATAGATATAACCCGAAATAATCCTTCGGATGCTATAGCCGTGATACCGGAGTATCCTGTATTCGACTTGGTTAAAGAACACTGGTATAATATAGGATGTCTTGACTACATAAAGGACACAAGAAACCCCGATACTAGAACCCAGGTTGTAGGCCCAGGGACTTACAAGAACCCCGTAAAATTTTTCATAATAATAGATAAAAGCGAGAGACTTACGAGCAACGATTACAGCAAAATGTATCAATACGAGAAAATGCTGAAACAGCCTCTTCTCGTGGAAGCAGATATCCCGAGGGTGGTTTTGGAAAGAAAAACATTTTCGATCTACGTTTTTAAAGTCGAAGATATCTTAGGCAACCCTCTTTCCGGCCTAAAAATCATTAGCGATGAAGGTAAAATGAACGTAACAAATGCTTTAGGTAATGCTTTATTGAACCTTACGCTAGGAAAAAGAGAGATAATGGTGTTCTGGAACGACCTTAAAGTAGGCTCAAAAACACTTGTAGTTTCTCCAAGGGAGGAAAACGTAACAATACACGTAAACATTGCTGTAATCGATGAAATGGTATTCGGTACTAATGGAACATTAACGGCGTCTCCTCTAGTCGATAAAGATAAAATATTGGCTAATATATCTGCATCCCCAGGAACCCTAATAGTATGTAGAATAACCGGTTTAAGTAGACCGCCAGCATACGTAAAGATAAACAACATTCGTGGCGTAGAGGGATTCGATTATACATTTAAGGACAATGTTCTGGAAGTAAGGGCTGTGGCTGGATCCACGGGATATGCGAAAATAATGCTTTCGTTTGTCGCCGGCATGGCACTACCGGAATATATTCCTTTATTATTTATTGTCACCCTGTATATTGCCATAATCTTCGGTATGTCTATAGAATATTTCAGAAAAAGGGGGATTTAACATGAAGGGTGAATTTCGAGGCAACTACACGAAAGCATTTATAGTAGGATTGCTGTTGGTGGTAGTATTAACAGTTGTGAACAGCACCCTATGGATAATAGTCCCAGCCGCGGATTTTCCTGTGAGCCTGCTGGCCCCCATACTAATAACTTTCGTTCTCAGCGCAATAGGTTCCTCGAAACTTGTTAACTTCTCTAAAGGGGAAATAGCGTTAATATACAGCATGGTTGTTATGTCTCTAGGATGGGGTGCTATCCCAGCCTTCTGGCTGGCACAGGCCACCGGGGCTGCGTATATCCCACGGCTGAAGTCGATGGTGATTAATTGGGTACCAGAGTTCTGGACTCCCAAGAGCACCCTAGTGTTGCGAGGGATTTTTCTCGGAGAAACATTTACCCCCTGGAACATATGGCTCACGCCTCTACTCTACTGGGTTTCATTAGCCTTCTCCTGGGAGTTTCTACTCCTATCTATTTCACCTGTATTCGAAAAAATCTTTGTCGACATGGAGAAACTACCTTTCCCCGTGACCACCATTCCATTGTCCATCATAGGTGAAGAAGGAGAACCGGGATCAAAACGGTTCCTGAAGAGCACAGGGTTTATCGGAGGCTTTATACTAGCATTCTTGTTCATGTTACCTGACATTATAAACACTATACTAAACAATCCCAGCTTCCTGCCGTCACCTTCAGCAATGTTTAGCATCGACTGGCTGGACATCTTCCCCGAAGCCAGGTATGTTCTTAGGGGTTCCGTCCTCCAAACAACACTACATCCACTAATGTTCTCGTTTGCATACCTACTTCCGATAGATGTACTCTTCACGCAATGGCTTACATTTATTTTCTACATGGTGGTGCTACCCGCAGTAGACATATACTTCTTGCATCCTGAGAGATTCAGAGAGTACGCTACCAGCCAAGGATACGCATGGGATATGACGATCTCACCCGCTTACGGTTTCTGGCGTACCGAAGCTTTAACCCTCATAGGAGGAATCTACGGGCTAGCCTTATTCTACTTAATCTACAACTGGCGTACAATAAAAGATATAACTAAAAACTTACTTGGAGAATCCAGAAGAGATGCAGCGTCGAGGTTGTATATAATATTATTTGTCGTATCGATAACAACGGTTTCTTCGCTACTTTTGCTATCTGGAGAACCCCTAGTAATGGTATTCTTTACCCTACTTATACTCCTATTATCGTCGATAGGCATGTGTGTTATACGTGCATCTGGCGGTGGAAATCCCCTAGACGGACTAGTTATCGGAGGTAATTCAAATAGACTGTTCAGCCTAGCATTATTCTACGATATTGGGGGAGCTTTAGGGCTATTCAATCCAAGACCAAGCCCAACCCCCTCCCAACAGTGTTTCATAAGCCTTCAAAACAACATTGTTTTAAACGGAAACACCATGGCCTGGAATCCTCTAGTATTTAGAGTAGAATGCCACAAAGTATGTAGCGAATATAATTTAGATGAAAAGAAAACTTTCATATTTCAGGCAATAGCCCTAGTCGTGGCCATCTTAATAGCATTCCCGTTGACCTTATGGACCTTCCACACGTACGGTATCGAGAACCTAATATATCTTTACCACAGCACGATCAGAGACCTCTTTGGAGAGGCCTATACAAGGGATTTAACTTTATACTATACAAATATCAGTCCATTGAACGTGCAGCTAAGTACGCCATATCTTCCTCAAACACTCCTTGGTATAATAATTGTAATGATATTACTTTACCTACGAGCTGTTAGGCCCGGATTCCCCCTTAATCCAATAGGATACATACTGGGCGGAAGCTTCTACACCTATTATTGGTGGACCTCATTCTTCATAGCATGGATAGTTAAACGAACAATTATAAGGATAGGAGGGGCAGAACTATACAAGAAAACAATGGACATTATAATAGGAATAATCATTGGAATCTCGGCCGGTTTATTCATAATATGGATTGCAGGCCTAGCAAACTTCCTCGCTTCCATCTAGGGTGGAAAAAATGAAGAAAAAATATAAAGGTTTTTTATTTTTAAGTATCCTTTTTCTAGACCTAGTTTTCCTATCTGGTGTATCTTCTATACCAATAGATTATACCGCTGAAATAGAAAGAATAAGGGAGTTCCTTGATGATAGTTCATCCAATATATTGAGACATGTAATGTTCTTTTCATCGCTTGGCTCTAGAGTTACAGGTTACAGCGGATACTATAATGCCACAAACTACATTTTTAGCTACTTTAAACAATATACAGATAAAGTTTACCTTCAAAACTTTACAGTTTTATCGCCAATAGGTGAATACAGTCTCACCGTGACAATTGATAAACGCGTGGTAAGTGTTAAAATATATCCCTTGTTGCCGAATGGATTTATGACTGGGGGAAACCAGTCCATAGAAGGTGACTTAGTTTACGTAAGGTTAGGAGAGCTAGTGGACTATAACGGTTTAAATTTAAGCGATAAGATAGTTTTACTAGATTTTAAGACGGGAATGAATTGGCTTAAATATGGTGTTATGCTTGGTCCACCGAAGGCCTTTATCTTCGTGGAACCTTATGAATTCGAAAGTACTACGGGAGCTTCCACGGTAACAGAGTTCACTAGAATGAACGTTGAGGGACAATACGTTTCCATCCCCCTTAGTATCCCGAGATTCTACGCTAAATTTAACGACATAAAAACCATATTATCTGCACTCGAAAAAGGAGCCTTAGTTAGAGGTAAAATCAACGGCAACTATGCTTGGAAGAGCGTAAAAGCGTTTAACGTTATAGGGTTTATTAAAGGATCCAGCTTACCAGATAAAGTGATAGTATTATCAGCACACTACGATTCTTTTTCGGTTATCCCGGCGTTATCCCCTGGAGCCGATGAATCGTTGGGTATAAGTATGCTACTCGAGTTAGCGAAGTTTTTCTCAGAAAATAGGCCGAGAAAATCGTTACTTTTTGTAGGCTTCTCCGGGCACTGGGAGGGGCTTGCCGGGGCCAGAGAATTTGTACAGAGGATTATTACATCAGATGACATGAATATTAGGCTCCTAATATACCTTGCACTATCAGCCTATGGGACAGATATAGCGATACTGCATGCTGGCCGCTTCTACTTTAATCCTACAAGGGGTATTGATTTCTATAGGGCGGGGATTGTTGACCGCTTAAACTATTATATACAGACACTTAAAATCAAGCTCTATGGTGAAAGCACAAATGTGGACAACTTTATTTATCCGGGATACGCTTGGCTGAATTTAGTGTACGGGGACCCCCTGGCAATATTTGATAGCGAAGCATACACGTTAGCAGGAGGATATGGATTAGCCATCTATGTGCCTTCTCAGAAATTATATTGGACAACCCCCTATGACAACTACCCTAAATTTGAAGAAGCATTCAGGAAGAACATTCTCTCCCAGAAAGAAAACATATTGTATAAGGCGGCGTCAATAATAGCTTTCATTGTAAACGACGTAGATTTTACAATTCAACCGCCTAAATATAGGCTTTTTGATCCAAACTATGGCGGCTTCTCCACAGTAAGAGGTAAGGTTCTAATATATAATCAAAGTACTGGATGGTATACCCCCGCCCCAAACACCATTGTTAGGTTAAGGGTTGTAGCCAGCATGCCGAACTCCTTTGGTCTAGGCCTATACGGTGGTTTACCAAAAATCAAGGAAACATATTCAGAAGGATACTACTCCACGACAGGTTTCATAATGAATTTAACAGATGAGAACGGCGAATTTGTTTTCCATGGAGTAGCCTCCTCGGCTAGGCTAGGTACGGACTATTTACCCGCCATCGAATACAAATACATCATAGAAGCAGCAGTCCTAAACAATAAAGGAGAGATCGAATACTTTACAGACTACGGTATACATAGAAGAGATATTGACTTCACCATAAACAGCGATGAAAAGTACCTGACGCACGTCGTTTTTCGCTGTGGATCGATAGCTTTCTACTTTATAATTGAGCCAGAAACGCTTTCAATACCAACAATATATAACATAAGAATCCTAGAGGCGTCAAGCCATACCTCGCCTCAATTTTATGGTGCAACATTCTCCTCGTTCCAAGAAGGATACCCGGTCTTCATGGTTTTCCTCCAGCCGGGTGTAAACATAGAGCTGTTCATGGTTTCGAGAAGCCCCAAGGAAGGTGAACCTAGATTCCTATTGATACTTAATAACCAGGGTAAAGGTTTTTCCGTAAATTACGGAATTTTAAAGCACGTTAAGTTCACTCCACTAAGGATCGCGGAGGATACATACCATGTAAATCTAGAAAGATATCTACGAATGAAGGAACAGGGCATCAAAAACCTGGAAATCGAAGATTTGATGACGAGAAGCCGTAATTACATCCTCCAGGCAAGAAAATATCTATACGAAGCTTTAAGATACGACTTTTTCATCACATTCTCCATAGAGTCATGGCAGATAAACAGGGTTGTTCACGAGAAAATATACTATGAAGATTTAAATGTAAAGGCATCGATCATGTTCATACTTATATTATTACCGTTCTTCATTTACCTGCTTGAAAGAATAGTCTTTTCGTCGAAAAACACTAATCAACAGATCATAAGAATATCTATACTCTCCGTCATTACATTATCTGTACTATATGTACTACATCCGGCGTTCGGCTTGATGGAGGATATTTTCCTACTATTTCTAGGGGCCTTACTCTCAGTTTTAATGTTGCCTGCAATACTATTATCCTTCGCAGACTTTATTTATGCCCTAGGCTTCCTTAAGAAAAAACTAAAGGGGCCGCATTTCGCTGGCATAAGCCGTAGCGGTGCAATAATTATAGCCATATCACTTGGCTCATCCTTCATTAGAAGAAGAAAGACTAGAAGCATACTACTTTTCTCAACACTAATACTCGTTGTACTTGGATTGATAATATTTTCATTCCCGGCATTGACTTTAGGTGTGGTGAGTAGAGATACGTATACATCACCGGCATACACTGGCATATTGGTGAGAGGACAGGTTTGGCAACCCATTCCTGAAAAATATATCGAAAAAATATATTCACTTTTATCAAACCTTGATGGAACATTTGCAATTTCATCAAGAATATGGTATTATCCGCCGCAAGAGCTGAAAATAAGATCGAAAAACATGAGTATTGAAGCCTATGTGAGCGCATTTTTAGGCTTAGGACCCGAGGAGGCAAGCGTCACCGGAGTGGATGGTTTAATAACACGGGGAAGGTGGTTCAATGATGACGACTATTATAGCTGTATAGTGGACGACGTTGCTGCAGAATACCTTAACTTAAATTTATCCAAAATAGCTTTAGGTGAAGAATACATCGAGTTATCGAACTCGTTGAAGTTAAAGGTTGTTGGTATAATTGATGGCGAACTATTTAGTTCGAAGATAGATCTGGATGGTGGAAACTTCACGTTAATCGACTTCAAGGGGCTGGTTAAGAAGCCTACAAGAGAGAAAATAAAGCTATTCAGCTACATCCCTACAAGCATTATTTATAGGAGGATAAAACGCGGGTACTTTATAGTGATAATACCTGCGAAACTGGCTAGGGATCTTGGAGGCAACATATACAGCCTAGCAATCACCGTACGTCCACTTGACTATACTTGGCTAGATAAAGCGGCAAGACTCTTAACGTTAAATCTAAATGAAACATACAGCATTTACGCTACACAACTAACTCCGAAGAAAACCCAAAGTGTATATCAATACTTCCGTGCACTCATATACGTCTTTGAAAGACCTGAACAACTTGTCATACCTATAGCCATAGGCATATTGATAATATTCAATTCAATGCTCTCAAATGTCTATGAGAGATCAAAGGAGATCGAAACATATAGTGCCTTAGGGTTATCCCCGTACCATGTCTCAGGGCTGTTTTTAATGGAGGCTTTAATACTTTCCGTAATTAGCGGTGTCCTAGGATACATTGTTGGCATAGCTTTAGCGAAAACGATAAACATCTTCAATCTGCTTCCAGGAATCTACCTGAGTTATACAGTGAACGTACCGGTATACTCTACTCTACTTTCGATAGCCTCCACCCTTCTAGCCTCAAGCTATCCTCTTTGGAGGGCATCAAAAATGGTTACACCTTCACTTGAAAGAAGATGGAAGCCTGAAACAAAACCTGTTGGAAATAAATGGACCATAACGCTACCATTTGTTATTACAAGTAGGCAGGAGGCGGATGCCATACTGAAGTTCATAAAAGAATACCTTGATATCCATGGAGAGGGAGAAAAATACTCCGTTTTAAAAACCTCCATTGAGCGCCAGAAAACTGCTACCATACTGAAGGTGGAGCTCCAGATGGCTCCTTATGAGCTTGGTATAATACAGGAAATGCATTTGCTGGCCGTAAAGAGTAGGGAAAAACAATTTAAGTTTATACTCAAACTCCACTGTTTGAAGGGACCTATTTCATCCTGGAGAAGATCTTCCATGTTTCTTATAGATGATATTCGAAAACAGTTTCTAATATGGAGAGGGTTAACCCTTAAGGAGAGGGAGAAGTATGAGGGATGACGTTCTTAAGGAAGGTTTCACAGTAAAATCTCTAATAGGGATACTCTATGTTATATTAATTCTTTTGCCAGCTAACATATATTACATACTTACAATGGGCGGTAGCCTCTCATCCGCAGCCTCAATAATCTCCCTGATATTTTTCATAGAGATCTTCAAGTTTTCGGAAAAACCATTAACCAAACAAGAAGCTTTCATAATTTACTCTATAGCGTCTGAAGCGGTGACAGGAAGCATAGCATTCGCACTCATAGGAAACATGTATTTTCGGTCAAATCCTATGGCAAAGTATCTGGGATTATACAAAGTTATCCCCGATTGGTGGGCTCCTCCACCGTATTCTCCAGCCATCAAACATAGAATATTCTTTCACCACGACTGGATTCTACCCATATTTATACTATTCTCTGCATGGACCCTAGGGAAAATCATAGATTTCTCACTCGGAGTCTACCTCTATCACCAGTTCATTGAAATAGAGAAATTACCCTTCCCCTTGGCTAATGTATCAGCGGAAACTATTTTAAGCTTAGTAGTTCCCAAATCCTCTAAAAAGAGAATATTTACGGCTACAACCATTCTTGGTATAGTCTACGGTATATTGGCATACGTCATACCATTGTTGACCGACCATAGGATTTTATTGATACCAATACCATTCTATGACTTCACAAGACTCATCGAAGACTTTCTACCTGGAGCAAGTCTAGGAATATCCACCGACTTAGCGTCATATACCTTTGCCTTCTTTATGCCCCACTCCTTTATAGTACTCCTCTCCATCTCCTCGATCTTCATATACCTTTTCGCCAACAATCTTCTAGTGAAGAGAGGTCTCTTTCCATTGTATATTAAAGGGATGAATTTAGGTGAAATATATACATGGTCCTATATCTCGTTCTGGATAAACCCTACGATAGGCTTCGGAATAGCCATAGCTCTGGCACAAATCTTCTTTTATAGAAAATATATTATAAGTACAATAAGGGAATTCACTAGAAAGAGAACTGTTGGGGTAGAGTTCGTTAGATCCAAGTATGCATTATACCTGTTCTTCGCCTCGACGATACTTGCATCGTTTCTAGCATGGGTTCTCTCGGGCTTCAACATATTTTATCTGCCTTTAATACTGTCAATATCAGTAGTATGGTCTTTTCTGTTTTCACATCTACAGGGAAGGGCTTTAGCCGAATACGGTTTCAGTTTTGATATCCCCTACTTCGTGCCAGTGGTAATGTACTTGACTGGGGCCCGTGATCCTAAACTCTGGTTTACGCAAACTGCAGGGTTTACCGTTTATACGGGTGGTGTGGGCATAGTGCAGCAACTTAAGGTAGCATTGCTCTGTGAGACGAAGCCTCGAAGCTATATTAAAGCATGGTTCTTTGCATGGTTTGTAGGAGCTATAATGGGAATCCTGTATATGCAGGTCTTTTGGAAGATGGCGCCTATACCGTCTTCAGCTTACCCGGCTTCTATGATAAATTTCCCCGTCCAAGTAGCTGAACAATACCTCTTAATATCCGCTGTAACCGGTGTAGGCGGAGGAAACAGCATCCTAAGCCTTAACATCAAAGATATTTCCATAGGCTTCATTGCAGGAATCGTGGTTTCAGTGCTGGCAGTTATTCTCAAACTTTCGCCCTCACTTGTGGGTATTGCACTATTAGCTGGGACACGGACCTGGATCTCTGTAGCAATATCCTTCCTTATTAGCATTGTGATAGCTAGACTCACCAAAAAGTTTATGGGCGATGAATGGTGGAACGAAAACAGGTTTGTAATAGTAGCCGGCATATACGCCGGTATAGGATTAGCAATAGGTTTAGGTGTAATAATATTGTTCCTAAAGAAAGCCCTGATAAGCCCATATTATATTCCTTTCTAGCAAATATTATCGACCATTTTCCACATGTTTCTATAGTGTAGGAAATAATTATTTGTGTTAGACTTATTAGCTAAAGTTGGATTTTACTAGTAGGGGTGGATTTTATAAAGAAAGTAAGAGTAGGATTAGGAAGAAGGGTTAGCTAACCCTTCCCATAGAAATAAGAAAAGTTTTGTGGGCTCCAGGAAGGATCAGAACTTATGTTTATATGACGAAGGAAAAGCCGTCGTTAAACCCAGGAAGAAGATCAATGTAAGGGGTTTTTCCGGAACCTTAGGAGACCCCAGCGAAGACGAACTAGAGTTCTCCGTTTTAGATCCCGAATTGATTCCACTATACTTTAAGGAAAAGTATGAGGACTAAATCTATGGCCAAAGCGTTAGCAAGGATACCTAAAGGTACCTCTATTTTCGTCGACGCAAATATTTTCCACTTGTATCTACGTGGCCCAAAACCCATTAGAGATATTTGCACCGAGTTTTTAGAAAGGATCGAGAAAGGAGAATTAAAAAGGCTATATATCTACGCTGGTTTTGGACGAATTAGCATACAAACTTATGTTAAGGCGTGTTGAAGAGCTGTACAGAAGAAACCCTCTTAAGGTGTTAAAGGAGAACCGAAAGGTTGTAGCTGAGGTTGCCCCATACGTTGAGAAAGGTATCAGCATAATATTGGGGATGGAGGGACTACAAATTCTAAGTGTAGAACCTTTCCATCTTGAAGACTTCATAGAGTACATGAAAAACTATTCGTTACCGCCGAGAGACTCTCTACATATAGCTGTAATGACTTCAATAAATTGCATGAACATAGCTTCTGCAGATGAAGACTTCGACGCAATACCCGGCATAGTTAGATGGACACCGGTTTAAAAACCTTTGCTAATCTGTAGTTTCCTTTCAGGAGAAGATTGTTTACGGCCTTAAGATAATTAGGGGTGAAAAAGTAGGACCTATGCCGAGGCCTTTAATTCCCCCACATTCATGCTGTTTGTAGGCTTCCATTTTAGAGTGACATATTTTACTTATTATACTTATATTTTAAAAGTTATTTTATATAATTGGGGTTAAGAACTTGGGTGAGGTTCTAGAGTATACAGCTAGGAGGGAGCCTTATGAGGTAGGTAGATTTGTATATCTACCTGACACCAGGCCCTATGTTTTCTATCTTAAGCTTAAGTATGAAAGTTTAAAAGTTGTTGGTGTATTAGAAAGGATTGTAAGCTCCTTTACTAGATTAAAGATCCCGATACTTCAACTTAAGATGTCTGTACCCCATGGAGTAGGGTGTATGCTAAGGATGATCATAATAGCTGATCTGTCCAACTGCGAAGAAGAGGCGTCTAGGCTTGTCAGCGAACTTGGCAAGATCCCCATGGTGGTGGATGTCGAGTACGATAAACCCTTGTTCGATGGGGTAGCGGTGGATGCCCGCTCCTTTCCGCTAACGCTCATGGGTGAGAGGGTAGTAATCACACGTAAAGTTATTTATAAAGATCTTTTCAAGAAGGGATGGGAAAAGATAGGTTCAAGCTATGGTGCTTTACTCTATTTAATTGGATTCGAGATAGGTAGAGACGCCTTTAGAAACCATTATAGGATTACGGGCGATAGGAAAATGGCTTTTGAACTGAACAAAAAACTTTTCCAGCTTGTCGGCTACGGCATCCTGGAGGATGTCGAGATAAACGATCATCGAAGGAGAGCTATTGTAAGGATACATGGAAGCTTTGAGTGTGAACTATTTAAAGGTTCTGGAGGGAATAGGGGGAGCTTACTGAAAGGCATTGTGGCAGGCTGGTTTGCAGAATACTGGGGTGGTGTCGATTTCAACGAGATAATAGCCATAGAGACAAATTGCATAGCCAGGGGAGATCCCTACTGCGAATACTTGATAGAAGTAAAAAAGAGTACATAATGGTTTGACCGAGAACCAGCCTCTTTATCTCGAAGAATAAAGAGTGTTATCGTTTTATGGAAACTTTAAGGCTTAGACAACGTATTTTAAGTCTGGAGTCCTTTAGATGACTAGAGAGCTGGAGCTATGAAGAGGGCTGCGGCTCGACGCTGGAAGAACCCATATCAGCTGAAGGATAAACGAATACATATGGTTCTTTCAGCTTTTTTCGCGGCTCTTTCGGCTGTTTTCGCGCAGATTGAATTTCACTTGGGACCTGTGCCTTATACTATGCAGAACTTTATAGTAATTTTAGCAGCGATAACTCTTAAACCGAAGTATGCTGCTCTGTCTCAAGCAATATATCTTCTTTTAATAGGATTCAATGTGCCTGCTGCATCAGGGTTTAGAGGCGGCCCCCAAGTCCTTGTAGGCTATACGGCAGGCTACCTCTGGATGTTCCCTGTTTCATGCTACTTGATGAGCTGTTTATCAAGGAAGTATGCTAAGGCTTCTCCAAAAAGACTCCTACACCCCTCGTTAAAGGATATTGCAATTCTTTTGGCAATCTCGTTCCTCTCGGTCCTTCCCATATATGTATTCGGTTTCCTAGTATTCTGTTACTACGCCCTGCAGCCCACGGCTCTGGGTTTAGGGTTAAAAGGATGGTCTAAAAACATTGTAAGCCACTTTGGGTTCAATTTACCAGGCGAGATTCTAGTGCTTTTTATAGCATCGGTGCTCGTCTTTGTCCCGCAAGACTTGTTCATAGACCACCTTCTAGCCATAATCATTGCTACTAGAGTACTCAGGTTCATGAAAAAACAGGGACTTCACGTACCGTAACACATGGTTTAAACGGTGTTAAAGATCTTGATGTATTTAACCATCGTCCTCGAAAACAGTTAACACCCTTTCTTCTCCTATGGCTACGGGTGTGGTTCCACAGGGCTCAAATAGAATGTGCAACGACACCCTTTCTACCAGCATTTACAAAAATGGTGCCGGGAAGCCTCCTGCTTTGGTGGGGGGATTCTTCTCCGATAGTCCCGAGTCCCTCTCGGGGGTAGGGATGACGGGCTGGCGGCACAGCCCCTAAGGTGGGGTGGGATGAAATGGGAGCCCAAAAAGACAATGAACACCCTAAAAGCAAAAATCCCCCACCTAAGTAGGGGGAGTGTCAACTGTGTAAAGCATGGAAAACATGTATGATGAAATGTACCAATGCCTCATCTTCCAGTGTCTCTATTATGGCTTCTGCCTCCGTTAGGTTTCTGCCTACAGCTACAACACCATGTTTTTCAAGGATGAGAGCATTACAGTCCCCTATACCCTCAGCAACCTTTTTTGCAAGCTCCTCGGAGCCGGGGGGAGCATAAGGTATCACTTTAACTTTCCGTAGAAACAGGATCCCTTCTGCCGTTACAGGATCGATGGCCACCCCGGCCATAGTCAAAGCGACGGTAATTGGGTTATGTGCATGTATTACCGCGTTAACGTCTTTCCTTTTCCTGTAAATTGCCGCATGAAACCTCCATTCGCTTGATGGCTTCAACCTTCCCTCGAGCACCCTCCCGTCAACACTCATTTTAATTATATCGCTGGGCTTGAGGGCGCCCTTGAAGACACCGCTCGGCGTTATCCAGAATTCGCTTGAACCCGGCTCCCTGACACTGGCGTTTCCGCTGAGGGAGGAAATGTATTTTCTCTCATATAGGATTCTCATAACCTTTGTAAGCTCCAACCTAAGGTCACAACATTGCAAGTTAAAATCCCCCTAAGGCTACCCATGTTTATTCGGTGTTAGTATATTAGCGTTCTACCTTAAAATTTGGATTCAGCCTTTACAAGTAGCTTTGCTTTCCCCACTTTAAACCCCCATTCCCTAGAATCATTTGAAATTCTTCTTATACACCTTGGACAACGGTACCCATATTTATTTAAAATACTGTTTATTGTGATAAAAGCAGCTGCCTCCGGATCTATGCGGCCAAACTCGAAACCACATCTTTTACATTTTATTATTATCATGGTGGAGATAATTGAAGCGTTCTTGAAGGTAAATTTTTCCATTAATGATTCTCTAAAACATCCACATATTCTCCATATATTCATTTTAGAACCACGATGCACTTACATGGATTGTTATTAAAAGTATAGGAGTTATATAGGGGAATACCTATGGGTTATCAGGGGAGAATATCTGAACAGGTATTTTGAAGATTTTTTAAAAAGAAGAGCAAAAGCTTTTCTTAAAAGTGCCCAAGCTGATTATGCCCGTGGAGACTATGATTTGGTACTATTCCATGTTGAACAGTTTCTACAGCTTTTTCTTAAACACCTTCTGTATAAAAAGATAGGAGATTACCCTAAAACACATTCCCTAGTACGATTAATAAAGGACACGATAAGGGTCTATGGAATAGAGGAATTAAAAAAACTTTATACAAGAAACATTGAAACATTTTACCTACTTGAAGAAGCCTACATATCTTCGAGATATATGCCGAGAAGCTACGATAAAGAAATTGCCGAAAGAGTATTGAAGTTTGCCAAGAACGTTCAGGAGGTGTTGGAATGCTTGGAGAAAAACTGACATTAATTGAGTTAAAATTAGAGACTTTAGGGAAATGGAAAAAATATTTTGAGAAGCCGGAACTCTATGCGAAGAAAATGAAGGAAATTGTAAGAAAATACGATAAACAAGCTAGAGTGATGTTGTTTGGAAGCATAGTAAAGGGCCGCGTTAAACCGGATAGTGATATAGATATAATGGTGGTGACGAGGCTTGCTGAAAAAACAGATGATAGAATAAAGCTCAGAGTCGAGATAGCGAAGAAGATAGGTGAATACACCCCATTTGAAGTACATATAGTAACTCCAGAAGAGTATAATGGCTGGTACAGGAAATTCATAGACAAGTATATTGAAATATAGTAGACTTTATGGCAGCTGATTTAAGTCGACTATTCTTTTAACATTTTAATACTATAAAAACAATTTGATTTAGATGGGTTTCATTGAAATGAAGCCTCTAGAACTTTTTCTCTATCTTTTCCACTCTTTCTGCAAGTCTCCTCTCTTCTTCCCTGAGTTTTTCTAGCTCCTCCCTCAGCTTCTTGTATTCCTCTCCCTTCTCCATGTGTTTTCTTATAGCCTCTAAGGCTTCTCTAGCTCTTCTAGCTACGGAGCCTGAGGGATCTGAACGCAGTTTCTCGAGCAGAGGTATTAGTCTCGGGCTTAGGGATCTTTTGGCGGCTGCAACTACAGCTCCTCTAATTCTTGGATGCCTGCTTTTAGCTTGTGTTTCAAGGAGTTCTATGATCTTTCTTTCTGTAGGGAAGTAGCCGAGAGCCATGGTGGCTGCTGCACGTAGGTGGAGGGGTTTATCTACGGCTAGATATTTTTTAACCTCTTCTAAGGCTTCCTTGGTGCCTAGGATCCCCATACCCTCCAATGCTGATGCTGTTATCACATCGGAATGTGATGGATAGTTTAGGGCTTTCTTAAGGTGTTCGAAAGCCTCGTCGAAACCTGTTTTTGCAAGCGAAACCGCAGCTGAAGCCCTGACGTAGTATCCTTCCTCATCGTTGTGGAGGACTTTTACTAGGGCTTCGAAGGCTCTTTTGTCTTTGAAGCCTCCCAGAGCAGTAACTATGCTTCTCCTTACACGTGGATGCTTGACCTTCTCCAGGGCCTCTAACAGTGTCTGGAGGGCTGTTTCTCCTCCTATTGAACCTATCGTCTTAGCGACTTCAAACCTAAGACCCCAGAATTCGCTTTCATCTAAAAGTATTTCCTTGAGGGCCTCAACCACCCTGGCGCTACCCTTGCTTGCTAAAGTCCTGGCTGCAACAACCCTAGGATAAAGCTTCTTAGAGTTTTTTATCATGGAGAGGAGGTCGTCTACCCCCACTTCAAGCTGCAGGACTTTAAATGACTTGAAGTCGGGATCTATGCATACAGCCTTAGGTTTACCTGGACATGGAATAGGGAATACATGCTGTCTCTCCTTTATCAAGAACCTCCTCCTCTCCTCGTAGCCGTCTCCTATTATGAGAACCTCTAGGGGCAATGTATATTCCTCGAGACTGTCGCCCTTCTGTGTCTGGGAGACCTTTATTTCAACTATCTTGTCCTTGGGAAGCCATCTATAGTTTACTTTAAGTATAGGGTGGCCTGAATTGAAGACATACTGCTCGAAAAACCAGTCTAATGAGAAGCCTGAAGCCTTTTCCATGCATTTTCTGAGATCATCCGTGTCCGCAACATCCTCGAACCTGTTTTCAAGATATATTTTAATAGCTTTCCTGAAGTTCTCTTCACCTATATAGTTTGCCAGAGACCAAAGTATCAGTGCACCTTTAGGATAATTGTGTGAATCGAAGACCTCGTCAGGATGTTTATACAACCTTGTTACTATAGGCCTAGAGTATCTGCTCTTATATTCACCGAGGTAGGAGTCCAACATTAGTATTAGATCATAGACAAACTCGTCTTCGCCTAGATCTCTTCTACGCCACAAGGCCTCCATTAATGTTGCAAAGCTTTCGTTTAACCAGAGGTGGCTCCAGTCCTTGCATGTCACTAGATCTCCGAACCACTGGTGGGCCATTTCATGTGCTACTAGGGGCTCGCTACGGAACTCTTCATGCGCTTTTTCATCGTGTAGGGTTCTAGAGGTTAAGAGTGTGACTGAGGCGTTTTCCATGCCCCCGGCCACGAATTCATCGATACACACTTGTGTATACTTTGGGTATGGATACTTTACTCCAGTATATTCCTCGAAGAAAGCCATAATTTCCTTGGTTTTAGCGAAACTTCTTTCAATATCCTCTTCCCTACCTTTAGGAACCACGTATTGAAGCAACACCCCATTATACTCCTCTTCCTTCACCGCAAAGTCGCCTACCGCGAAAGCTATTAGATAGGTTGGAATCCTCGAGTCGAGCCTATACTTCCAGACCCACCAGTCTCCCTCCTCATTTTTCTCCACAAGTAGACCATTTGCTACCGCGTAAAGCCCTCTTGGAGACCTTATTGTCAACTCGACCTTGGTTTTTCTATTCGGGTAATCGTATGTAGGCAGCCAGTACCTCGTGTCCTCCGGTTGCCCCTGTGTATAGGCCAACTTCGCTGGACCCGTACCATCGGTTGGTACAAACCATACACCCTTCACAGGCTCCTTTACTGAATACTGAACCTTTATGCTGACAATATCTCCCGGATTCAACTCTTCTTCGAAAAATATCCTTATACGGCTTCCATCATACGTATAGTCGATCTTCTTCCCACCAGCCTCAACTTTAAGTATATTCATGTCGACTCCATCCAACACCAGCTCTCTGACGCTTTTCTTTATCTTGAAGGTGTTCACAGAATGCCCCGAGATACTCCTCTTCTTTAAGTCGATTTTTATGTCAGCCTTAACCTCAAGGAGGTCGAAGGGGGGATCCGGAGGCCACTGTGGCTTGTACTCTGGAAACGCAAACCCCCTACCCTGCTTAATCCAGCTCATAGTTTTTCAACACGTAAATTTACTTAGCTATAAGATATAATTTTTTTAGAGGTATGGTTTAAAAGAAAGAGGTTGCATGCTTTTACAGTACTCCTCCCCTATACCTTCTCCTCCTACGTCTTCTTACTCTACGTCCTCCACCTAATGGAAAATGAAACGGGTTTCTAAGCTGACCTGCTGGCAATAATCTAGAAAAGCCTCCTGTTTGACCAGAGTAGATATTGTGGGTCTGGATCGAGGGAGGTATAGGTCTTCGAGATGATTTGATAAATGATTGCAGGATCCGGTTTGAAGTATTTTTTGGCATGAAGTTTGGGCATGCAACCCCATTGGGTGGGACTTCCACATTATATAATGTACATCTACCATTAACATAGTGGACGCATTCTCTATGTACTCGCATGGTTATGCAACAATTATGTGCTATTGCACAAAATATATAAACCTTTCCGTGGAAAATTACTTCTCTGGTGAGTAAAGGTTTCTGTTTTCAGCATTTTACTAAATATTTTTCAGACTTCCAGCCGTCCCCTCAAGTTTTTACAAATTCTATTATCGTTTGAACGCACTTTAAACACCTTTTCAGAATCGTCTTTCCATAGAGTTTGAAGGGCGGTACCCTTACATGGGAGATGCATATTAACATACCTTGAAGCTACATGGTGCTTGTCGAGTAATCTAGCACAATCCATCAACTTTAATGCATCTACGTCTACTTCAGAAGCTAGTCAGACAGCAGGTCGACCATGATCGTTGCTTCAAACCCTTCCCTAAACGATATTATGAACTGGCCTATCAGCTGTAATTCCCTTGAGGAAAACTATGACACCGGTATATAAATGTTAGGTTACCCTAACAAGCCACCGCATCAACAAAAGTCTTCAAATATATATTGTTCACATCTATGGACTTCCGAAGACTCAGGTCGGCTAACTCGATAACCGAGTTTTGAGTGCACATGAAAACAGGGGTAAAATAATTGGTAAACCATATATATTACCAATTTGTTTACCATATGGTGTACTATGACTGCTGTAAGTGAAGTTGTAAGCTTCAAGGTTAGGCGCGAAGTTAAGGAGAAGATGCAGAGATATAAGGACATTGTCAACTGGAGCGAGGAACTTAGAAAATTTGTTGAAGCAAAGTTAAGGGAACTGGAGGCCAAAGAAAACTTCGTGAAGGTCATGGAGAAACTACATAGTGCGTCATGGAGTGTTCCTAAAGGATTCTCCGTTAGCGTGGTGAGAGAGGATCGTGATAGTAGTTGATGCTTCAGCTCTAACCGCATTCATACTAAGGGAGGAAGGCTGGGAAGAGCTAGCCGAACACATGGTTTACACAGTCTCGGTAGATCACGTGGTTAAAGAGGTAGTAAACGCTATATGGAAAGCCGCGTATTTAAGGAGGCTTATAAACGATAAAGAAGCACATAAGGCTTACATTTTACTGAAAACCATGATAGGAAAAAATATCCTACTGGAACCTGAACTAAAGTACATTGATTCAGCCTTCGAAATTTCCATGACCTTGGGTATCCCCATATATGATGCACTGTATTTAGCGTTAGCATCCACAAAGAAACTACCGCTCCTTACTTTAGATACCAGACAAAAGAACATTGCTACCAGATTAGGTATAACCACCAAACCCTAAGTTCTTCAACATGGCTACCCGTGCTTTTTCTTTTAAATATTTTAAATGCTTGTATACTTCCCTTGGCACCCATTTAGACTTAATATTTCATCGAAGCCATGCTTCTGTACATTATTTGGACAACCTTATGGATATGCCATCGACAAATGCCTGAGAGTTTCATTCAAAAACACCTATATATGCAAGTAAATGAGTAGTCTTCGTTCACTATAAATCCATCTACTTTTACAAAAATGGTGCCGGAAAGCCCCCTGCTTTGATGGGGGATTCTTCTCCGATAGTCCCGAGTCCCTCTCGGAGGGGTAGGGATGACGGGCTGGCGGCACAGCCCCTAAGGTGGGGTGGGATGAAATGGGAGCCTAAAAAGGGCAATGAACACCCTAAAAGCAAAAATCCCCCCACTTAAAAAGGGGAGTATCAACATACTAAAGCGATTAACGGTATTACTAAAAGATAAAAAATATTTTATTTTCCAATGATGTTGACGTTGTCGATTTTCACTAAGGGGACTATTACTCCTCCCTTATCTCTGGTTTCCTTCCCAATTGCTGTAATGTTCATTAGCATTTCATAGAGGTTTCCGGAAACCATGCATTCTTTGACGGGATACTTTTTCTCGCCGTTTTCGATGTAGAAGGCTTGTTTTGCTGTTCCTGAAACCAGGCCGTCCTCTACATTAATTCTACCAGAAAATCTTTTGAGAAGTATCCCCTTCTTTACATCCCTTATCATTTCTTCGGGCTTCCAGTCACCTGGCTCTATTATGGTGTTCGCAGGGCCTACATCTAGTGGAGAAAGTGCGTTTCCCGTAGCCTCCATGTTTAGCAGTCTACCTGTGTAAGTGTTGTTGATGAATTTCTTTAGTACACCGTTTTCGATAACCACTTTCCTCATTGTCGGTGAACCTTCACCGTCAAAGGATGCCGAGTTTAGCCCCCCTGGTAATGTACCGTCATCGATTATGGTGAGCTCGTCTACTGCAACTTTTTCACCCAACTTGTCCTTCCACGGACTGCTACCACTCCATACCTTGAACCCGTTATAGGCCATGCCTATGACAGAGAAAAGGTAGGCTGAAACATCATAGTCGAGTATCATGGATCCCTTAAAGCTTTCAATAGGTTTAAGGTGCAAGGATTCAAGGGCTTTCTCCGAGACATTTCTGCCCAATTGCTCCATGTCTACATCAAGTTTCCTTGAAGAATAGTTTTCAACGGCGAAGCTTCCCACTTCACCAGCCTCCTTTGCCACGGCAACTAGGTATGTTCGAAGCTCCGTGAACATTTCGCTACAATCTATACCCCTACTATTCCCTAGATGTCTCTTCACTACACCTATATCTAGGGCACCCTGCATGAGGCTGACATTTTCCGCCTGCTTGGTGGCCTGGATCCCAGTCTTCATGAGCTCCACCACCGTTGTTGCATCGATTTCACTTATCCTTTTATCGTATAGTCCCTCCACCTTAGGATAAGGTTTAGGTTCGGGGAGGCCGCTCCAATGGATGTTCGGCTTAGAGGCTTTAGCTATTTTATATGCTGCTTCAACTGCTTTCTCCACGTCACGTTCAGTAGGATTGTTAATGCTTGCAGCCGCTATCCTTTTATTGACAAACACTATCACCCCTAGACGCGACTGTTCTATGAAACTGGTTCTAGATATGGAGTCCATTTCAACCTCTACTACGAAGCCCTTTGAACGCGTGTACACTGCGTGGACTTCATCTACCCCTATTTTAAGCCCATATTTTATGGCATGTTCAACTAGATTCATCTTCTACCACCTACAATTATCTTACATCTAATGTGGGGACCGCCGCCGTCGACTGGAGCCATCTGGCCTTTACCACAGGTGCCTGGAAAACCTATTTTAAGGTCTTTACCGACCGCGTCAACGCTCTTCAAGACGTTTATAGCGTTGCCTGAAACCGTAACCCCTCTGTAGGGTTCCTTTAGTTCACCGTTTTCTATCCTCCAGGCTTCCTGAACCCCGAACATGAATTCACCATTTGCGTCAGCCTGTCCCCCCAGGGTTCCTTTAAGGTAATATCCCTCCTTCGTCTCGGCTATTATTTCCTCTGGATTCCAGTCGCCGGGCAACATGTACGTGTTTCTCATACGGACTATGGGGGCAAACCTGTAGTCCTGTGCCCGTGCATTTCCAGTGGGCTCCATACCTAGGATAGCTGCTGTCTCCCTGCTCTGCATGAACTCCCTTAAAACCCCTTTCTCCACGATAACCACCTTCCTAGCTTTAACCCCTTCATCGTCGTAGGGCGTCCATCCGTTGGCATAGGCTGGCCCAGGATCATCTACTATGGTGACTAGCTCGGATGCTATTGATTCCCCCATCTTTCCCGTTAACATGTCTCCACTTATCACTAGATCGGCTTCAGCCGTGTGTCCAAAAGCTTCGTGGACTATAAGCCCCAGCAACTTGTTGTCCAGTACAACCGTGGATAAGCCTCCTTTAGGTAGAGAAGCCTTAAGGAGCCTTATAGCCCTTTCAGCAACCGTTTTAGCCAGCTCTATGTGTCTTTCACCCTCAAACAATTCAAATCCTTTAACGCCACCCACAGCCTCGTACGCAGGAGAAAGTGTTCCAGCCTCCCCGGCTACCGCAGCCACTCTAAGATATGTTCTGAAGCCTTCGATAATAACCTCTGCTCCTTCGCTACTAACGAAGATTTTCTTAAAGAGGGTATCGCTATATATCACCCTATTATCTCTAATTATATCGCCGTAGCTTCTTATGTTTTCGTCTGCCTCGGCAACCAGCTTGACTTTATCTTGGGGATCCACATCTGATGGCTTTATTTTAGCAACAGCCTCCACCTTATCTCTATAAACTTTCGTTTCGGCCAGCTTAACCCTTCTTCTCCGAGCCGGGGCGGATGATCTGGCCATCTTTAGGGAGGCTTTCACAGCCTCGAGCAACGCATCCTCCTTCACAGTGTCGACAGCAGCGAAGCCCCAGGATCCGTCAACAAGACACCTTATGCCTGCCCCCTGACGCCTAGCATATGTCGATGCTTCCATTACACCCTTATGCATATACATGTTGGTTCCAGCTAGATTTTCAACGCGTATGTCAACGTACTCTGCGCCGAACTTTAAACCCTTTTCAACAACACGATGTAATAGGTCCACAATATCCAATTCATTTGTTTGCATCAGCAAAAATAACTATTAGAAAATTTATAAACCTTGATGAAGCCAATTTTTCTATTTGATAGGATAAGTTTTAAAGAAAATAATAGCGATTGGACGCCCACTTCAATTTACTGCAGTCCTGAAAACCGGAAACTACCTATATTCTAAGGTTGCTGTAAAGAAATGGATATTACTGTCGACGTATCCAAAGATGTTAGAAGACGCGGTGAAAGCCCAGGGGATTAGGTGGTGTTTATATGAAATGGGTGTTTGCGCATGGAGATGGCGATGGCGTTACCTCCGCTGCTTTAGTGTCTGCAGCCCTAGGCCCTGTGAACGTGTTTTTCACACATCCCTATGGACTCTACGACGATATCAAGGAAAATGTAAAGCCAGGAGACCACGTGATAATAGTCGACATAGCGTTAAATGAAGCGCATCTCAATGATCTAGTTAAATTGTTCTCTCGGATCTCTAGTGAAGGCGAGTTAACTTATATAGATCACCATCCTGAACCACTCGGTATAAGGATAAAGGAGCTTCCTGGAAATGTAGTTCACAGTGAAGAGGCTTGTGCGGCGGAATTAACGTTCAAGTTCTTCGAAGATAAGTTGCCCTGGGAATATAATAGGGTGGCACTCTACGGCGCCATATCAGATTACATGATAAACACACAGTTCGTTAGAAAGGCTTTAGAAGATTGGGATATGAGGTTCGTGTACTTTGAGGCAGGTGTCCTAAGTCAAGGTATGGAGGGGAGCCGGAAAATGTATGATTTCAAACGCCATGTAGTTGAACACTTGAGCCAAAACAGGCTTCCCAGCTCCCTATCAGAACTACTTATCAGGGCGCTTATAGAAAGCGTTAACGAGGAAAAGATGATACGTGAAATAAAGGGATCCTTTAAGGTTAAAGGTGAAATAGCCTATATACTGAATCCTTCTGGTAGTATAGCTAGGGCCGCCACATACGTCAAAGCACTAGCAGGAAGAAAGGTGGGTGTTGCAGGGGAAATCCGAGGAGACATAGTTATCATGAGTCTTAGAACCAGCGAAGAGGACATCGATTTAAATAAGGTGTTGCGTAGGCTTTCAAAGGAGATTCCCGTACATGGAGGAGGACATAGAAAGGCTGCTGGAGCACGAGTCCCATTAAAATATTTTGAAGAATTCATAGATATGTTGAATGGTAAGATAACTCAATTACCTCAGTGAAGTCGCAGAAAACTTTTCGTCGATAGCATCGTATTTATTGCTTCTCTAGATATATTTCTTAGGGGGATTTAGACACGCCATCTCCATCCATAAGATTTGGATACGTTCTCGAGGAGGATATTAGAAACCTATTCTATTGTTGGGTCAGGGAAAACACACCCAGGGGGGAGAGGTTCAGAGCCGATGATCCTACTAAATATTGGAGGATTTCGTGGGACGAGAGCAAGTACACGTACTTTACGGAGGCAAGGTACTTTAAGCCGAAGGAAATAACAACGGTTTCCCTTAGGTCGAAGGCTACTTTCAGATACGGTTTTTTCCAGCTACATGCAAAGCTACCTAAATGGAAAAACGGACCCCTACTTTGGTTCGGTTTCGAGGCAGAAGACTTGTTTGGAGGCGGGGTAACACACTTCATGCTTCACAATGATAAGTTGTATGCGTTTTCAGGTGCCTGGGGTGACGAGCCGCTTAAAATGTCGTTGCCAGGCTTACCGGAAAACTATCATCTGGAGAGACATACCTATACAATTTCAATGCACGAAACACTAGCTCTATGGTTTATAGACTCCCATCTGCGTGGCCTAGCGCTGTTAACCCATACAGGTAAATCCATGGTAGTGCATGAAGGTCATCCTTATTCAATAGGGTTAACATCCATGAAACCGTCTGCTTCCCTTGGAATACTGTTGGACATCGATGGAGGGCCAGTGGATAGGGAATGGGTGTGGAATGACATACATCCATGGCAACTTAGAGTTTTAGAGGGAAGCCCCCGGCCCTCACTACTTTTAAAGCTACATCTCTTAAGAAGCAGGTCCCTCCTCGAAGGCAAGGTCACGGAAAAACAGCTTATAAGTCACCCAATCCCGGCTCTAGGATTACAGGTGACGCTATTGTTTAAAGCCGATGAATCTGGAAGGCTTTCAATAGAGACCTATACATTGAATGGGACATGGGAGGAGTTGGATTCGCTGAAAATTCCTGAAAACAAGCTAATTTCCTATACTATAGGGGAGAACGTACCGCTGGTCCGAGTCTCCTATAGCCCTAAGACTGTACCAGCCACCATAAGCGTAGCACAGGTATTCATATGCTAATATCTCCTGGAATCCTATTTCACAACCATAGAAAACCCGCCACGTCTTTTAAATCAGTTTAAACAACGGGATTAAACTTTCTCCATGTGGAACTCACAGTAGGGGTCTCCTTTAGCTATACATTTTGTCTCCATCACCCTAACCTCTTTCTCTAACAGGCCGGAAAGTACACCGCTGATATGGCCTCTGATCAGCTGGCTAACAGGCTTATCCCTGTTCTTGAAGATACCGCATTCGATGGAGTCATAGATCCTTATGGCTATTTTCAGTTTCTTTGGATTATATTTAACCAGTTTAACACGTCCCCAGCCACAGGCCTGATAGAATTTTAGAACCTCTGTTAAAAGGGCTTCATCCTTTAGGCTTAGTTTTCCCGCAAGGTACTTCCCGATAAACTTACCGCCAGAGTAGGCTAAATGATAGAGGAAAACGGCGGCTGTTTCACCCATTTTTTCATAGAATCCTTTAATCATTTCGCGGAAGTTGTATTCAGTTAATATTAGACACCTGACACCTGGAAATATATAAAGTGGAAAAGCCAGTTCCCCTATTATAAATCTCTTGGGAGGATGAACTTTCACGTGAACCTTGTCGCCTGTCGTCTGTTCAAGCATCTTTTTAATATCCTCTATGCTGACATCTGAATCCGTGAAATCAGCAAACATAAACACGGGTGCTCTATCCCAGTCAGGTAAAGAATATGTACTAATATTCACGAGATCAATGTTGTGTTCAGAAAATATCTTAAGGGCTCTCCGCAACTGTCCTGGCTTATTTGGTATTGTAAAATGTAGCTCGAATATATTCCTGCCTCCGCTGTATATTATACACGGAATATATTCTTCGACTACCAATTCTTCACCTTAAAAATCTACTAAAGCATGGTGAAAATAAATGTTACGATGAAACGGATGAAGTTGAACCTCGAGGTAACAAAACCAACCAAAATAAAGTTGGTTTAGATTATTCTTTTATTCTCTTTATGGTCTTTTCGTAACGGTATATGGGCTTCATTCCAAGGTTTCTTCTTACCCTTTCACACCAGGTGCCGTACCTGAATAAGGTAAGTCCCTCGATATTGTTTTCTTTTAGTAGTTCCGCGGCTTCCAGCAACCATTTAGGCTTATATTTATAGTTGTCGGCTGTCAGTATCCCAGGATATAGTGGAAAGTCTTTCCCGATCCTCTTCTTTAGGATGAGGGTTGCTACTAGTATGTTTTGGGGTGGCATCCAGTAGAGCATTGGAGCAGCAAAGTCCAATAGTTTTTCGCGGGCCCAGCTTGTCCAGTCCTGCGCAATTGTATAAAGGATTTTATCGTAGTCTTCTTCGGACGGCGGCTTGGTGTCGGTTGTGCCGTGGGGCGGGAACCGGGCAAAGGTTGCGGCTGATAAAGGCTTGTTGAAGCCTTCCTCGTCCATCACCTTCCTTACCTTCCTCACTTGGTCGGTGACATTATCTATCCTGAATTTGATGAGAGCTTCTTTGTGTTTTTCTAGAAGCCAGCTGGATTTCTCATCGGTTGTTTTCAGGTTTTCTGGGAACTCTATACCTGTTTTATCCGTAAAGTTTTTCAGACATTTTTCGCAGAAACAGTAGAGGTATTCTCGTTCAAGGATTATTTCGGTCTCCTTGAAGGGAGGGCCTCCAGCGTTCCGTACATCCATTATCTTATAGGCCAGCTTTAAGCCCTCCTCTTCGTTTAACAGCCTTCTGCTAAGGGTCATTTTAATGAAAGCTGGTGAAGGAGGGATTCTCCTAAACTCGGAGCCCGGGCCTGCAATGATCTTTAACGTGCTTTTCCAGTACCTGTAGCGTATGAAATCTAGGTGTATTCCATCGAGTTCTGGGACAGCCTCTATAAGATCCCTGACATACTCTGCTATAAACTGTCTTACCTCTTCCTGGCCTATATCCAGGTCGTAGGTTCGCCCAAAGAAAGGTGCCTCGTCTTCTCTAAATCCATACCTATCTACTGGAAGCCAATCTCTCCTCCTTAAAAAGGGTGGACAGGGATCAATGTCGCTGGGAACCTTTTCCCGTAGGTTGACCCAAGGTGAAACAACAACCATACCATGTGCTTCAACGCCTATATCATGAAGGGACTTTACTATTTTTCCTAGGAGATTAAAACCTTTAAACTGGGGGTTTTGAGGGAGAATCTTGCTTTCATGGAAGGAATATATTCCTCTTCTAACTGCGAAGAAAACTTTATTGACTCCAAGCTTCTCACACCATTTCACAAGAAACTTGATGTCCTTCTCCGCTGTAGGCGGTGGACGGAACTCGAAGGGATACGCCCACAAGTTCAGCTGGAATTCACCTATAAAGGTTCACCAGAATACTAGAAATCTCTTGGTATTTAACATTTAAGATACATCAGCGACCCTACATCCCCTACTTTAAAACATCCATAATATTACCGGGTTAAAGTTCTAGAAGTTGTTCGTCACCCATTCACCTATAAAACTAGTTTAGGTTAATAAATATTCGATTATACGAAACATTATTAAATGATGAACGCTGGACAATATTGGTGGAAATATGTTTAAAAAGTTGAATCCCATTCAAGCGTTGCGTTTCATACCGCAACCCCTAGTAATAGTTACCGCCGGTGACCCCAATGACCCTAAAAACAGGGGAGGTATGACAGCTGCCTGGGCTTCTAGGGTTTCCTGGAGCCCTCCCTTAATCATGGTATCAATAGCTCCTTCACGCAACACCCTCAACTTTATACGTAAATACAAGTGCTTTGTAGTAAATGTTGTCACCCCCTCACTGGAAGAAGTAGCATACAATGTCTTCGGTAGTCTATCAAGTAGAAACGTGGATAAATTCTCCGTAGCTGGAATAACACCTGAAGAGGCAAAGACCATAACGGCTCCCGTAATTCCTACAGCCTCAATAGTGCTAGAATGCAGGGTAGTGAACGAGGTGGAAGCCGGCGACCATATAATGGTTGTAGGAGAAGTCGTAGACGCCTACAGGATGAGCGACGAGAAACCACTAGTCCATTACATAGGCATGCCCTGGAAAATAACTAAAAGCGATTAATAGCCTTAAGTTCATAGAGAAATCATCTATGTTCTCCTCCCGTTTTCCATTATAAGATAAAAATGAAAACCATTCTGAGCTTCGAAACAGTTTCTGATTCGGGTAGTATTCAAATGTTCTGTTAGGTTGTTTTCTGGGAGGTAGATGATTTTCCGTGATACTTTGAGTAGTATACAAAGATAGATGTTAAGTGAAGGGTCAGAAAAGACCAATGCGCTCATAGATCGCCCTGACGTGCATTCATCATCCGATGGTAGTCTACTTATAGGTGGATTTTATTGTTTAAATCAATTCCTATGGTTGATGTTAAATCAGAATAGCTTGAATGCTTCTAGTGGCTGGGAGATTTACGTTACTTGTTGAATAGTGGTTGCTCATCTATAGTGCGATTAGTTCGACGAAATGTCTTCTTGCTTTCTGTAGTCCGTAGGTGGCGATCAAGGTTTCCCCTTTACGTATGTATCCCTTTTCTAGGGCTAGTTTCACGGTGGCTCTTATTCCTTCCGTATAGTTTTTTGCTTGAACCAGTAAGGGTTGAAGGTTCCAGAGGGTGTTTAGAAGCCTGGCGTTTTTCTTGGAGGGAGTGCCGATGTATACAATGGTGTATGGCCGGTATTTTGCAGTCCTGAAACCTGTTTTCCCTGAAACCGAGTAGATTACCAGCCGGGCGCCTAAATCCTCCGCCAACTTCACTATTCCTTCTACAAACCTGTCTCTAATGTCCTCCGCCTTTACATGTACTTTCACAGGGGTCTGTGCTGATCTTATTATACGGTTAAGCCACTCCACAGCCTTCACAGGGTTTCTTCCTGCCGCGGTCTCTCCCGTTAAAAGCAACGAATCAACTCCTTCTCTTACAGCTGTATAGATGTCGTTGACCTCTGCACGCGTCGGTACATCGCTATATCTAAGCGACTCTAGGATCTGCGTTGCAATCATCACGGGTTTACCTATCTTCAGCGCCATGTTCACTATCCGGCTTTGAAGCTTCGGTACGACTTCCAGTCCAAAGTGGAGCCCCAGATCCCCCCGAGCCACCATAATGTAGTCGGACACCTTTATAATATCCTCCAGCTTCTTCACGGCGCTTATAGTCTCTATCTTGGACAATATCAGTCCTTTAAATCCACAGCTTTCCGCTATCCCCCGTATTTTGTTTACCTCTTCTGGACTCCTGACGTAGCTTACCGCGATTATGTCGAGGTCCATTTCAGCGGCAAATTCTATGCATTTTAAATCCTTCTCTGTAGGTGATTTAATGTTATATTCTTTCCCCCTAACCACAAGAACCTTCCCCTTTTCCAGTAAACCATCAGTCAACGCTTCGGCTCGAACAATGTATGGATTCTCTTTTTCAACCACCCTAAGTCTAACCTTACCATCATCTGTCAAGACAACGTCTTTTTCTTCAACCGTCTCAAAGAACTCTGGACTAGGTACGGGGATGGTGTGGTTTAGGCTTTCTTCGGCAAGCTTTAAGACAACCCCCATACCGGGGTACAGTTTAATTGGGGTTTTTAGTGCACCTATTCTGACGCTTGGACCCTGCAGGTCACCCATACAGGCAATGTATTTGCCGAGCTTGTCCTCCAATTCTCTTGTAAGTTCAATCCGCTTGACCCACTCTTCCTCCGTGCCATGGGAAAAGTTGATCCTTACGCCATCAACCTTCCTGAGGATTCTCTCTAAAATACTCCTGTCATCCGAGGCAGGTCCTATACTTGCAAATATTTTGGTTCTACGCATTTCTACGAACCTCTTTACCCTACTAGAATTATTTCAATGGAAGAATATAAAGTAAGGCTCGCAACAGTTTTCGATCTGCGTAACATTAAAGTGTATCAAGGAACATTATCTGTTTAAGTCAGGATGTGCGGAGCCCCGTTCCCCGCGAATGCTCTCTGATGAAGTCTGGCTCATAAAG